>CAJCJI010000349.1 GCA_903970595.1 Verrucomicrobiota bacterium
GCTACCACCAGGCACAGGCGCAGGACACCGTGCTGCAGGCGGCCCTGTACCAGCGCGGCGCGGCGATCGAGGCGCGGCCGCAGGCGCTCGCCGCCTTCCTGCCGCAACTCGACGCCAACGCCAACCTGGCGCGCGACAAGATCAGCCTGGCGCAATCGGGCAATGCCTCGGTCACGCTGCCGGGTTCGGGCGCCACGGCTTCGTCCGAGGGCCCGCAGGCCGGCAACACCGCGATCTACGCGCTGAGCCTGAACCAGCAGATCTGGAGCTTCCAGTCGTTCCATAAGCTGGTGGAGGCGGACCTGCAGGTGGCCCAGGCCGAGGCGGTCTACCGCGACGCCCAGCAGAGCCTCATCCTGCGCGTCGCCACGGCGTACTTCAACGTACTATCGGCGGTCGACACGCTGCGCACCAACCAACTTGAGCGCGACGCCTACGGCGAGCTGCTGCGGCAGGCGCGTGCGCGGCTCGATAGCGGCCTGTCGCCGCAGACCGATGTGAAGGAGGCGCAGTCGTTCTACGACGTCACCGCGGCCAGCGTCATCGACGCCGAGTCGGCGCTGGACGATGCGCGCCGCGCGCTGGGCGAGCTGACCGCGCGCGAAGTGCAAACCCTCGCCCCGCTGAAAGAGGAAATCCCGCTGTCGCCGCCGGACCCGGCGCGCGCCGACGAGTGGGTGCAAAGCGCGCTGCAGGACAACTACGCGCTCAACGCGGCGGACCTGCAGGCGCAGGCGGCGCAGCGCGATATCAGCGCCAACCGCGCCAAGGCGCTGCCGACGCTGGCGCTGCAGGGCGCGGTCAGCAAGTACGAGTACTCCAGCCAGTTCGGCGACAACGAGCGCGACGACCACGTCAGCCTGGTGGTGGACTGGCCGCTGTTCCAGGGCGGCACCGTGGCCTCCCTGGTGCGCCAGGCGCGCAACACCTATGCGCAACTGCGGGCGGTATACGAGGGCGACCGCCGCAGCGTGGAGCACCAGGTTCACAACGCCTATCGCGGGGTCGTGTCCGGCATCGACAAGATCCGCAGCGGCCAGCAGGCGGTGACGTCCAACCTGGCGGCGCTTGACGCCGACCGCGCTGGCCTGGAGATCGGCAGCCGCACCGAGTTCCAGCTGCTGCAGGCCCAGACTAATTACTACGACACCCTGCGCAGCTACTACCAGTCGCGCTACGACTACCTGACCAGCTCGCTGACCCTGAAGCAGCTCGCCGGGCGGCTCGGCGAAGCCGACCTGGACGCCGTCGACCGGTTCCTGGTCGATGGCGCCGCGCCGTTGAGGCCGTCCGCCGGGGTGTCCGGCGCAGTGTCCGGCGGTCTGTCCGCGGACACGGCCCAGGGCGGTACCGGCAAATAAACATGAGCAATATCAATATGATGAAAGCACACCACAGGCGGCACGGGGCTTGCGCCTATAAGGCTTACGCGGGGTTTTGCACGGCCGGGAGGCCAGACGATGTTTCGTGACACTTCGGCCCAGGATGTTCCGCTTGCAGCCGCCGGCAACTGGCGCCGCCGGGCGCCGTGGATCGCGGCCGGCTTGCTGGTTCTGGGCCTGATCGGTCTGACGGCGCCCGGCATTGCGCGCCTGATGTCGGCGCAATCCTCGGTCAGCGCCTCGCGGCTCGGCTTCGGCACCGTGACGCGCGGCGACTTCACCCGCGATATTGCAGCCGAGGCTCAAGTGGTCGCTGCCGACAGCCCGACCCTGTACGCGCCGTCCGCCGGCACGGTCACGCTCAAGGTGCATGCCGGCGACCGGGTGCAGCAGAGCCAGGTCGTGGCGAGCATCGACAGCCCCGAGCTGAACAGCAAGCTGGCGCAGGAACAGGCGGCGCTGGGCGGCTTTGAGGTGGATTACCAGCGGGCCGAGCTGGACGCGCGCAAGCAGCAGATGACGGTGCAGGAAAATTTCGATCGCGCCCAGGTCGACCAGCGCACCGCCGACCGCGAAGTGCAGCGCAGCGACAAGGCCTTCCGCGAAGGCGCCTACTCCGAGCTGTCGCTGCTGCGCGCCAAGGACGCCCTGGAAAAAGCCAACTTCGACCTGGAACACGCGCGCAAGGAGCTGCAGCTGGAACCCGAGCAGATGCGCTTCGATGTGCAGAGCAAGAAGCTGGCGCGCGACCGCGAAAGCCTGCTGGTGGCCGAGTTGCAGCGGCAGGTGGATGCGTTGCAGCTGCGCTCGCCGGTCACCGGCCAGATCGGCCAGCTGCTGACCGCCGAGCGCGCCAGCGTGGCGGTGGACGCGCCGCTGCTGACGGTGATCGACCTGAGCAACCTGGAGCTGGAAATGAAGGTGCCGGAAAGCGA
Organism: Verrucomicrobiota bacterium; assembly: GCA_903970595.1. Classification (GTDB taxonomy): domain Bacteria; phylum Pseudomonadota; class Gammaproteobacteria; order Nevskiales; family Nevskiaceae; genus Nevskia. The sequence continues at coordinate 2,318 of CAJCJI010000349.1, forward strand.
GGCGCGCGACCTGGCGGTGGCCATGCCGGCACAGATCAGCGGCGCCGGCAGCAACTGGGGCGGAGCGCTCAGCGCGGTCTCGCCGGAAGTGGTCGCCGGCGAAGTGGCGGCGCGGGTGCGTTTCGCCGGCGGCACGCCCGAGGGCCTGCGCCAGAACCAGCGGATGCAGGTGCGCGTGGTGCTCGACCAGCGCAAGGACGTGCTGATGGTGCCGCGCGGCTCCTGGCTGGATTCGGACGGCGGGCACTTCGCCTACGTGGTGAAGGACGGTCTGGCGCAGCGCCGCCCGATCCGCGCCGGCGTCAGCAGCCTGGAAACGGTGGAGATTCTCGAGGGACTGGAGCCGGGCGAGCGCATCGTCACTTCCGGCACCGACAGCTTCAACAACGCGCCGAGCGTGGTGATCAGCCGGTAAAGCCGCCGCTGGCGCGTCGGCTTTACTTATTTCATTGATGACAAAACTGGATTTGCAACAAAGGAGCGCGACATGAGAAAAAATGTTCTTCTGATTGACGGATGGGCGATGGCTGTCGGAGGCATCGCCGCATCGGCTGCGGCTCACGCCCTGTTCTTCATCGCCTTGACCGCAGCCCAACCGGCACCGGCGCAATACCTGGGGCGACTCGCCGCCCCGCAGCAGCCATTGATGCAACAGTCGCCGCGGCAGCTTGCCGCGGACGCGCCAGCCTTGCAAAAAGTTGCGGCGG
>CAJCJI010000350.1 GCA_903970595.1 Verrucomicrobiota bacterium
CTGAAATGGGTCACGACATGCTCCGGTATGGCGGAGACCCTGGCCAGCTCCGTGCGCTGATCAAGCTCCATTTGAACACCATGAACGCGCAGGTTCGAGGCAAGGTAGGCTTGATACAGCGCGGCCCCATTCGTGGATACGTCCCTCAAGCTGCGCAAGGTCCAGACCCCCGGCCCGGCCTGTCGGTGTCTCCACGACGTTCGGCACCGCGACATGCGTATGCACCTGCATGTCGCCGGGAACCCGACCTTTGGTGCCGGTAAGTCGATGCAGTTCTGTGAAAGGCTGACCAAACTCATCGGTGCGGATGACCTCTACCGTCGGCCGAGCGGCGTAGTGGTCGAACGATACCCAGCCGATCGAACCCGCCTCGTAGCCCAACCTTGCAGATCTACCTTTCGAGGCGCGGCCGACTTCCTTTTCAATGGCGAGCATGACGCTGTCGATCGCGTCCTTATGCGCTTGATGGATGATAGCGCGCTCCGCTGCAGTTGGTGCGAACGCCCAGGCAATCGAGACCGATTTTGGCGCCGAGAACGTCAGGTCGATATAGCCGATCCTGGACTTCGAGGTCTCCAGGGCCACCTGGTATTGCCGGTCGTTCAATTCCCGACCGTCAGCAGTTCGTCCACATAGGATCTGTTCTCGCTCCTCCGAGGCAAGCACCTTCGATTTTACGCCGAACGCATGCAGAAATCGTCGTAGAGCGCGTTCGGCCTCAAGCTTTGGCAATATCTCGCCGTTCCCTTTCCGGCCCGCCAGGACGTGCTCCAATTCTCCGCGGGTCGGCCGTCGCTGCGGATCGAGCCCGAATATGTGCGCCAGCGGCAGACTTGCCGATTGGTGCGCGCGGCCCTCGATAAGACCGCCATCCGCCCGCTGGCCGTTCAGCAGATTTGCAACCTCGCTCGGCTTAAGGCCGCGGTGAGGATCAATGCCAAGTCTTTTGGCAAGCGCCGGATTCATGTCCCTCCGCGGCGTGGCGGTGGCGCTGGTATAGTCCCGTTCCGTACCGGCGATCCGGATCTCAGCATCCAACCGGCCTGGCTTGATGTCGGCCTTGATCCGCTTGGAGCAGGCAAGTGCCTCCTCACGGCCTACAAGGCCGGCGGCGGAGAAAGCTGCAAGGGATCGCAGCACCAAAAGATCCCAATCGAGTGCCGCACCGTCCGATCCGAGGCTGCAATCCACCAGACGGTCAACCTCCGTTTTCACCAGCTCATCGAGCGCCTCCCCACACGGCAAAACTCCGTTCGTCGCAAGACGGCCGTACCGGGACGCGACCGCATCGGCCGGCGTCGGCGGCCTCACGCCCTGCTCGTAATACTCAGCAATTGCCGCCATCTCGGGCGTCAAGGTTTGCTGCAACAGATGCTCGGTCATCAAGCGCGCGGCGGACGGCGCTCCGGCCGCGCCGGTGCGGTAAGTCAGCACGTCATGTGCCGCTGCCGTTGACGTTGGGCGGTTTTGTCCCTGCGGAATCGGTCCCGTAGACTTCGGCAATTATGTCAGTGAGTTTTGCGAATTTCTCTTCCATGGTGTTGATTTTCAATGAGCTCTGACCCGGGATTTTCATCGAGAACTGACCCGGGTTGAAGATATGTCTCGCGTTGTGCGGGACGGGTCAAGTTGCTGTGGATTTATCCTTTCTGGTTTTGGGTTTGTTGGTGCTGTCCTTGAAGCGGAAGCTGTCATTGCCGGTCTCGATGATGTGGCAATGATGGGTCAGGCGGTCGAGCAGCGCTGTGGTCATCTTGGCATCACCGAATACGCCTGCCCATTCGCTGAAGCTGAGGTTGGTGGTGATGATGACGCTGGTGCGCTCATAAAGCTTGGAGAGCAGGTGGAAGAGCAGCGCGCCGCCTGATGGGCTGAACGGCAGGTATCCGAGCTCATCGAGGACCACGAGGTCGAGGCGTAGGAGGCGTTCGGCCAGCTGGCCTGCTTTGTTCAATACCTTCTCTTGCTCAAGTGCATTGACCAGATCAACGGTGGCAAAGAACCGGACCTTCTTACGGTGATGCTCGACCGCCTGCACGCCCAAGGCGGTGGCGACGTGGCTCTTGCCGGTTCCGGGGCCGCCGATCAGCACGATGTTATCGGCACCATCCATGAACTCGCCGCGATGCAGTTGCCGGATCAGAGCCTCATTGGCCTCGCTGGCGGCAAAATCGAAGCCGGTCAGGTCTTTGTAAGCAGGGAACCGGGCCGCTTTGATCTGGTAGGAGATGGACCTGACCTCACGCTCGGCCATCTCCGCCTTGAGCAACTGCGAGAGGATCGGCACTGCCGCATCGAAGGCAGGGGCACCTTGTTCGAGCAGGTCACCGACAGCCTGGGCCATGCCGAACATTTTAAGGCCGCGCAGCATCACCACCACGGCCGCACTGGCGGGATCATGACGCATGGCGCTGTCCCCTGTCACGAAGGGTGTCGTAGCGCTCAACATTGGCCACCGGTTCTCGTGCCAGGCGCAGGGCCTGAGGGGCGTCGATCGGGGGCGCCGGCGGGGCCTTGCCGTCGGTCAGCCGGTGCAGAACGTTGATGATATGAGTCTTGGTTGCAACGCCGGCTTCAAGTGCAAGCTCGACGGCGCATAGAACGGCCTGCTCATCATGCTGGAGAACCAGGGCCAGGATCTCGACCATCTCCCGATCACCACCAGGTCGCTTGAGCAGCTGACCTTGCAGTTGCTTAAAGCCTTCAGGCAACTCGGCAAACGGCGCACCATTGCGCAAAGCCCCTGGTTTGCGTTGGATGACGGCGAGATAATGTCGCCAATCGTAAACCGTTCGTCCCGGCAGGTAATGGGATCGCTCGATGATCCGGGCATGCTCGCACAACACCTGCCCCTCGGCGGCGATAACGATCCGTTCCGGGTAAATCCGCAGGCTCACCGGCCGGTTGGCAAAGGATGCCGGCACGCTGTAGCGATTGCGCTCAAAATTCACGAGGCAGGTCGGCGACACACGCTTGGTGTGCTCGACAAAGCCATCGAAGGGACGCCCTGGTGGCATCAGATGGCCCCGTTCAGCTTCATGCGCATCGGCGATGGTGCCCGGCAAAACCCCATGCTGAATCTGCCCCCATTGCTCAATGCAGCGTGCCTCAAGCCAGGCGTTGAGCGCATTCAAATCAGCAAAACTGGGCAATGGTTGCCACAGCCGGCGCCGCGCATCCTGTACGTTCTTCTCAACCTGGCCCTTCTCCCAGCCCGATGCCGGATTGCAAAAATCCGTCTCGAACAGATAGTGGCTGGCCATGGCGGCAAAGCGGGCATTGACCTGCCGGGCCTTGCCCGTGCCGATCCGGTCAACGGCGGTCTTCATATTATCGAAGATGCCGCGCTGGGGAACGCCGCCCAGCACCCGGAACGCATGTGCCAGCGCGTCGAACAGCATCTCATGGGTCTGCAGCAGATAGGCCCGGACGATAAACACCCGGCTATGCGACAGCTTCGTATGCGCCACCTGCAGCTTGGTCCGCTCGCCAGCAATCACCGCCCAGTCCTCGCTCCAGTCAAACTGGAACGCCTCGCCGGCCGCAAAGGCCAGCGGCACGAAAATTCCACGCCCGCTGGTCTGTTGCTCAAGCAGCCGGTCAGCCTTCCAGCCACGGGCGAAGGCCGCGACGCGCCCGTAGGAACCGTCATAGCCCAGTGCTACAAGATCAGCGTGCAACTGCTTGCTCGTGCGCTTCTGTTTGCGGGATTTGCTGGCCTCCTGCCGAAGCCACCCCGTCAGCTTCTCAGCAAAAGGGTCCAACTTGCTTGGCCGATCGGCGAGCTTGAATTGCGGCTCCACCGCATCTGACCGCAAATATTTGCGGATCGTGTTACGTGACAATCCGGTACGCCGCTCAATCTCACGGATCGGGATGTGCTGCCGAAGATGCCAGCGACGAATTACGCTCAATAACGCCATGTCGATCACTCCTAAATCCCCTGATCAAAGCCAGGGAGGGGTCAAAACATGGGTCAGTTCTCAGTGAAAATTCCGCGCCTAAAGGGTCAATTCTCAGCGGCACTCAACATGCCAGCCTTCAAAAGCGCATCGCGAACTTCCTGCGCCGACCGATCATGTAGATGCAGAAATTTAGCTTCGCCGGTCAGGATCGTGTTGACCGAGCGAAGCAGCC
>CAJCJI010000351.1 GCA_903970595.1 Verrucomicrobiota bacterium
CCCGCCGGCAGGCCGGCCGTGCCGCCGGCCGCGCCCAGGGTCAGCTGCAGCAGGCGCAGGCTCGGCGCGCTGACCCGCACATCGGGCGCCGCTTCGGCCTCCGCCGCCACCCGCACGCCGCCGGCATGGGGTTCGACCAGGAAGGTCCAGTCCAGGTCGGCGAGTTGCAGGGCGATGCACTTGCCGTCGAGGGCGGCACACTCTTCCAGTGCCGAGCGCTCTAGCCGCAGGTAGCGGTTGAGGGCGATTTCCAGCGCGGCGCAGGCGAGGTCCGGGGCGGCCATCAGTCCAGCCTGTAGCCGCGATGCACCGCGACGATGCCGCCGGTCAGGTTGTACACCTGCACCCGGCGCAGGCCCGCCTGTTCCATCATGCCCTTCAGGGTGGCCTGGTCCGGGTGCATGCGGATCGACTCGGCCAGGTAGCGGTAGCTGTCGGCGTCGCCGGCGACCAGGCGGCCCATCAGCGGCAGCAGGCGGAACGAATACTGGTCGTAGACCTTGGCCAGCCCGGCGTTGAGCGGCTTGGAGAATTCCAGCACCAGCAGGCGGCCGCCGGGCTTGAGCGCGCGCGTCATCGAAGCCAGGGCGGCATCTTTGTCGGTGACGTTGCGCAGCCCGAAGCCGATGGTGATGCAGTCGAAGCTGCCTTCGGCGAACGGCAGGCGCTCGGCGTTGGCCTGGGCCAGGGGCACGTCCAGTACGCCCTGGTCCGCCAGCCGCGCATGGCCCTGCCGCAGCATGTCGGCATTGATGTCGGACAGCACCACCAGCCCCTGCGGGCCGGCCAGGCGGCGGAATTCGCGCGACAGGTCGCCGGTGCCGCCGGCCACGTCCAGCACCCGCTCGCCTGGACGCACCCCGGCCAGGTCGACGACGAAGCGCTTCCACAGCCGGTGGATGCCCATCGACATCAGGTCGTTCATCAGGTCGTAGCGGCCGGCGACCGAGGAAAACACCTCGCGCACCCGCTGCTGCTTCTGCGCCGTCGGCACTTCCTCGAAGCCGAAGTGGGTATATCCGGCTTTTTTCCCGCTTTCTGGGCCGGGCTTGTCTTTGGGCATGGGCGTGTGGGGGTGATCCGGTCCGGCATTATCTCTTAAGTTCAGGGCCAGGATTGCCGCCGACACACTGGTCCTGGGATGTGGTCTCACCGGAACGCATGGCGGCTTGGGTCGTTTATACCAGTCGAGCGCACTGCGGACACGTGTTAGCGTGGCCTGTTGCTTGCATAGGGCTGATGGCGGGGCGGTCGCTGCGACCGTAGATTCATCGAACGGGATCAAAACGGGATAGTTCCGCCCGCAGGAACGCAGGTTTCCTTCAAGGCGCGTATCTCCACGGGGCTACATGTACGAGGATCAAGGCTTGCCGGGACCGGATGCTGCGGCCGAGGATGCGCTGTTTGCCGAGCGGCAGCTGGCGCTGCTCACGCTTGCCGCCATCGCCGACGGCGTGGTGCGCACCGATGCGCAGGGCCGCATCCTCGAGGCCAACCCGGCCGCGCAGCGCATCTCCGGCTTTGCCGCGGCGCGGTTGCTGGGCCGGCTTGCCGGCGAACTGCTGCAGCTGCACGGGCCGGACGGCGCGCCGGCGGAGAGCCCGATGCAGCGCGTATTGCGCGGCGGCGGCGCGGAAGTGCTGCCGCCCCAGGCACAGCTTGCCACCGCCGGCGGCGAGCCGCTGCCGATCGAGGGCTCGGTCACGCCGCTGTACGTCTCATCCGGTGCGCTCGCCGGCTGCATTTTCGTGTTCCGCGACGTGTCGCAGACGCGGGCGCTGGCGCAGCAGCTGCAACACCAGTCGCGGCACGATCCGCTGACCGGCCTGCCCAATCGCGCCAGCTTCGAGCAGGAGCTGGCCGCCCGGCTGGCGGCGGCACGCGTGCTCGGGCAGGTGCATGCCCTGCTGTACCTGGACCTGGACCGGTTCACCCTGGTCAACGACACCTGCGGTCACCAGGATGGCGACCGCCTGCTGCTGCATGTTGCGGGTGAGCTGGCGGTGCGCCTGGGGTCCGGCGATGTGCTGGCCCGCATCGGCGACGACAAGTTCGGCGTGATCCTCGACGGCTGCGGGCCCCAGGCCGCGCAGCAGAAGGCCGCGGTCCTGGTGGAGGCGGTGGACCGGGCGCGCTTCCGCGTCGGCGAGCGCGTGTTCCAGCTGGGCCTCAGCGCCGGCGTCGCCGTCATCGATGCCGCCGCCGAAGATGCGCGGCGGGTACTGATGCACGCCGATACCGCCTGCTATGTCGCCAAGCGGCTGGGCGGCAACCGCGCCCAGCTGTACCAGCCCAGCGACCTGGAAGTCTCGCGTACGCGCAACGACATGGACTGGGTGGCGCGGATCGAGCAGGCGCTGGACGAGAACCGCTTCGAGTTGTTCGCGCAGCGCATCGTGCCGCTCGCAAGCGGCAGCGCGCCGTGCTACGAACTGCTGCTGCGCCTGCGCCAGGCCGACGGCAGCGTGGCGCCGCCCAATGCCTTCCTGCCGGCGGCGCAGCATTTCGGTCTGATGGACAAGATCGAACGCAGCGTGGTGCGCCAGGCGCTGGGCACCATCGAACGCCTGCAGGCCGGCGGCGCCGGCCGCCAATTCGGCTATTTATCGGTCAACCTGTCGGGCACGAGCCTGTCCGACGAGGGATTCAACGCCTTTCTGCTGCGCGAGCTGGAACAGCACGCCACGCCGCCGGAGCGGGTGCGTTTCGAGATCACCGAAACCGCCGCGCTGAGCGAGACCTCGGGAGCGCGGGGCTTCATCGCCAGCCTGCATGGCCTGGGCTACAAGACCCTGCTCGACGACTTCGGCACCGGCTTCACCTCGTTCGGCTATCTCAAGTCGCTGGGCGCCAGCGGGCTGAAGGTGGACCAGTCCTTCACCCGCAACCTGGCCGGCGACGTCGTCAACCAGGCCATCGTCGAATCGATCTGCAAGATCGGCAACAGCCTTGGGCTCGAAATCATCGCCGAAGGAGTGGAGGACGAAGCCACGCTGCAAGTGCTGCTCGCGCTCGGCGTGCGGCATGCGCAGGGCTGGCTGTTTCATCGGGCCGAACCGCTGGAGCTTGTATTACCTCAAGCGGCGTAGACCGGCATCGGAACAGCTTCTCGCGCAAAGACGCAAAGCCGCAGAAAAATCCATGCAAAAGCTTTTCTTTGCGTCTCTGCGGCTTTGCGCGAGAAATGCCTTTAGTCGTCGGCGATGTCCTCGCCCGGAAAGAGCTGCTCGGTGAAGCCGAACTGCCGCAGGTCGCGGATGCGCATCGGATAGAGGATGCCGTCGAGGTGGTCGCATTCGTGCTGCACCACGCGCGCGTGGAAGTCGCTGACTTCGCGCTCGATGCGCAGGCCCTGCGGGTCGAAGCCGCTGTAGCGCAGGCGCAGATGGCGCGGCACCAGGCCGCGCAGGCCGGGCACGCTGAGGCAGCCTTCCCAGCCGTCCTCCATCTCGTTGTCCAGCGGCGTCAGCACCGGATTGCACAGGATCGTGAACGGCACCACTTCCGCGTCCGGGTAACGGGGATTGCGCTCGACGCCGAAGATCACCACCCGCAGCGGCACGCCGATCTGCGGCGCCGCCAGGCCGGCGCCGTTGAGCGCCGCCATGGTGTCCTGCATGTCGCGCAGCAGCGCCTCGAGCTCAGGCGTGCCGAAGCGCTGCACCGGCGCAGAAAGCTGGAGCAGGCGCGGGTCGCCCATTTTCAGAACATCGCGGATCATTGGCGAATCCCGGGAGGCGAGAGGCGGGAGGCGGGAGGCGTAAAAGCCACCTCAAATACAGGCACGGGATCGAATTGCATACGGATCATAGAGCTTTGTTTCATCGTTGTTCTCGCCTCTCGCCTCTCGCCTCACGCCTCACGCCTCCCGCCTCCCGCCTCCCGGCGTGTATTTCTTCGGCGGCAGCGCCGACAGCTTGGTCAGGTCCGAGTCGCGCGACATGCCGTGCTCGGCCAGCCGCTCCAGGTAGCGCGCCCACCAGGCCTCCTGGTTCGCCGCCAGCTCCTGGAGGATATCCCAGGAATACAGGCCCGTATCGTGCCCGTCGTCGAAGCGCAGCCGCACCGCGTAGCGCCCCACCGGCTCCACCGCCGCGACGTTGACGCCGCGCTTGCCGCCCACCAGCATCGGCTCGCCGCCGCCGTGCCCGCGCACCTCGGCGGAAGGCGAGTAGACCCGCAGGTATTCGCAGGGCAGGCGATAGCTGCTGCCGTCGGCATAGCCGACCTCGAGCTGGCGCGAGGCGCGGTGCAGGACGATGCGGCTGGGAACCGGGGCGGTCATGCCTCAGAGGATATACCGGCTCAGGTCCTCGTTGCCCGCCAGCGCCTTCAATTTTTCGTCGACATAGGCGGCGTCGATGGTGAGCGTGGTTCCGGCACGGTCCGGCGCATCGTAGGCGGCTTCTTCCATCAGCCGTTCCAGCACCGTGTGCAGGCGCCGCGCGCCGATGTTCTCGGTGCCCTCGTTGACCTGCCAGGCGATTTCGGCGACACGTTTCAGACCCTCCGGCGCGAATACCACGGTGACGCCTTCGGTGGCGAGCAGGGCCTTGTACTGCTCGGTCAGCGAGTGCTGCGGCTCGTCCAGGATGCGCAGGAAGTCCGCGGCCTTGAGCGCATCCAGTTCCACCCGGATCGGCAGGCGCCCTTGCAGCTCGGGGATCAGGTCGCTGGGCTTGGCCATGTGGAAGGCGCCGCTGGCGATGAACAGGATGTGGTCGGTCTTGATCGAGCCGTACTTGGTGGAGATGGTGCAGCCCTCCACCAGCGGCAGCAGGTCGCGCTGCACGCCTTCGCGAGAGACGTCGGCGCCAACGTATTCGGCGCGCTTGCATACCTTGTCCAGCTCGTCGATGAAGACGATGCCGTTGTCCTCGGCGTTCTTCAGGGCCTCGACCCGGATCGCTTCCTCGTCCACCAGCTTGGCGGCTTCCTCGTCGAGCAGCAGCTTGAGCGCTTCCCTGATCTTCAGCTTGCGCGTCTTCTGCTGTCCGCCGCCCAGGTTCTTGAACATGCCCTGCAGCTGGCTGGTCATCTCCTCCATGCCCGGCGGTCCGACAATCTGCATTTGCGGCGGATTGGACTGCACCCGGATCTCGATCTCGGTATCTTCCAGCTTGCCTTCGCGCAGGCGCTTGCGGAACACCTGGCGCGCCGCGGTGTTTTCCGATTCGCGCTGGGCCGAGGCCTCGCCGAAATCGCGCGGCGGCGGCAGCAGCGCGTCCAGCACGCGCTCCTCTGCGGCGGTTTCGGCCCGCGGCCGGACCCGGATCACCGCCTGTTCGCGCGTCTGCTTCACCGCCGCGTCGACCAGCTCACGGATGATGGAGTCGACATCGCGGCCGACATAGCCGACCTCGGTGAACTTGGTCGCCTCGACCTTGACGAAGGGCGCATTGGCCAGCTTCGCCAGGCGCCGCGCGATCTCGGTCTTGCCCACGCCGGTGGGGCCGATCATCAGGATGTTCTTGGGTGTGATCTCGCCGCGGATCGCCTCCGGCGTCTGCTGCCGGCGCCAGCGGTTGCGCAGCGCGATGGCCACGGCGCGCTTGGCGGCCTGCTGGCCGACGATGTGCCGGTCCAGCTCCTGCACGATCTCGCGCGGGGTCATGGCGGCGGCGCCTTGGGCGGTGCTGGTCGGGGGAATGGAGGTGTTGATGTCGTTCATTCGGTTCTCATGGTGGGTGGGCTAGCGCCGCAGGCGCCTAACCCACCGTCTGCGCAATGGTGGGCTTCGCTCCGCTCAACCCACCCTAAGATGCTGCGACCTCACGCCGTTTCCAGCGTCTCGATGGTCAGATTGTGGTTGGTGTAGATGCAGATCTCGGCGGCGATGTGCAGCGCCTTCTCCACGATCTGCTGCGCGGACAGTTCAGTGTTCTCCACCAGCGCGCGCCCGGCCGCCGCGGCATAGGGGCCGCCGGAGCCGATGGCCATGACGCCGTGCGCTTCCGGCTCCATCACGTCGCCGGTGCCGGTGATCATCAGCGAGGCTTCCTTGTCCGCCACCAGCAGCAGCGCCTCCAGGCGGCGCAGGTAGCGGTCGGTACGCCAGTCCTTGGCCATCTCCACCGCGGCGCGGGTGAGGTTGCCGGAGTGCTTTTCCAGCTTGCCCTCGAAGCGCTCGAACAGGGTGAAGGCATCGGCGGTGCCGCCGGCGAAACCGGCGATCACCGAATTGTTGTAGAGCCGGCGCACCTTGCGCGCATTGCCCTTGACCATGGTATTGCCCATCGAAACCTGTCCGTCGCCGCCGACGCAAACCTGCCCGGCGCGGCGCACGGTGAGGATGGTGGTGCCGTCGAATTGTTGCAAAGCGCTTCTCCGTAAGAGTCCGCGGCGCCGAGGTATCGGCGCTGCCGGTGGTGAGGCAGTAAGTGTGGACTTCGCGGCGCATTTCAAGTTTCCCGCGGGGCGGCGGAAGGGTGGTTTGGCACTGTCTTTTCCCGTGCGTGCAATGAGGCGCGCGGCTGGCGCGCCGCGCCGCAGCCCGTCTTGACAAATGAACATTGATCATTTAACTTTAATTGAGCATCGTTCATTTAATCTTGGCGAGGTGCTTTATGGCAACGCTGTTATCCCGCATACGCGGGCTGGTGGTGGCCCAGGCGCATCACACGGTGGATCTGGCGGAGAACCCCCTGGTGATGTCGCACCAGCTGGTGCGCGACCTGACGGCCGAGCTGTCCGCGGCCAACCGCGGCCTGGTCGCGGCCATGGGCGCGGAACGGCAGCTGCGGCGCAACCAGGAGCGCATGACGCAGGAAGCCGCGGACTGGGAGCATAAGGCCGAAGCGCTGCTGCGCAAGGGCGAGGAAGGCCTGACCCGCGAAGCCCTGGAACGCGCGGTGACGCTGCGCCAGGGCGTCGAGGCCCTGGTCCAGCCGCTGCAACGCGCGGCCGCCACTGTGGAGCGTTTGCGCGGCCAGGCCGGGCGGCTGCGCTCCGAGCTGGGCCGGGTGCGGCAGCGGGTGGCGGTGATCGACGTGCAGCAGGCCGCGGTGCTGGCCCTGCGCGGCGCCGGGCAGAGCGGCGATGCCTACGGCCGCGCCCTGGACCGCGCCCAGGAACTGGATCGCTACAGATGCTGGAAAACGCCACCGCCATGCGCTACGACTCGCCCGGCTGGCTGTTCTTCGTCAAGGTGTCCTTCGCCGTCGCGCTCGGCGGCATGGTGTTCGGCATCGCCGTGATGCCGGTGGAGATCTGGGTGCGCGGCTACATGATCCTCGGCGCCCTGTCCCTGGTGGGCTCCACCTTCACCCTGGCCAAGACCATGCGCGACGAGTTCGAGGGCGCCAAGCTGATCAACCAGATCGCGCAGGCGCGCGCCGAGAAGCTGCTGCATGAGTATGGTGTGAAGGAGTAAGAGTCAGTGGCTGCGCTTCCCAGGCTACTGTTGCGGGCACACTTTAGGGTGATAAATGAAATCAGGCTTATGCGTGGTGATAACGACACTTCTCCTCTCTGGTTGTGTAGGAGGAGGGACTATTACTACGATGACCGAGACCTCGACCGTCGCTGATGGACGTTTTGTGCGGATGTGCCCCGCCCCGGAGAAAGGAGAATTGACTTCCTGTGAGGCCGAAGTAGCGGGGTCCAAGACAATTGAGCAATTTATAAGCGTTTGGGGGCAACCAAAGTTCCGAGGCACTGACGCTGGACAGGAATATCTGGTGTACAACAGGGGGGTCAAATGGCGCGGGTTGCTGGGCTTTTTAATTATCCCGATCCCACTTCTTCTGCCAGTTGGGCATAACGAAACTAAGCTCTATTTTGTCCGTGACCGATTAATTGAAACGATTCGCGAAGGTTGGAAATCGAACATCGCTGTGTGCGGTGTATGGGGCGAAGGACCAAATGAGTTTGGCTGCCGTACTGGATGGTGAAAGTCAGCACGAGTAGCCCGGGAAGCGCGCAGCGCTACTCGGGATGCCGAGAACTGGGCGCGATCCCGGGTAGTCATACAAGGGCGGCCCATGGCCGCCGGCTGTTTCTCTTGCGCTTGAGTGTTGTGGCGGGCACGGCCCGCCCTACGGTGATTGGTTATCGCGTGATGGGCAGGGCTGCCCAATGATCAGACGCGCTCGTCCTGCATGCCCTTGACCAGGGCGCGCACGATCAGGTCCGACAGCGGCCGCGCATCTTTCAGCCCGCTCCAGTTGAGCTTTCCGGTAGTGGCCAGCACGCACAAGCCGTGCACGCTGCTCCACAAGGCGGTGGCCGCGGTGCGCAAGTCCCTGGTCGAGGTTTGCGGCAGCAGCGGCGCCAGGTGTTCCTCGACGAACTCGAACAGGATGCGCTGGCGCGCGTCCAGCCCCGGGTGATCCCATTGTTCCAGCGGCATCTGGTGCTCAAACATCAGCCGCCAGCGGAAGGTGTGCTTGTGCGCGAAGCTGATGTAGCCGGCGGCGATGGCCTGCAGCCGCTCCAGCGGGGCCTTGGGCCTGGCCGCCACGCCGCGCAGGTATTCGAACAGGGTGTCCGCTGTGCGTACCGAGATCTCGGCCAGCAGGTCGTCCTGGTTGCTGAACAGTAGGTACAGGTTGCCGACCGTATAACCCATGCTCTGCGCCACCTTGCGCATGGAAAATCCGGCCAGGCCTTCGGCGGCCACCAGGGCGTCGGCGGCGGCGAGCGCCATCTGGCGCTGTTCCTCCCGGCTATGCTGGTTGCGGCGTCCCATAGTGCATTCTAGACGCGATTTGAACGCTGATCATTTCCGGCGGTTGAGGCGGCCGTGTCCGCGACAATGGCGTTCCAGCAGATGCGGGTGAGGGTGTCGGCCAGCTTTTCCAGCTGCGCCCCGCGCAGCCGGCGGCCGTAGCGCAGGGCGCAGTGATTGACGCTCCAGGTCAGCACGTCCGCCAACAGCGGCGTGGCCGCTTCGGCGGCGCGGCCGGCCCGGCGCAGGCTGAGCACGGCGCGGCGGCTTTCCGCGCACAGGGCGTCCATGGTTTCGCGCCACAGCTGCGCCACCGCGGCGTCGCGCGCGGCGGTTTCCACCACGGCGTCGATGATGACGTGATGCTTCTGATAGACACCGAGGATGCCGCGCAGCGCCTTGTGCATGTCTTCGCGCTGCGCCAGTTCAGCGTGCTGGAACCAAAGGCCGGCCGAGGCCACGATCTCCTGCCGGACCCGCCCCATCAGGCGAGTCACCAGCTCGCCCTTGTCGCGGAAGTGCAGGTAGAAGGTGGCGCGGGCGAGGCCGGCGGCCGCGGTCAGCTGCTCGATGCTGACCGAGGAAAAGCTGCCGCCCTCGGCCAGCAGTTTTTCCATCGCTTGCAGCAGCTTGTCCTCGACCTTCGGACGGTCGGCGATTGGCTGGGTACGGCTGCGGCGGCTGGGCATGGAGCGGTGCGATACGGATCGGGCGGCAGATGCAACTCTAACGGTTCACGATGCCGCCGGTCGATTGCGGCCGGTCGCGCCTGGCGGGCGCTGCCGCGCGGTGCATGAAAGTAGACACACTGTCTATTATTTATAGACAGTGTGTCTATATTTGTGTTAATACTCGGTGCGCCGGCGGTCTCCAGCGGTCCACCACACGCCGGGCAGGAGGAGCCTCATGAGCAGCGTCAGCCCGATAGCGGGATTTCCGGTTCCCGGTTCACCGGCCGGGGAGGGCAGGGGTTTCACGGCTGCCCCTGCGGCCATCGCCCCGATTGCCGTGCGCGATGCCCTGGACGGCCCGCTGTCGAGAGCGCGGCAGCGCCGGACCCTGCTGCTGTATGGGCTGACGGCGCTGGCGGGGTTCGTGCTGGCGCTGTTCGCCGGCCCGGCGCTGCGGGCCTTGGGTCTTGGCCTGATGCTTCCCGGCGGCGGATTCCTGGGACATCTCGCCGGCGGCCTGGGGCCGGCGCTGGGCGCCGTGGCCGGCCTGCTGTTGAGCCTGCTGCTGTTCGGCGTGGGCTTGTTCGCCTGGTTCGGCAGCGGCAATATCCTGGCGCCCATCGTCGTCTGGCTGGGCTCCGCCCTGCTCGCCGCCGCCCTGGCGCCGGCGCCGGGCTGGTCCG
>CAJCJI010000352.1 GCA_903970595.1 Verrucomicrobiota bacterium
CTGGGGCTGCCCCATCCCCATCATCTACTGCGAATCCTGCGACGCCGTGCCGGTGCCGGAGGACCAGCTCCCCGTGCGCCTGCCGGAAGACCTGGTGCCGGACGGCCGCGGCAACCCGCTGCTGCGCCTGCCCGAATTCGTCAATGTCGCCTGCCCGCACTGCGGCAAGCCGGCGCGGCGCGAGACCGACACCTGCGACACCTTCGTCGACTCCTCCTGGTATTTCGCCCGCTTCGCCAGCGCCGGCCAGCAGCAGGCCATGCTCGACGGGCGCGCCGCCTACTGGCTGCCGGTGGACCAATACATCGGCGGCATCGAGCACGCCATCCTGCACCTGCTGTACGCGCGCTTCTTCCAGAAGCTGATGCGCGACCTGGGACTGTCAACGGTGGGCGAACCCTTCAAGCGCCTGCTGACCCAGGGCATGGTGCTGGCCGAAGCCTATTACCGTACCGACGCGGCAGGCGGCCGCGAGTGGATCGCGCCGAAGGACGTCGAAGTGGAGCGAGACGCCAAGGGCGCGGCCATGCGCGCCCTGCACAAAGACACGCGCGAGCCCCTGGTGGCCGCTGGCCTGGGCACCATGTCCAAGTCCAAGAACAACGGCGTCGATCCGCAGGAGATCATCGACTCGCATGGCGCCGACGCCGTGCGCCTGTTCATGATGTTCACCGCGCCGCCGGAGCAGACCCTGGAATGGAGCGATGCCGGCATCGACGGCGCCGCGCGTTTCCTGCGCCGCGTCTGGAAACTGGTCTACGAGCACAGCCAGCGCGGCCCCGCGCCAGCCCTGGACGCCGCCAGCCTCACCGAGGCGCAGAAGGAACTGCGGCGCCAGCTGCACGACGCCCTGGCCAGGATCGCCAACGACTTCGAGCGGCGCTTCAACTTCAACACCGCCATCGCCGCCTGCATGGAACTGGTCAACTCCCTGTCGCGCTTCGAGGACCTGAGCCCCAACGGCCGTGCCGTTTCGCAGGAGGCGCTGGAGGCCCTGGTGCGCGTGCTTTCGCCCATCGTGCCGCACATCGCCCACCGCCTGTGGTTCGAGCTGGGCCACCGCCAGCCGGTGATCGACGCCCCCTGGCCGCAGCCCGAGGCTGCCGCCCGCGTGGCGGATACCGTGCTGCTGGTAGTGCAGATCAACGGCAAGCGGCGCGGCGAGATCACCGTGCCGGCGGATGCCGCGAAGGAGTCGATCGTCGCCGCGGCGCTGGCCGATCCGAACGTGCAGAAATTCCTCGACGGCCAGCCGATCAAAAAGACCATCGTGGTGCCGGGCAAGCTGCTAAATTTCGTCGTGTGAACCACTCTCCCCGCCCCAGGCATCCTTGGCCGCAGGCCGCCGCAGCGTTGGCGGCAGTGCTGCTGGGCGGCTGCGGCTTCCACTTGGCGGGGGAGCGCCCGCTGCCGCCGGCCCTGAGCTCGGTCTACGTCGAGACGGTGCAGCCCTACCGGGTGGGCACGCCGCCGATCGAGACCGCCCTGCAGTCCCGCATCACCTCCAGCGGCGGCGCGGTCAAGTCCCACATCGCGGACGCCAAGTCCGTGCTGCGCCTGTCCAACCTCAGCGAAACCCGCGAGACCCTGTCGATCGGAGCCAACGGCCTGGCCAACGAGTATCGCCTGGTCACCCAGGTGACCTTCGAGCTGCATAGCGGCGACCAGGAACTGATCCCGCCGCAGCCGCAGGGCGTATCGCGCACCTACAGCTTCAGCGTCGACGAAGTGCTCGGCAAGGAAGAGGAAGAGGCGCGCCTGCGCGGCTACATGCAGGACGAACTGGCCGCGCTGATCCTGTTGCGCATCGACGCCCAGCTGGCGCATCCGCATGCCGCCGCGGCCAAGCCGGCGCCGGCCGCGGTCCCCGCGGAGATCGAACCGCAACAGCCCGACGCGCAAGACAACCCGGCGCCCTAGCGTTCCGCTGGCCGCCAGCCGCTCGAACTTAATATAATTCCCCGCGGTCGAGAGGTAGCGCCTTGCTGCGCTCGTGCCGTCCCCATCCGACAAGGAAGCAAACATGAAGCATTGGACGCTGCTCTTCGCCGCGGTAACGCTGCTGCCCGCCGCCGCCCTGGCCGACGTACCGCCGCCCCAGGCCCCGCCGCCGGCGCTGCCAACGCCCTGGAGCGGAGATGCCGCACTCGGCTACATCCGCACCACCGGCAACGTCGACAGCACCTCGCTGAGCGTCAAGGGCAACCTGGACTGGATCTCCGCGCCCTGGAGCAACCACGCCCATACCATGGGAAATTACAGCAGCAGCCTGGGCGCGAGCACCGCCGAAAGCTACGAGTTCGACGACAAGCTCAGCCGCGACCTCGATCCCAGCCAATACCTGTTCGCCAGCTTCAACTACACCGACGACCGCTTCGCCGGTGTGGTCTCGCGCTTCTCCGAGGCGGTCGGTTACGGTCGCCACTTCATCAAGACGCCGACGCAAACCCTGGACATCGACGCCGGCCTGGGTCTGAGCCAGGAACGCGAGTCGGGCTACCAGGGATACGACGGCGAATTCATCGGCGTCTTCAATCTGGCCTACCTGTACAAGTTCAGCCCCACGGCGCAATTCAAGCAGACCTTGCACATCGAATCGGCCGTGCAAAACACCTACATCAATCCCGTCTCCGAACTGAAGTTCACCATCGTCGGCAACTTCTTCGCCACACTCGACTACGATTGGCGGCACAATACCTCGGTGCCGGACGGCACCGTGCACACCGACACCATCACCAGCATCAACTTCGGCTACAGCTTCGGCAAGAAGCCCGGATAAGCGGATTTGCGAATGAGTTCTCCCAGGTGAGCTACTACAAACACCACCTCTTCTTCTGCTGCAACCAGCGCGACGGCGGGCGCACCTGCTGCAACGACAAGGGCGCCACCCAGTTGCGCGACTATTGCAAGAGCCAGGTCAAGAAGCTCGGACTGGCCGGGCAGGGGCAGGTGCGCGTCAACATGGCCGGCTGCCTGGATCGCTGCGAAGAAGGGCCCACCGTCGTGGTCTACCCCGAAGGCGTGTGGTACCGCTACGCCAGCCAGCAGGACATCGACGAAATCGTCGACAGCCACCTGCTCAATGGGCGCGTGGTGGAGCGCCTGCGAATCTGAGCCGGCCCGCGGCGGCGGCCGGTTGCGCCGCCGCCGCCGGCTTCACGGATGCGGCGGCCTGCAACGTTGATGTATCGTTCTGGCTCATCCAGGTCAGCATGTCGTAGTAGTTGCGCACATTGCCGACATAGGCCACCGCCTCGCGTCCGCGGGCGTAGCCATAGTGGGTCTTCTTGAACCAGCGTTCGCGGCTGAGCAGGGGCAGGGCGTCGCGCACGTCGAGCCAGCGGTTGGGGTCGCCGCCCAGCTGCGCGGCCAGCGCGCGTGCGTCCAGCAGGTGGCCGAAGCCCTGGTTGTAGGCCGCCAGCGCCATCCAGGTGCGGTCCGGCTCGGCGATCTGCGGCGGCAGCTGCTGCAGAATCTCCTGGAAATAATGCGCCCCGCCGCGGATGCTCTGCCCCGCGTTCTCGCGATCGGCCACCGCCAGGCCCGCGGCGGTCTCCATCGTCAGCATCATGATGCCGCGCACGCCGGTGGGGCTGACGGCCGCCGGATCCCAGTGCGACTCCTGGTAGCCGATAGCGGCCAGTACCCGCCAGTCCAGCCCGAAGCGCCGCGCCGCCTCCTGGTAAAGCGCCAGGAAGCGCGGCAGGCGTACCCGCGCGTCCGCGGTGAACTGCACCACGCCCTGGTAATCCGTTTCGCCGAGGTGGCCGAAGTAGCGGTCGCGCAGGCGCGCCAGCTCGCCTTCGGCCATCGTCCGGTGCAGATATTCCTGCACCGTGTTGAATAGCGTCGTGTCCTCGTCTTGCGGCAGCGCCCAGGCCAGGTCCTGCCGGTCCGAAATGGTGAACGCTACGCGCAGATTGGGGTAGTAGCGCTGATCCAGGGCGACCAGGTCGGAATTCGCCACGGTGTAGTCCAGGTCGCCGCTGGCCACCTGGTACAGCAGGTCATCCGCGTCGATCTCCGGCTCCGCCTGGTTCCACTTCAGTCCCGGATAACGCTGCTTGAGCGCACTCAAGATCTCCTCGCCGCTGTCGCCGGGCACAATGTCCAGTTCGCCATCCAGGCCGTCCAGGTCGCGCGGCGCCTCGCCGCCGGCGTTGTACACCAGCAGCTGCGCCACCTGCCGCAAGGGGCGCGAAAAGCGCACCCGCGCTTCGCGCGCAGGCGTGACATTGATGCTCGCCGCCGCCAAGTCCGCCTGGCCCGCCGCCACCGCATCCACAGCTTCCGGCGCGCTGTCGAAGTAGCGCAGGTCGAGCTTCACTCCGAGCCTTCGCGCCAGGCCCCGCAACAGATCGCATTCAAAGCCCGTCAGGCCCGCGGGACCCTCATAACAGGTGATCGGGCTGTTGGTGGTGGCCACCACCAGTTTGCCGGCCAGCTGCACCCGTTCCAGGGCCGTAGGCTTGGGCGAGCACGTCGATAGCGGCATCAGGCTCAGCAACAGCAGCCACCGCGGCACGGCGTGGGTCAGGCGCAATAAGCCATTCATCGGATTGAAAAAAATGGTTCCGGGCTGCCGGCAAACGAGCGCAAGGTCAGATTAGACCGCAATTCGGCCCTACAATTCCCTGGCACCCGTTCGTGAGCGAACATAAGCCGCCGGATCGGCCGCGAAGCTGCTAAAATGTCGTCTCGGGTCACATCTCCGGCAGGAGACCCAGCCCGCCGCCGCGCCAGCAGCTGTCAAAAAAGCCCGGATTATCCCGGGTAAATGGCATGCTTCCCCCGCGCTGCACTGCGACAAGCCCGGAGAGGTACCGAAGCGGTCATAACGGCGCCGACTCGAAATCGGATGGGGGACGAAAATCCCCACAAGGGTTCGAATCCCTTCCTCTCCGCCACTTAGTCTATATCCCGCCCTTCAATTCGCCAGGGCGGGACGTTTCCCGCGCCGTTGGCGGGGATCCCGCCTCAAACTCCCCACACAGAGCACGTTCTCCGGAGATAATTTGCCCGTTCCGGCAACGCCGTCTCCGTTTCCCAATCGCGTGTGGGGACTTTGAAATGCCGCCAATCAAAAACGCCCGCCGAGGCGGGCGTGACTTGGTTAAGTTTTGCTCAGCCGAATCCCAATACCTGCCGCTGCTCCTCCCAGGAAACCGGCAACTCGACGTCATGCAGTAACTCCCGCGCGGTCAGTGTCGCCGGCTGCTTCCCCTCAATAATGGCCTCCACGATATCCGGCGCCAGCATACCCAGCGGCACGATGCGGCCCATTGTCTGCCCTGACAGCCTCACCTTCTTTGCCAATTCCTCGGTCGAGGCCACCTCCCCGGAAGCCAGCATCGTCCAATACTGAAATCCCCGGCTGATGGTATTGATCAGTGCAGCGTCGACTCTCGTCGTTTTCCCCGCGGCTGATCCCGCCATCACCAGCTTCTGCTCGATGCCGCGGCGCCTGAGCATCAGTGGCACCCACCGCTCAATGGTGATCGGTGGCTGATGCGGAACACTCAAAATAACTTTCAAAGTCGATGCCGACAGATGCACAGCCTTGACCAACCCAAGATAGTTGGACAGCTGTCCGACTTGATCGAGCACCTGAGAAAGTTCAGAATCCTTGACCCCCGATGCATTGGCCGAAGCCGCAATCGCCACCCGGTCCTGCAGCATCATCGTGACAATTTCCTGCACGCGCTGCTCGATCTCCGCCGCCGGCAGGCGCCAGCCATTCGCTTTGATTTGTGGTTCATCCGATACCGGAGAGACGTAGTACCGGTATCGGCGCCCTTTCTTGATGGCATGGCTCGGCGTCAGCTTCTGGCCGTTCTCGTCGAAAATCTTCCCCGACAGCGGACTTGGATCGGTTAAGCGTTTCGCTTTGCCTTTACGCACCGCTTTGGTCGTCAATTGCCGCTGCACCCGGTCCCAGGTGGCGCGGTCGATGATTGCATCGTGCAGGCCGGGGAAACGATGTTCCTTATGCCGGATTTCACCGATGTAGATCGGGTTGGACAGGATGGTATAGAGGGCTCCGCGGAAGAAGTGGCCCGCATCGTTTCGGGTATACGATCCCGGCCGGATTCCGTCCCGGCGAAGTTCCGCCGCAAGCTCCCTGACTCCGGTACAGGCCAGGTAGCGGGTGAAGATGTAACGCACCTTTTCGGCATCCTCTGGCACCACCACCAGCTTACGATCCTGTGCCGCATACCCCAGCGGCGGGATCCCGCCCATTCACATGCCTTTGCGTTTGGAGGCTGCGATCTTGTCTCGGATGCGTTCCCCGGTGACTTCCCGCTCGAACTGGGCGAAGGACAGCAGCACATTCAAGGTCAACCGGCCATCGAGGTGGTCGTGTTGAATTGCTGGGTCACCGCCACGAATGACACCCCGTGGCGGTCGAACACTTCGACCATCTTGGCGAAATCGGCCAGGGAGCGTGTCAGCCGGTCGACCTTGTAAACCACGATGACGTCGACGCGGCCGTCCTGGATATCCTTCAACAAACGCTGCAGTGCGGGGCGCTCCATGGTCCCGCCCGATATGCCGCCGTCATCACAAGCACTCTCGATCAGTTTCCAGCCCTCGCCGCGCTGGCTCTTGATGAACGCTTCGCAGGCTTCCCGTTGGGCGTGTAGGGAGTTGAAATCCTGTTCCAGGCCTTCCTCGGAAGATTTGCGGGTGTAGACGGCACATCGCCGAACACCACGATCATTGGACATGGGCACCTCCCCGCGAGCCGAAGAAGGCCGGGCCGGATCGCTTATGGCCGGTAATCAGCCGGGCGACCTCCGAAAGCGAGCCGAAGCGCTGGCCGGCATATTCGACTTCGTCGGGGTACACCGTGACCCGGTGGTGCTGGCCGTGCCATACTCGGATCAGGACGGTGCCGGGGCCTACATCGGCGGGGCGGGGTGATTCGCCGGAAACCAGGGCGCGACGGATAGTGGGTTTCAGGGGACCGAAATGTTCCTCCTGAAGCCGATAGCCGATGGCCATGACCAGCAAGGGCCTGGACATGTTTCTGGGTGGGTCCGACTTGTAATGCTCCTGGTACTGCAGGGCGAAGGCCTTCCGGCTTTGGCCTTGCAGTGCGGACAGCGTCTCCGCCAGGACCGAGGCGGACGTCCGGCGGGTCACGCCTGGATCCGGTAGACGCGCCGATCCTCATCTCGGGCTGAGACGACCTTGAGGCCGAGCTTTTTCTTCAGGACACCGGACAGAACACCGCGAACAGAGTGCGGTTGCCAGCCGGTCGCTGTCGTCAATTCGTCCATGGCGGCGCCCTCCGGACGCTGGAGCAAGGTGATCAGGAGGGCCTGTTTCGAGTCGCTCCGGCCGGATGCCAAGGGAAGGGATTCGAGAGCGGTCCAGACCCGCTTGACGGCGGCCTTGCGGTCCGTAAATCGGCGGACCGCCGTGGCGCCAGGCAAGGCGTTCCAGATCGCTATGAGCCGACTGGTCGGGAAGCGGCGGGCATCGAGATCCTTGGTGCTCTGCAACACATTTGTGTCGGCGGGGACAGGTGCGGGGACAGCGGTGGTGACGGTGACGTGGTGGTCACGGACGAGGTAAATGCGCATGGTTTGCTCCGGTTGGGAGCGGAAGGCCCGCTCGACCAACATGAACGCTCTTTGCACGGTGGAAAGCCAGTGGTTTGTTAGGGCATCAATAATTGGAGGGAGGCCATCTCCGATAATTTTCCGTTATCTTGGGTAAAGAATAATCGATGGAAGACGGTGTAATGAACTCAGGCAAAAAAATACTTAGAGCGTTCTACGCTGCCTATCGCCAGCGTTCCAATAGGCGGCGGCTTTCTTAGGACAATCCCAGGAGTTCTGGCCTTCTGTTCCTCAAAAAAAGTGAGCAAAAAATTTCCCTCATAGAGAAGTCGAAATTGATGACGCAAGACTCTGTTCATGGTTGTAACGTCGCAGGCATGAACCCCGTAGCTGTCGTGAATCATTGCAAAATGTCGCAACCCACGATCATATAGAGAGGATAGCGGTGGCTTTCTCTTTCGCGAGGCCCGCCGGAACGCAGACATTCTCACTAGGTATTTTTCACGGTATCAGTCTGAAAGACCAAGCATGTACATAATAGAAGCAACTCTGTTCAGAATTATTCACCAGAGTGATGAAGATGCACTTCGATTATTGAATTTGGCTGACGATACTATGTCGTGGTCATCAGACCATTTCAGAGTACGTTTCCGGCTCATGTTAGAACGGTCGAAAGTGTTTCGAATGAGGGCGGAACGGTTCCTATCGCCGACTTTCGAAAGGCGCATACACGCTTCTGCGTTTGCCATGTAGGCAAATCGCCTGCCGGTGCAACAGCGTGACCCGGCGGCCCAGGACGCTTTGGTTGGCTCGCTGCCGGCGATCCTTGGCGCGCGCGCCGAGGAAAGAGGACGATCAAGACACGATACGTCGCATGGCGCTGAAGGCGCGTTGCTGAATTTGCCGGATTCTCTCTCCAGATAGTTTGTAGTTTTTTGAGATTTCCCTAAAGCCTGCTTTCTTGCCCATGCTTAGCCATCGGCGCTCGATTACATCACGCGATCGCTCATCAAGCATGGCCAATGCCGTTTTCAGGCGGTGCATTCGCCGCTGGTTCCAGTTTAGCTCTTCGATTGCTGCGACGTCGTCGTTTCCATCGGCAAGATTGGCACACAAGAAATAATGTCGATGGACAATTAGCCTCGCTGAACTCAAAGAAAGGTCGTCCCCCCGTAAACGATCTTCCAGGTGCTGAATGTCCATGACCCGGACCCCAAGGGAACTGGATATTGCTCTTATCTCATCCGCGGATAATGGTTCCCGGCTCAGCCTGAAGTGTTGCATTCGCATAAACAGGTGCAACTGTTCCTTGGTAATCCCAGTCGTGGCGATGCACCAATTGTCCAGCACAAATCTACAGATCTCCAGATTGATCTGGCGAATGGCGGACGAAATGAGCCGATTGCCGCGTTCGGGCTTGAACTGTCTCACAGCTTTGACCAAGCCGATATTCCCTTCCTGAATAAGGTCAGGAAAGGGCTGTTCGTACTTCAAGTAGCCGCGAGCGATATTCACAACATAACGCAAGTGAGACGATATCAGCAGTTCCTCGATATTTGGCTCGTGCGAGGCATGCAGACGCGCGAAAAGGCGCCATTCCTCCTCCTTGCCGATCCGGGGGAATCGCTCGACGGCCTGGATGTACAAGTCAAGACGGCTTTGCACGATGCCTGCAATCAATCAGGCACAAGGACTGCGATGCGTCTCCTGCCGAACAGATTCAGCGCGCATTGGTGCCTCGAACGACCACCCAGAACGTCATGGCCAGAATCCAGAGATCCAGCGTCAACGACCAGTTCTCGACGTAGTAAAGATCGAATTCGATGCGGCTGCACAACTGCTGGACGGTGTCCGTGGCACCGCGCAAGCCCTTGACTTGCGACAAGCCCGTCATGCCGGGCTTCATGCGATGCCGGTGCGGGTAGGTATCGATGATTTCATGACAAAGAAGTTGCTCGGTGCGCATGTCGACTGCGTGCGGCCGTGGTCCGACCAGCGACATTTCACCCCTCAGCACATTAAATAACTGGGGCAGTTCGTCGAGGCTCGATCCGCGCAGGAAGCGGCCGACCCTGGTGATCCGATCGTCATTGCGGCCGGTTTGTCGCAGCGCCTGTTGTGCGGAGCCTGGATTCCAGCGCATGGTCCGGAATTTGTAGACGTCAAACTCAATGTTGTTGGAGGTATGCCGCCGCTGCTTGAAGAGCACCGGGCCCGGGCTGTCGATCCGGATCGCCAGAGCAATGAGTGCCAATATCGGAAGCGCCAACACGGTGATGATGCCGCACAAGATGAAGTCTTCGACGGCTTTGATCACGGCGTTCCAGCGTTTCAGCGGGCGATCGGCGAGCAAGGTGACCGGCAAACCGTCACAGACATAGTTGATGGTGCCGCAAGGAACGCTGAGGCCGATATTCTGCGGACACAAGCCTACCGATACCGCCAGGCTCTTCAGGCTGTGCACCAGGGGAAGCAGCCGCTTTTCCGCGGTGCTGGGCAGCGTGATCAGCACCCAATCTATTCTGCGTGCTTTGCCGAGCTCTATCAGATCGGAGATCGTACCGATTGGTCCAGACGACTGCTTTTCGGTACGGCCGACAAGGTCATCAAATATACCCAATAACTCGACGCCGCCGGCCCGGGTCTGCCGCAGGTGTGCGATCAGCCGGTCCGCTACCGGGCCGGCGCCGACAACCGCAATGGTTTCTCTCAGAATGCCTCGATTCTGCAATACCCGGAAATTGACGGCCAGGGCAGCCCGGCCGATCATGGTCAAGGCAAAAGCCGTCACGATCCAGATTCCGACGACAGATCGTGGCAAGCTGTCCAGAGACCGGGTTGCAAAACCCATCGCAAGAATGACGCCGGCAAATCTTGCAAAGCGCATAACGAAACGACGCAACATTTGAGCGGGCTGTCCGCCGATCCCGGATTTAAAATCACGATCCCGCAACGCAAATGGCGCGAGTATCGAGACGATCAAGGCGTCTTTTCGATACTCGTTCCAGAAATCCAGGTCGTAGCTCGTTGATCCAATCAGGTGAATATAGATCAGCATGCCCAGATATGCGGCGGCGGCCGAGCTTAAAAAATCAAACAGGGGAAGAAGATCTCCGACCAGGGAAACCAGATCGTTGCTGAGCCTGATCCTGCTTGGGCGACTGCTGCCCTCCAAAGTCTCTGTATAAAACGTCATATTGCGCCGCCCTGAATGCCGAAACCTGATAGCTGACATTGCTGCCGGACGCGGCTTGGCCATCAAGATGATTGTGCGGCCGCCGTGAGCGCAGCTGTTCGGAATGCCGGCTGCTCGCCGGTGTTCCTACTGAGACCTCTCAGATGGATGGCACACTAATATTCGGGGTCTTTGAGCGTCTGTACGAGGACGTACTCTGTGCGAGGACGTACTCTGTGCGGCGACGTACGTTTTGCTGGGACGGAGGCGGGATCAGGTGCCGCGGAGCAGTTTGCCCGCAGGATTTAGAGATGCCCGAGCGACATCATGAAGTTTCTGTGCGGCTTCATTTCACATTCGCCGCATCGCCGAGGCTGATGCGTACATCGATGCCGAAGATCGCGGCATTGAAACCATCGATGGCGATGTTGGCCTGACGATCTTCATAGCTCGCGAACGGTGAGACCCTCAGCCATTGCAGCGCCTGGTAAGTCAGCTTGAGCGTGCTCAGTTGATCCACTTCACGGAGGTTGGAATTGACAGATCCGGTCGCGCCGCCGCTTTCATACTTGCTGTCCGTCAAGCTGTAGTTTGCGCTCACCGTGATCTTGAGGGTTGGCAGCCAGTTCGCGCCAACGCTGAATCCGGAGCCAACCACGGCGCCTGTACCAGCCAGTGCCCCGGCACCGGCTACTGCCCCGGAACTGGAACCTGAACCGGCGATTCCGCTGTTGATGGTGCGGAACAGCTGCAGGTTTACCGCCGTCTTTTCGCTGAGCTTGCGCATATAGCTCAGGGAGCCGTTGTACCCGGAGATGCTGCCCGAGCCGATGGTCTGGTCATTGCGCTCGGTATATCCGAACTCGGCTTTGACATTCGAAAGGCCGCTGATGACATAAGTCGAGGTCAGATCGAGCGTCGCCTGGTTGTAGTCGTGCGGACCTGCAATACCCAGATAGTTGCCGCGCAGGTACTGCCCATACAAGCCCGCGCTGAATGGCTCGATATTGAGGTACCTCACAGCCAGATAAACGGAGTTCTCGCTCGAACCGAATCCGGCAACGCCCGGGATCGGCGAATCAAGTTCATGATTCTTGATGCCGCCCTGAACCAGCCACTCCGGCGTCACCATCAGATTGACCCTGGCTCCGGCGGCGCGATCGAGTTGCAGTTCCAGTTGTGGAGCAGAGAGCGCCGCAAAAGGTGTCATGCTCCGTTCCTGCCGGATGTCGACCGCCCCATCCAGATCGTCGCTCAAGGCCCAGTCCAGTCCTCCGTCGACCAGGTACTCGTAATGATCGAGTTGGCTGAAGTGCAGATAGTCGAAGCGGCGGCCCTCCACCGCTCCATGCAGGTTCTGCTGGTTGATCTGATAGTTAGCGTTCACTCCGCCCAGGAAACGTTGAACGAAGTCGTCGCGCCGCGACGAGCCGGTATCGAGCAGGGCCTGAGCGGGGCTGGGCAGGTCCAGCACATTCGAGTCGTATTCTGTCTGTGCGGCAACATAGGGGACGATCTGCGCTTGCGCCCCCACAACCATCGGGCACAAGGACAGGGTGTAGACATAGCGCAGAAAAATACGCCAGGAGTTGATGGGACGCTGCCGGCGCCTGGCGTTGCCGCCGGTGCCGTACGTTCGATGTTTATCCAAGTGCGCCCCTTCGGTCCGAGCGATACAGGTCCGTAACGGCGCTCCGCGAAAATTGTTACGGGACTGTTCAGTCTGACAGGATCGCGCGCGCGACTATGTGCGATAGCGTACGGAGCAGGGTGAAAGGTAATAGGGTTGAGCGGGGTGGGCGCTACCTGTTCGTTTCACAGCGGGTTCTGCTACTGCGCTACACTCCGGCCGCCCTGTTGCTCGGATCGGACGGTATGCGCTTTGAGATGGTCCGCTAAGTACGGCACCGAACAGGGTTAGGTACCGAACAGGGTTAGGCAACGAACCGACATTCTGGTTGTTTGGGTCTAGTATTCGCCGAACTTGCTGGAATTAAGCCCTTACTTCATTCCAGCTGGCGTTTCCCATCCCTGAAACAGGGGAAAAGAATATGACCCGGCACTACACAAGTCAAAGCGTCTTCGATACAGAGGCGACAATGATCCACGGCGCGAGCGGAATCGCGGCGCTGCCGCCGTCCGTGCCTGCATCTGGCGATGTGGCGGCCCCCGGCGTCGATCATGACAAACGCCTCTCACCGTCGAGCCAGCCCTTCCTGATCTATGCCATCGGCTTGCTGATGGTGTCGATCCTGGCCTTGTGGCCTTTTGTGCAATCTCCACATGGGAGCCGCGGTTGGACTATTCCTGGGGTTCAAGCCGATGCCGGGTTGCTGGCGGCCCCCGAGGCGCAGACCCGGATGCGAATTGCTGGAATAGCGGATCTCATGCGGACTCCGGAAAGCCCAAGCGATGATCGAAGAATCGCAACACCAGGCCGCCGTCCGACAGCCGTTGTGCGGCCTGAGCCACAGGGCGGGATAATACCCGATCCTGAGCCAATTGCCGGGCAGCCCGCATTGGTGAGTCTTTTCATTGCGCATGATTGACCATCCAGCTCTGGAAGAACTGTCCGTAACCATCGGTCGGCGTGCCGTTCACACCCGTGATCAGCACGTTATCCGCATCTCCCCAGACGTCCCATGCCCAGCCGATGACGCTCACGCCGTTCTGATCCGCGAACGCGGTCACGGTGGAAACCAGCGGCGAGCCCACCGTTCCGGACGAATCCTGATCTCCAGTCTCGGTGGCGATGACCGGGATGCCCGCGGCCAGAATGTTCTGTACTTCGGTAAAAATCTGCGGCGAGTAATTCGGCTGAGCATAGGCGGCAGTGCCCCAGGTCGTCCCGTATGTGGGGTAAGCATGCCAGGTCGCCGCCATCTGGCTCTGCGGATCGGTCGGCCGATAACTCAGCCAGCTACTCAGGTCCTCCGAGTACTGCATTGCGCCGACCAGCACCACATTTTCCGCGCCCGTGGCGCGAACCGCGTTGATCATCTGCTGATAGCTGGCCACAGCCCAGGTTTGGGTGACGTTCTGCCAGTTGCTGCTGCCGCTGGTGGCGGGAAAGCCGGTGAAGGAGCCGCCGGTCCCCTGCATCATGTAGGACCAGGAGTTGCCGGTGAAATCGAAATCGAAGAACGGTTCGTTGTACAGCTCGAACATGACCGCCGGATTGCCCTTGAACTGGGTGGCGATGGAGGTCCAGAACGCCAGCGAATGATCGGCGTCGGCCATTTGCGTCTGCAACATTGGGCACATCGTTCCGGGCGCCGCCCAGTGCAGGTCGAGAATCACGTAGAGGCCGGCGGCATTGGCTTCCGACACCTGCGTCTCAACCGACGACTTGTAGTTGTTGCCCGGATCGGGGTTGTGCACCACTCCGCTGCTGTCGGTGCAGCTGTAGTCCAGCCAGGATGCCTCGTTGAGCGGAAGGCGCACCACGTTGGCCTTCCAGCTGTGGATGGCTGCCCAATTCGGGCCGTTGGCCTGACCGCCCTGTGCTCCCGAGGGATCGGAAGGGTCCCAGCCTTGAATCGCCACGGACTCGAATCCGCTGAAGTTTACGCCGCGCAATTGCACGGCCTGCCCGGCGACATCGACGAATTGATTGCCTTGCACACGGATCGACATAGCGCCGGTCGTACCGCCGGAGCTGCTGCTGGACGAGTTTCCGCCGCTGGAGCTTCCGGTTTTGCCGCCGCTGCTCGAACTGCTGGATCCGCCGCCCGAGCTGCTACTGCTGCTGCCGGAGCTTGAGCTCGACGCCGGAGCTGTCGTTACAGTGAATGATATGGCGGAAAACACGGCATGCTGTGGATTGAGCAGGGCGAGCTGACCCGTCGCCCCATCGTTCGGTACGGTAATCTGCGCCTGTGTATCGCTGACCACCTTGATCCCGGCGTCATGCGCGTTGCCGATCCAGGCGGCGTCCGACCCGGTGAAGCCAGTGCCGGCTATGGTGACTACCGATCCCTTGGGTCCAGAAGCAGGTGAAAACCCGCTGATGCTCTGCTGCGGATAAGACGCGTTGCTGATCACCGTAAACGAAGAAGCGGTGAATGCCGCATGTGCGGAATTGAGAATCGCAACGGCCCCGCTGGTGGCATCGGTCGGAACCGTGACGGTCGCCCTGGTATCGCTGAGGACATGGAGGGCGGCGTTATGCGCATTGCCCACCCAGGCCTGCGTCGATCCGGTAAACCCCGAGCCGATCAGGGTCACAATCGCGCCACTAGCGCCGGTGCCCGGAGAGAACGAATTGATGAGCTGTTGAGGATTGGTGGCTGCAGCCTGTGCGCCGCCGCAGGATGTCAGCAGCAACAACATGCACAGGAAACCGCAAGTCAAGGCACCGTGCCTGTTCTGCAGACATTTTACGGATTGGTGTCTGCCGCGTTCCGGCCAGGCGACCCTCATAGCGGCCAAGAAAGCGGCTAGCGTTCGCTCAGCCGATGTAATGTAAATCTTGCACATGGCAATGTAGTCCTGAGGTTTGAATAGGGCGAACCAAGCCATGCGCTGCATCTGTCGGCGAATGGTCTGGTGCAAGCACCTTCTACTCTATGGGCCTTTATGTGCGGTGCCCCACGTTGAAAGGCGCCATTTGCGCGTTCGACGGGTTGTCGGTAAAAAGCAAGCGCCGCCTATCGGTCCTAAACTGCCGACCATCGGCAACAAACGCGGCTATGGGTAATTTTTGCCACGGAGCAAAACACCTAGCGACCTTCGCTTGCCAAGTGAGGGAAGGCGGTAACGCCATCGGAGGTAGCGGCAATGGTCCGGATTCGGCTATCGCTGCGCCGATGGAATTGATGCTGGCGGTCGACCATCAGAACCCGATCAAGCACGGACGCCGGCTGCCGATCTTGCATTTCCAAATCGCTCTTCGAGCATGATCGCTATGTCCGCTATCACACATACCCGTACGCAGGATTGCGTCAATATTGCGCATGGTGAACGAATCGCCCGAGGTCGCGGTTATTGGAGCTGGCCCGTATGGCCTGTCGATCGCTGCGCACCTTCGTCATCGGAGCGTGAGCTTCCGCATTTTCGGACACGCCATGCAAACCTGGCTCACCCGTATGCCGGTGGGCATGATGCTCAAATCCGACGGCTTCGCCTCTAACCTCAGTGATCCGGAGGCGCGTTTCACTCTAAGGGCCTATTGCGAAGAGCAGGGCATTCCTTACAAAGACCAGGATCAACCCGTGCGGCTCGAAACGTTCTGTGCTTATGGTCTGGCATTTCAGAGACGTCTGGTGCCGACACTCGAGGAAAGAATTGTGGTGTCGATCGCGCGCGGAGCAAAAGGCTTCGAGTTGCGACTGGACAACGGACAGACCGTGACCCCGCAGCGAGTCGTCATCGCGGTGGGCCTGGGCGCTTTCCAGAACGTGCCCACGCAACTTGCGCATCTACCAGCGGAGGTGTTTTCCCACAGCTCTCATGATCGCGATTTGGCCTCTTTCCGAGGACGCGACGTCACGGTCGTTGGCGGCGGGGCATCAGCGCTCGACCTTGCCGCCTTGCTTCATGCGCAGGGAGCCGTGACGAGAATCATATGCCGGCAGGCCAAAATAGAGATTCATCAGGGGCCCGGGCTGAAATCCCGCTCGCTCTGGCAAGGCCTGCGGCATCCGCGCTCCGGAATCGGGCACAGCTTGCGTTCATTCGTTTTGGCGGAAGCGCCGCTGCTGTTTCATTGCTTGCCGGAGCAGCTGCGCCTGCGCATAGTACGCACTCACCTTGGACCGGCCGGTGGGTGGTTTGTAAGAGACCTGGTGATCGGCAAGGTGCCATTCCTGCTGGGTTGCACCATCACTGAAGCCGAGCGCTGCGAGGGCTTCGTGCGGCTCAAAATTCGTGCCGACGACAGCTGTGAGAGCTTTGCGACGACCGATCACGTAATCGCCGCCACCGGCTATCGGGTCGATCTGCGGCGGCTCGCGTTCCTTGATGCAGGTATTGTCGCCCAATTGCAAACCGCGGAGCATTCTCCAGTACTTTCGCGCAACTTCGAATCCTCGGTCCCTGGCTTGTATTTTGTCGGCGCTCTATCCGCAAGCAGCTTCGGCCCCCTGGTGAGATTCGCCTTTGGCGCGCGCTTTACCGCCGGGCGACTGGCCAAGCATCTATATAAACGCAGCCGCCAACCAGCGCTCTATTGGCCCGAGACCTCGACCGGGTAAGCTAGGCGCACGGGGGCTTTACTGAATATTCTAACCCGATTCGCTTTGTGTAACTCTTTAGCGTATTGATGTAGTTCGGTCGCCAAACATTGCGACCTCCTCCGCTGGATCGCGCAGATGTCGAAGCTGCAGACCGTTCTTTAGCCTTGCAAGAAGGCCACGGTCTTCCCACCGCAAGCCAAGGCCATCTTGCAACAGGCCGGGCTCCTCCCAGGGAATATCGTGGTATACGGAATGTAACGCCTTGCTGGTTGAACTGCGACGCCATTCCCCGGGAAACATCGCGATCACTTCGGCGTCGGCCAGGGAATCACGGGAAGCAACCGCGGACCCTGTCAATTGAGAGCAGAGAGCCGCCGGCAAATCACATCCGATGCCCAGAGCAAGGTGACAAATCGGCGTGGCGCGCGGATTGACCTCGATCAGCCACGCGGCGCGGTTTGCGGAGTCGAGAACAAAGTCGAATCCCCATAGTCCGGACAATCCCAGGCGCCTTACCAGCCGGGCCGCGGTATCCGACATCTCCGTGTGCTCGATGATCCGTACGACGGTTGCCGGTCCGGTCGGATGTTGCGTACTCAAGGCTTCGACGCTGATTCCCGCAAGGATCCTTCCGCGCCAACAGGCAACCGCGCGATTGGCCGGTATGCCGTTGACGTGATCCTGAGCCGTAACCGAGCGTCGCGGGTGTTTGAGCCAGCGCAGCATCTGCGACGAATCCCGATCCAAAGCCGTGCGTATAACTGCTTTCAGCAGAGGCGGGCGCACCGACATGATATTGAATGCGCGCCGTGCCTCGTCCTTGTTCCGCGCAATATATACCCCCAGTCCGCCCCATGTGTTGTCTATCTTGAGTACCGTCGGATAATCATGCCGTCCCGACCATACGTCCAGGTCGGCCTCCGATAAGAGGGTTTGCGTGGCCGGGGTCCGCACCCCCTCCCGTAAAGCAAGGCCGCCCATTTCGGCCCGTACCGTGGAGAGCCGACAGGCCGATGGAGTACCCAGAGAACGCTCAATAAGGTGCGCATACCCTTGCGCTACGGCGCCAGCCTGGACTCGTTCATAAAGCAGATTCAGATGTAACGCGGCATCGTCATCGCACGGAATAA
Source organism: Verrucomicrobiota bacterium (assembly GCA_903970595.1). Taxonomy (GTDB): domain Bacteria; phylum Pseudomonadota; class Gammaproteobacteria; order Nevskiales; family Nevskiaceae; genus Nevskia. Next base: position 18,050 of record CAJCJI010000352.1, read on the forward strand.
TCAGGTCGGGGCTTGCCGCTTTGATCGCGGCATTCAGCGAACCCAAGGGGTTCAGAACGCCGTAGTGATAAAGCGCCGGGCATTCGCGCAACCGGGCTACGGGGTGCTCCTTTGGACAGAGCGCATCGACGTGACAGCCGAGCCTCCTGAAGGCCATGGCCAATCGCGCGGCGACAGGCCATCTGAGTGTCGCAGTAAGAAGAATACGCGGAGTTTCGATGCGCTTCGCTGCGGCCGCCTGAATAATTCGGGCCGGAGTATACGTCAGCGCCCGGTGGTCGTCCGCTCGCAGGTAGGGCGCTTCCCGCATCAGAAGGCAATCCGCGACGTCTGCGGTTGTATGGTTGCCAGCAGCCGGCATCCGCGCTGTAGCGACGATGTTTTGAGCGAAAGAAAGGCCTGACGTGGCGCGCAGGCGCAGGCCCCGTCGGTCTGATACCGCACAGTGGATGGCGCGAGCGGCGTCAAATCCAACATCAAGCGCAGAGTCCACGATCGCATTGGCCTGTTATCTCCCGCTCATCTCCTTGAGGTCGCCTCAGGGTGGTCCCGGCACGTTCCGGAGTCCGTGCGTAGGCGCACTCAGTACGTAGTCGTACTGAGTGCGCACACGCACAGAACCGCGAAGTCACGATGCTTAAGGTGAGTACCTCGCGGCCACGTCTGCAATCGCTAATGTCTTTGATGTGCGATGCCCGGCTCGGCCGCTAACCACAGCGCCATCTCATTGGAAGGCCGGCAGGCGGAGACGCGGATGCTTACATCTACTGTTCAGATCGACGATTATGACGTGGCGGAATTTACGGATGTCGCAGCGGTTTTTGGACAGAACCGCTATAGCTTCGTGGTCACCCCGAACGCGGATCATATGATACGGCTCGATGAGGATGTCTCGTTCCGCAAGATCTATGCAGACGCCGGGTTCGTACTCTTTGACAGCCGCTTTCTCTCGCATATTCTGCGCTTCACCCGCGGACTGCGCATCCCGGTGTGCACCGGGAGCGATCTTACGGCAAGACTGTTCTCCCAGGTGATTGCGCCCGACGATCCCATCGTACTGATCGGGTGCAACGACAAGCAGGCCGCACAGCTTGTTGAAACCTACGGCCTGCAGCGGCTGGCCCATTTCAATCCGCCCATGGGGTTCATAAATGATGCGTCCCAGGTGGAGGCGGTTCTTGATTTTGTAGAGGCCCATAGTCCCTTCCGTTTTTGTTTCCTCGCCGTCGGAGCCCCGCAGCAGGAGCTTCTGGCGCAGCAGCTGAAGGCACGTAATGTGGCGCGCGGCCTGGCATTGTGCGTTGGCGCCTCGATCAATTTTCTTACAGGGGCGGAACAGCGCGCGCCCAAGTGGATGCAAGGGATGGGTATGGAATGGATGTACCGGCTGGTCCAGGCTCCCGGTCTCATGGCCAAGCGCTACCTGATCCGCTGTCCGCGCATTTTCAAACTGCTGCGGCATACGGCGATTGCGCTTCGCCCGGCTTTATATGAGCATGCCGTAAGTTTGCACGATGGCACTCAGCTTGAAACAGCATTGTAGCCATTGCGGACCGGAGCGCTTATTCGATAATTCACTCTGCGATAGCGAACAGTCATGGTCGAAATCCATACACCAACAGTGCATTCGCTTTCGCAAGATATCGTGCACCGTGCCGGATCTGCCCCCGACTTGAAGACGCCAGCTCGATTGGCTCCAACGACCTGGGTCACGATTCAGACCGTATACGAGCAGGGACTCGGCGTCATCTTGTTCGCCGTGCAGGCGGCAGCCTTGGGGCCGCATGCCTTCGGTCTGTTTTCGCTGGTCATGGTGTTCATCGGATTCTGCGAATTCGTTCTTGGAATGGCGGCCTCCGAGGCGCTGATCTCGATTCCCGACATCGAGGATCTCCACTTCCACACCATGACAACGGCAAATGTGCTGGCGTCCATCGTGCTCGGAATCGCGGTGTTTGCAGGTGCGGACAGTATTGCGCGGGTTTTTGGGGAAGCTGAGCTGGCCCCCGTCCTGCGCTGGATGTCGGCGCTGCCGATTATTTCGGCTTTTTGCGCAGCGCCAATTGCGGCAAGCAAGCGCGAAATGCGCTTTCGCCCTATTGCCATGCGTTCCATTGCCGGATTGACCGTCGGAGGTGTCATCGGCTTGACACTGGCGCTGCTGGGTGCCGGTGTCTGGGCCCTGGTTGCACAAGCCATCGTACAACGCGGGGCCAGTGCAATAGTCCTTTGGGCGGCTGTCCCGCTGCGGCCGAGGTTCTCCTTGTCGGTGCCGCATTTCCGCGATTTGCGGCGATTCGCGGCTCCCGTAATGCTGTCCCGCACCATGAACTGGGCATCCGGGCAGCTACCCCGCCTGGTGCTTGGCTTTTACCTGGGCGCCACTGAACTTGGGCTTTTCAGCCTGGCCGCGCGGCTTAGCGACATTCTGATCCAGGTGGCCTTGGAACCAAGGATTTCCGTCGCACGCGTGGATCTGCGCCGCTTTGCCAGCGACCCGGCGGGTCTCGAAAGCGCGATGCGCAAGCTGTTTCTCCAGATGAGCGTGTTCTGCTTTCCGCTGTGCATTGGAGGCGCGGCGATCGTGCCGACGCTATTCCACGCCTGGCTCGATCCTCACTGGTTCGGTGGGATCGTTGTGGCGCAGCTGCTGATGTTGATGGGGGTTCCGTGCATCACGCTGTATTGCGCAACCGCGGTTCTGCTGGCCATGAACCGGCAGAAGTGGGAAGCACTGATCTCCACGGCTCAGACCTCGTCCACCTTGCTGGCGGTCCTGTGCTTCGCACCGTTCGGCCTGGTTGCCGCATCGGCGGCGATAGCTCTGCGGCCGCTGATTCTTATGCCGTTGCCGGTAGTGTTGATGAATCGGCTCTGCAAGCTTCCGCTGGGCGTCATTCTTCGCACCCAGGCCCCCGCTCTGGCTGCGGCGGTGCTGATGGGAGCTGCCGTGTCGCTGCTGGGGCTGCATCTGGAAAATATTTTCAGCGATGCAAACGATTTGATCATCTTGATTGCGTTCGGCGCAATCGTCTATGTTTTATTGATTGGTCTTTTGCTGCCGGATTTCTGCATTGGACTGCTCAAGCAATTGAGCCGGCATCTGCAGGCCTCCGGTAAATCTCCCGCGCAGAGCTGAACCGTCCGACCAGGCACGACGCGTCACCCCGTATCGGCAAGCGCTTTAACGGCCTGCTCTGGGCATTGGAGTATCGGCGCCGTGATCCAGAGCGGCCGATATCGTTGCCGCCATCTGCGACACCCCGGGGTCCTGGAACATTATGAAGTGGTCACCGCCGACCACGGTGAGCTCAAGGCCGCCGACGGCATATTCACCCCATCCCATCTCGGCATCCAGGAAGCGCCCGCTAGGCTCATCTGCGCTCCGGAACAGCAAGATCCGTCCCGGGTATTGTTTCGGTTGATAGCGGCGTGCAGCTTCATCCAGATAGTTGAGCAACCACTGATCGTAGACCTCCGGAGAGGAAACCTTGCCCTGAATCAATCGGGTAGGCTCCGCAATCACGCTGTTACGAGTGAACAGCTTCAGCAGCCTCTTGACAATCATCCGATTGCCGATAAATGCACCTAAACTCTGCTGTCGCGAGTGTACCCTGGACCAGTCCAGCACGATCAATTTCCACCTGTAAGAATAATCCGAAAGCAAGCGTCTTGGCAGACTGAGTCTAGTCAAGTAACCCGGCGCATAGGTATCGACCAACATCAGTTGCGACACCTCCTGCCCTGAGGCGCAAAGCTGCTGCGCAATCTCGTAGGCAAGCGCCCCGGCAACGCACCAGCCCAGCAGCGCATAGGGCCCGTCGGTTTGTACGCGCCGGATCAACTGAACGTATCTCGTAGCGATCTCTTCAAAGCTCGAGGGCAAAGACTCCGCCGAAAGAGCGGGGTCGAACAATTGAAGTGTTGTGAACGGCCGATCAGGACCGAGACGTTTGGACAAGGTGTAATAAATACCGGTATTGTTTATTGCGATCAGCGGCTGCTTGGCACCGCTGGCCTGCAAGCGCACCACCTGGCGAAAATCGTATTTTCGCGTGTCGCTGCCTTCGAGCAGGCCGGCTTGCTCCGCCAGGGTAGGCACCTGGAACAGGGTGGCGAGGCTGAAGTGCTGTCCGAACTCGGCGTCGATACGGGCCAACAGCCTTATCGCGAGGAGGGAATGGCCTCCCATTTCAAAGAAGTTGGCGTGCTTGTCGACGACCGCCAAACCCAGAACCGCGTTCCAGAGCGCCGCCACGCGTTTCTCCACGGCGCTGAATGGCGCGAATTCCGGCTTTTTGTGCGAGGCGGTCGACACGGCAGCTGGCAGCGCGCGCCGGTCCGTCTTGCCGCTGGGCGTCTTGGGCATGGCATCGAGCAAAGTGATGAATGCCGGGCACATAAACGCCGGGAGCACTCCGGCCATGCTGCTCCGCAGGCTGCGGATCAAGGCTTCCGCATGTTGTGCATGATCGCGCCGCGGCACAACGTATGCGCTTAACGCCGCCTCACCATTGGCGCCCTCGGCCAGAATCACCACCGCTTCGGAGACTTCCGGCTGCCGGATCAGCACGGCCTCGATCTCGGCCGGTTCGATGCGGAAACCGCGCAGCTTGATCTGGTGATCGATGCGGCCGAGAATCTGAACGTCGCCGTTGGAACACCAGCGCGCGAGGTCCCCTGTCAGATAGATGCGGCCTGCGGCAAATCGGTTGGAGGTGAACTTTTCTGCGGTGAGCTGCGGCTTGTTGTGGTAGCAGCGCGCTACACCGTCACCGCCGATATAGAGCAGACCAGGTACGCCGGCCGGTACCGGCTCGCCTTTGCCGTCGAGGATGTAAAACCGCGTATTGGCGATCGGGCGACCCACCGTGATCGTTTCGTCGCCGCTGAGCATCTTGCCACAGGACGACCAAATCGTCGTTTCCGTTGGGCCATACATGTTCCACAACTCGCCGGCGCCCTCGAGCAGGCGATTTGCCAGTTCACGCGGCAGGCTCTCGCCGCCAATCATCATCTTGAAGCCCGGTCTGGAGCGAAAGCCCGCTTCCAGCAGCAGGCGCCAGCTCGCAGGCGTGCCCTGCATCACGGTAACGCGGCGCTGTTCGATCAATTGCAGGAGTCTGGCGCCATCGACCACATCCGCTTCCGTTGCCAACACCAGCCTGGCGCCAACGACCAATGGCAAAAATAGTTCCAGCGCAGCGATGTCGAATGAGATCGTTGTCACCGCAAGCAGAACATCATGTTGCTCAAGGCCTGGACGAGCCGCCATCGCGTAAAGGAGATTGACCACCGATCGATGCGTGATTTCCACACCCTTGGGCAGCCCCGTGGACCCGGAGGTGTAGATGACATAGGCCAGGTCGTCGGGCGTTGAAGGAGCGCCCGGGGCATCCACCTCTTCCGGGGCGGCACTCGTTGCGCCGCCCTCTAATTGAATAACCGGCACCCCTTCCAAGGGCAGCGCGGACTCCGGAATGCGATCGGTAATCAGTGCCCCGAGGCCGGCATCCTTCAGGATGTGGCTCAGACGTTCTGCGGGATGTGCCGGATCGAGCGGTACGTAAGCCAAGCCGGCTTTGAGCACCGACACCAGGGCCACGACCAGTTCCATCGAGCGGTTCAACAATATGCCGACACAACGACCGCGCTCAAGTCCCTGGCGCCGCAGTCTTAGCGCGAGCTGGTTGGCGGCGAGGTCGAGCTCGCTGAAGGTCATTGTCCTGTCGCCGCAGGCCACGGCGATTGCATCGGGCGTGCGCGCCGCCTGGGCTTCCAGCAATTGCGACACTGTCAGGTGCCGCGGATACAGGGTATCGGTATGGTTCCAATCGAAAAGAGCGGTGCGGCGTTCCGCATCGTCAAGCATCGGCAGCGCTGAAATCCGGCAATCTTCATCGATCGTCGCGCCGTGCAATAAAAACCGGAAATGCTTGAGCAGTTGGGCGATGGTGTTCGGCTGATATAAACCGGAGTCGTATTCGCAGGACAGGTGCCAGCCATCCCGGCGCTGCAAGACACTCAGGTTGAGATCGTACATCCCGCCTGCCGGCACCGATGGCATGCCTGTCGAACGCACACCGCCGTAGACCCCATCCTCGACGAAGGATCGTCGCACCGTATAAGTCACGGAAAGCAGGGGAGTTCTGCTGCGGTCCCGGTCCGGGCGCAGCATCTCGACGAGCTTCCCCGGCGGCATATCCGGATGCGCGAGCGCGTCTGTGACCCTATCGCGTACCCGGATCAAGAGTTCTGCAAACGATGGGTCTTCGGACAGGTCGCCTCGCAGCACCAGCATATTGGTGAACAAGCCGATAACATGCTCAAGCTCAATGCGATTGCGGCCGGCAACCGGTGTCCCGATGCAGATGTCCGTCTCGCCGGTGTACCGATGCAGCAAGACCAGGAAGGCGGCGAGGGTGGTCATGTACATAGTGCAGCCAAAGCGGCCGCCGAGGTCAGCGAGCCCGTCGATCAGGCTCCGATCCAGCAGCAAGGACTGGAAGTTTCGGTTGCTGGCCAGAACCGGCGGTGTGATCTTGTCGGGTGGAAAATCGAAATGTGTGGCCCCTCGCAAGGTATCGTTCCAAAACGCCTTGTCCGATCCTCGTGAAGTGCTGCCGATCGCCGTGGACTGCCACTCGCCGAAGTCGGCGTAGCCTGGCGGCAAGGCGGGCAAGTCCGGGAGGCGGCCTGACTGCAGTGCGTCATAGATCTCTCCCATTTCCCGTGCGAGTATGCCGATCGACCAGCCGTCGCAGACCATCCGATGCGCCGTGAGCAACAGGACAAAGCTGTCTTCGGCCAGATGCAGGCAGGTCGCGCGGATGAAAGGGGGCCCCGACCGCAGATGGAAGGGAGCACGTGCCTCAAGTTGTGCAATGCGTTCGGCTTCGATGCCTGCCCGAAGCTCGAGCAATGGGGCGAGTTCCACCAGCCGGATGCGAAACGGTACGTGCGGCTCAACAATCTGAACGGGCTCGCCTTCGATCTCCGTAAAGGATGTACGCAGAATCCCGTGCCGCGCGATGATCAGCTGAAGGGATTTCTCAAGATCGGGAACCGATAGTGCGCCTTCCAGCCGCCAGCGCACTGCCAGGCGCAGAGAAGGACTCAAGGGTTCCAACTGGTCCAGCACCCAGAGGCGCTGCTGCCCGGCGGAGCAGGGATAGTGCCGCCGGCTGTTCCGCTCCGCCGAGCTTACGCGGTCTGCTGCCGGAGCTTGTGCGGCATTGTCGGGAAATCCCAATGATCCGCCGCGGGCCTGATTCCGATCGTTCTTCGTGAAGGCAGGCTGCATTGACTTTACCCTTTGGAGCTAAGCCGATCGGGCATAATCGCCCAGCCAGCCACGCTGGCGCATGCTTGCGGCAATCGTGAGACCCATCGCGTTCATGACCGGTGATTCAGATTATGTAGCAGCGTCCGGGCGGTCTGTACGTCATCGTACATAACCGGCATCCGCAAGGCGCATCCTCGTTCACGATGCGGATGCGACCGGAATGTGTGCGATATCGAACAGACGCGTGGTCCGACCACCTTCGACAATCTATTCCACAAGTGAATCTGGGATGAAGCAACCGTGCCCAATGGCGCCTATCACGCGATTACCTCCGGCACGACCCAGGCAGCACGGTCGCGAAAATCGCAGCTCCGGTTCTTCGAATGGGCCGCTTGCCGGGCTCTGTTGTTTGCGGCGGCACTTGGCGCCGGCTGCTTCGAGCCCGTGGCCGACGCTCAAAGCGCCAGCCTGAAACTCGATGATGCAATCGCCAGCGCCAGCCAAATCGCCAGTGCTGCGCCGCCAAAAGCTGAGCCGGGAGCGGCGCTGACACTGGGACCGGGGGATGTGGTGGCAGTTCAGGTTTACGGCCGTCCGGAACTGAGTTCCACCATCTACATCGGCGACGACGGCACCATCCGGATGCCGCTTGCAGGAGCCGTCAACGTCTCCGGGCTGTCTCCGGCGCAGGCCTCGCAGCGAGTTGCCGAGGCTCTCAAGGAAGGCAATTTTCTGGTCAATCCCCAGGTTTCGATCATTCTTTCCCAGTTCCGCAGCCAGCAGGTCTCGGTGCTTGGCGACGTGCGTGCGCCCGCCCGCTTTCCAATCGAATCGCGCACCACGGTTCTGGATCTGCTCGCCCTGGCGGGCGGGGTCAATGAAAGCGGAGGGAATGTTGTTTACCTGATCCGTCCGGACAACAGCGGACACGTCACCCGCTATCCAATTGATTTGAAGGGGCTGAGCGACAGCAAGAGCGCAATTCCCACGCTGACGCTGCGCGGAGGCGACACGGTGTTCGTGCCGCGCGCGGAGCAATTCTATATTTACGGTGAAGTGACCACGCCCAACATGTATCGCATCGAACCCGGCATGACCGTGCTGCAGGCCATGGCCAGAGGCGGGGGAGTGACTCCGCGCGGGAGCGAAAATCGCGTGGAAATCAAGCGACGCCTCGCGAACGATCGCTATGTGACGATCACCCCTCAATTGACGGATCCGGTAATGCCGAACGATGTGATTCGCGTCAAACAGCGAATCTTCTGATGCCCAGATCGAATTTGCCCGCGCTGCCCGCAACGATGTCCCTGCCCATCACGGCATCGATCATTCCACAGCATTTTGTTCATCCCGGCCTGTCGCTGAGCCAGATCATGGCGATTTTGTGGGCCCATAGGAAGGCGACGCTCTACATCGCCGCGGCCATCACGGTATTTGTAGCCTGCGTCGTCTGGGTAATGCCTAAAACGTTCTCGGCGACGGCCACCCTGATGGTCGACTATGAAGTCAATGATCCGCTCGGCGGCAAGGAATTTCCGATTGGGCTATTGGGCACCTATATGTCCACGCAGATCGAACTGATGCGCAGCGATGAGGTGCTGATGCCGGTCGTCGACCAGCTCAAGCTCACCGATAACAAAAACTATACCAAGGGCTTCAGCGACGAGCCCGGCCGCTTGCGCCAATGGGTAGCAAAGGCGATCAGCAAGAAGCTGCTGATCGAGCAGGGGCAATATGGCAGCCAGCTCATCTACATCAGCTTTTCCGCCAACAATCCAGCGGATGCCGCGCTGATCGCCAACACCGTGGCGGAAATCTATATGCAGCAGCAGTATCAACGCCTGACGGGTCCGGCCAGCGAGCGTTCCAAGCGTTACCTGGCGCAACTCGAAGAGCTCAAGCAGAGCGTCAGCCGTGCCCAGGATCAAGTCACCGGCTTTCGCCAGCGAACCGGCCTGATCGACGTGGATGCAAAATCCGATACCGACATGGAGCGCCTGTCGTCGCTGCAGCAACAACTGGTCGAGGCGCAGAGCGTCCGCCGCAATGCGGAGGCGCGGGCGTCCCAGAACCAGTCCGTTGGACAGCAGGTGCTTTCGTCCAGCCTGATCCAGACGCTGAAGGCGCAACTTGCCCTTGAGACGGCGAACCTGGCGCAGCTGAAGGCCACGCTGGGTTCGGCGCACCCTCAAATTATCGAACTTCGCTCCCAGATCGAAGCAACGCGTGCTTCGCTTGCGGCGGAGGTCGGCAGCTATTCCAGCGGTGCGTCGTCCGACCTCAATTCGACCCGGCAGATGGAAAGCGAATTACAGCAGGCGGTCGACGATCAACGCGCCAAGGTTCTGAACGTCCAAAAAATCAGGGACGAGGGCGCCAGGTATCAGCTCGATCTTCAGTCCGCGCAGTCTGTATACAAACAGGCCCTGGATGGCTATGACCAGTTCGTCGTAGCCTCCAGCGGCCACTATACCAATACAAGCTTCGTCAGCCGCGCGGATCCGCCGCTGAGAGCCTCCAAGCCGAAAGTGCTGGTCGACCTGTTGGCTGGAGCCTTGGCCGGGATGATGCTGGGGCTGCTCGGGCCTCTCGGCTACGACCTTCTGAATCGGCGCGTGCGCTGCCGGGACGACGTGGAGCGCGACCACAATGTGCCGGTTCTGGTGGAATTCGGCATTTCACCGATGCAGCGGACGACATCATGAATGCGCAGCTGGACAGCGCCCTTCTGAAGGACAGCGGCGCCATATTGAAGGCCGCGCTGATTCGACGCTGCGCCCTATCCGACGAGGCAGTGACACGGATCACCGATGCCGAACACAGCCTGGGCGTGAGCTTCAGCGATGCGGCCTTGTTCGTCGGGCTGGCGACGCAGGAGGACGTGGCTGCGGTCCGCGGAGTCGAACACCGACTGGTGGTGATACAACGCAAGCGCGTCAGGCCGGACAATTGCCTGACCTTGATCCGCGATCCGTTCGATGCGCACAGCGAAACCGTGCGGTCCTTGCGCACCGAGCTGCTGTTGCGGCGCGATGCTCCCGGACAGGCGGATGTGATGGTGGTGATGAGCCCCTGCGCCGGCGAGGGGCGCTCGCATCTCGCCGCAGAACTTGCCATTGCGTTCTCCCAGCTTGGTCAACAGACCCTACTGGTCGATGCCGATCTGCGTCATCCCTATCAGCACGTCTTGTTTGGTTCGGAGAATAATGAAGGCTTGTCCGATGCCATCGCCCGCGACGTCGCGCCTTACTTCCATCCAGTGGAGGGCTTGCCGCATCTGTCGCTGCTTACATCGGGACCCATACCTTCGAATCCGCTCGAACTTCTCTGCGACAGCCGCTTTGAAAAAATGATCGAGGAATGGCGCCATTCCTTCGCCTACGTGATCTTCGATACCGCTCCGGTTGAGAAATACTCGGACGCACTGGCCGTGGCCACGCTGGTCGGCAGAGTGCTTGCTTTGTGCCGTGCCCAGCATACGCCTTACGCGGAGACGCGGAGTATGTTGCGCCGCCTCGCCGCTACGCAGTCGCGCATCCTCGGTGCCGTGGTCAATCACTTCTAAAAAAATGTTCAAGCGCAATACAGCCGCCCCTGTCCTGTGTCCGGCCGCTCATCGACGGACGGTGCGATCCATGTATGCACCAGGGACAGGAGCCTGATGCCCCCCCACTCCGGTTCCCAGATGCGAACGCAAGAACAGCCTTTCATGCAGGGCGCCGCCCAGGCGTTTTCGCGCGTATCCGACCAGACCCACGGCATCTGCGCATTGCCGGCGGGATGGCTTGACGATAGCCGCCAATCCTTTGTGTTGACCGGAATGGCCTGGGTATTGATCGTATTGATGATCGTGCCTGACAACTTCGACTACAGCGGCCTGTCTGGAGCGGCCGGACCAGTTTCCGGAGGTGCCGTGAGTCGCCTGCTGTGGAGCCTGCTGTTTGGCGCAGGGCTCTTTGTGACGGCATGGAGGGGCAAGCTCGCTTATCTGGTCTTGCGGGGCTTGAACCCGTTCCTGCTGGCATTCGCCGCGCTGGCATTTGCAAGTTGTCTCTGGTCAATCGAGCCGGCCGTGACGGCGAGGCGATTGATCCGTGTGTTTACGATCATCCTGGATTCACTGGCACTGGTGCTGATGGGCTGGAGGCCCTTGCGCTTTCAAGGTGTCCTGCGTCCCATCTTGACCGCGATGCTGGTAGGCTCCCTCCTTTTCGGGCTGGCATTCCCGCATCTTGCCATTCATCAGGAATCCTCCGCGGAACTCGTCGGGGCCTGGCGCGGACTCACCGCGCACAAGAACAGCCTGGGCGCTCTTTCCTGCGTCACCCTGATTTTGTGGGTCCACGCCTGGCTAACCAGGCAAACCAGGTTGACTCCAGCGTTGTTCGGCACGACGATTGCCGTCACCTGCCTGGTGCTGTCCCGCAGTTCCACCTCGCTGGTCGCTTCCGCGTTTTCGATTGCTTTCCTGTTCATCTTCCTGCGCATGCCTTCGGGGCTGCGGCGCCAGGCGCCCTACATCGTAGGCTTGTTTGTAAGCCTGCTGTTGATTTATTCGCTTGCGATCCTGCGCTTGCTTCCTGGGCTGGACCTCATTCTTGCTCCGATCGTCGCGGTGACGGGCAAGGATTCGAGCTTTACCGGCCGCAGCGACATCTGGAAGATCGTGATCGATCACATCCATCTGCACCGGCTCCTCGGTACCGGGTATGGCGCTTATTGGACCGGCCCGGTCGAAGGAACGCCTTCCTTCGACTTTATCCGCCTGATGCGCTTCTACCCGGGATCCGCCCATAACGGCTACCTCGAAATCATGAACGACCTGGGGTTCGCGGGCCTTATCTGCCTGATTGGGTACATGGTCGCCTACGTCAGGCAGGCATTGAGCCTGTTCGCGGTCGATCGCAACCAGGGGACCTTGTATCTGTGCCTGTTCGTGCAACAGGGCATCACCAACTTGTCGGAATCACATTGGCTGAGCGTGATGAGCGTTGCCTTCGTGATCATGACCATGGCGACAAGCGGCATCGCGCGCGAGATTCTCGAGGTCCGCCTGCGCCACTATTTTGGCATGGCTCAGCAAGCCGTCGATGTCCAGGCGTCACATTTCGAACCTCCGGGCAATGCGGCAACACCGGGGAGCGATCATGGCAGCCCGGCCTGAGGTCGACGCGGGAGCAGGCGCTGCGATGCTGCCGTCGAGCCGCTCGATTCCGTCATTGGACGGCGTGCGCGGAATCGCCGTATGCCTGGTGTTCTTCGCACACAGCGGGCTGGAGAATCTGCTACCTGGCGGCCTGGGCGTCACCATTTTTTTTGTGTTGAGCGGATATCTCATCACGACCTTGATGGTGGGTGAATACCGCCTCACCGGCTCGATCAACTACGCGGCCTTCTATCTTCGCCGGCTGATGCGCCTGATGCCGCCTTTGCTGATTGTTACCGCCCTTGCTGGCGCACTATCGGCCTTGTCCCTGATCGAGGGAGGGTTCAGCGGCAAAGGGGTGCTCTCGGTTCTGTTCTATTTCAGTAACTATTACGCGATCAACCACGATTTTCAGGGCTTGCCGGCCGGCATGGGCGTGACCTGGTCGCTGGCGGTTGAAGAACATTACTACCTGTTCTATCCACCGCTGGCGTATCTGCTGCTCCGCATCGGCAAGATCAGGCTATCGGCAATGGTGCTGTCGATATTGTGCATGGGGGTTCTGGCCTGGCGTTGCTGGCTCGCGCTGCATGGCGCCTCGGAGGCCTACCTGGGCATGGCGACCGATACGCGAATCGACGCCATTCTGGTCGGAAGCCTCATGGGCTTCTCCTGCAATCCCTGGCTGGCGCCAGATCGGTTCCACAATGGGCGCCGGCAATGGGCGGTGGCCGCAGTATGTTGCCTGACGCTGCTTGCCACTCTGCTCTACCGAGCGGAGTTTTTTCGGCTTACCGTGCGCTATACCTTGCAAAGCCTGGCCATTGCCCCGCTTATTTATCTTTCGATTGCCAGGTCGGGTCACGGCGCGTTTCGCTGGCTCAATTCGAGGCCCATGGTCTACCTCGGCACGGTCTCCTACACCATCTACCTGTCGCACCAAGTGATTCTCTATTTTGTAGAGCGACAGTGGCCGCAGTTGGGTTGGGCGGCCACCACCGTCGCAACTGCGTGCATAGCGCTGGCAGTGGCTGAATCCATGCGCCGCTGGGTCGAGCAGCCTTGCGTCAAATTGCGCAGGCGCCTGCATCCGGCGCCGCCCGGGAACGGGGCCAAGGGCTACGACTTGCCAGTGGGGGCATTGTGACCTCCTTCGGATTCCCGACCCTTCACGACACGGCTCCTGAAGCGGCGATCACCGCCCTGCTGCACCATAACGGACTGGTCTTGCTGGACCTCGATGAGACCCTCTATTTCCGCAATTCCACCGAGGACTTCATCGACTCCGCACACCCAGGCACCGTTGCGCTGGTGTTGTTGAGGCTCCTGGACCTGCTGACCCCGTGGCGCTGGACTGGCGGCGAAGCGACGCGGGACGTCTGGCGTGTGCGCCTGATTACGCTATTGTTTCCCTGGGTCAAGCGGCGCTGGCGGAATCGAGTCGGCTCCCTGGCCGCAAGCTACGCCAATGTGCCTCTGATCTGCGCGTTGAAGGGACGCAGCACACCGCCGATCATCGCCACGGTCGGCTTCCGCCCGATCGTGGAGCCCTTGATAGCGGCCCTTGGCTTCCCGGACGCCATGATCATTGCGGCGAGACTGTCCACGTTCGATGACCGCCGCTGCGGAAAACTGTCCCTGGTGACCAGCGCGCTGGGCGCCGATGCGGTAAGCGAAGGGCTGGTGATGACGGACTCCGCGCAGGATCTGCCGCTTCTGGACGCCTGCGCCCGCCCGCTGCGGACCGTGTGGCCAGGAGCCCACTATGCGTGTGCCCTGAGCCGGGTGTATCTGCCCGGTCAATACCTCACGCAGATCAAGCGGCCTGGTGAGCGATATATTGTGCGCGGCATCCTGCAGGAGGATTTTGCCTTCTGGGTATTGTGCTCAATTTCGCTTGCCGCGGCGCCTGTCCTGCATGTGATCGGCCTGTTGTTCCTGCTGGCGTCATTCTGGGCGATCTACGAATGCGGCTACGTCGACAATGACAGAATCGCTTCCCGCTACGAAGCCGATCCCAAGCTCACGGCCCAGTTCGCAGATGTAACGGTAGCCACACCCTGGCTGGCACCCTGGCTCTGGGGCTTAGGCTCGGGAGGCGTGGCCATCGTGCTATTGCGCTGGCCGCTCGGCGCAGTGCCCAGGGATTTCATCGAATGGGCAATGTTTCTGGCCGCCACGCATATCTGGTTCAGGTTGTACAACCGCCTCGACAAAGGGACCCGCGTGTGGATGTACTTCGGCTTGCAGCTGGCACGGAGCGCCGCGTTCATGGTTCTGGTTCCGGTAAACCTCATCGCCGCGGTGGCGATCGGCGCCCATATCCTGGCGCGGTGGATCCCTTATTACGTCTATCGCTTTGGCGGCAACGACTGGCCGGACGTACCTTTATACCTGACCCGCCTTGGCTTCCTCGTCGTCATGAGCCTGGTCCTCGTCATGGGTCAAGGCGCCTCGTTCCTCATGAATTACACCGCCTTAGGCGTATTCGGATGGACCTTGTTCAGGGCGCGGCAGGAATTGAAAACCATGCTGACGGCTGCCCGACGTCTTGATAATACCCGGACCGTTCCGCAACCATGAACATCAGTGTTTGCATTGCCACCTATCGCCGGTGCGGATCGCTTGACGCTCTGCTGGGCGACCTCGCCTGGCAGGAGCACAAGCCGTACGAGGTGATCGTGGTAGACAACGACGCCGAGGGCAGTGCGCGCCCGGTGGTGAAGCGCTGGCGCCACTCGGACGCACTCTATCCGATCCACTACGACATCCAGCCCTTCAAGAATATCGCCATGACGCGCAACCGCACCGTCGAACTGGCAAGCGGGGAATGGATCGCCTTCATCGACGACGACGAGCGCGCGCCGGCGTCATGGCTGTTCCTGCTCATGCTTGCCATGCTTCGCTCAGGTGCGGATGGAGTGCTCGGACCCGTCGAACCGGTGGTGCCGCCGGACGCTCCACGCTGGATCCGGCGCGGCCGCTTTTACGATTGGGCGCGCATGCCCAGCGGTACAGTCGTCCCGCGAAACAAGCTGCGTTTTGGAAACCTGCTCATGCTCGGCACACTTCTCCGCTCGTCCTCCCCTCCGTTCAATCCGGCCTACGGGCTCACCGGCGGCGAGGATGGAGACCTCCTGGCGCGGCTGGCGCAGCAAGGTGCCCGCTTCATCTGGTGCGACGAGGCTGGTGTGCACGAGCCGGTGGCGCCGGATCGGTTATCGCTGCGCTGGCTGCTGCGGCGCGCGATGCGCGGCGGCCAGGACTTTGCGCGCCACAGTTTGTCCGGCCGGTATGGCCGTGCGACGCGAGCTTATCGCGCAGTTCTGTTTTGGCGCTCGCTGCTGCAGCTGGTGATCGCAGCCGTACTTGCCGCTGTGGTCTGGCCCGCCGGCCGGCACCACGCCGTGCATTACCTGATGAAGGGCGCGGCCAACCTCGGCAAGCTCTCGGCGTTCTGGGGCTGGCACTATCGCGAATATGCGGAGGTCGCCGCCTGATGTACATCCTCAATGCCTTGCTGCTGATTCTGGCTTTGCCGGCGGTACTCGCCTGCGCCTACCTGGCGGTACTGACACTGCTCTCCGGATCTTTGTCCGTGCCGCAACGCTCCTCCCGGAAGCTGCGCTTTGACGTGATTGTCCCGGCACACAACGAAGAGCTCTTGATCGCTCGCACGCTTGCCAGCCTGGGTCGCATGGACTGGCCGTCCGACGGCTTGCGCCTGTGGGTGATCGCCGACAATTGCGCGGACTCCACCGCGGCGCGTGCGCGGGAAGCCGGTGCCCGCGTGCTGGAGCGGCGCGATATGAGCCTGCGCGGAAAAGGGCACGCGCTCAAAGTCGCGTTCACCAACAGCCTGCAGTCGGGCTGGGCCGATGCTGTCGTGATCATCGACGCCGATACCGAAGTATCGGTCAATCTGCTGGAAGCATTCGCATCGCGCCTGGAGAGCGGCGCGGAGGCCGTGCAGGCTTGCTACGGCGTGCTGAATCCGCTGGCATCCTGGCGCACCCGGCTGGCGACCATGGCCCTGGCCTGCATCCATGACCTGCGCTCGCGTGCGCGTGAACGCATGCGCCTGTCCTGCGGAATACGGGGCAATGGATGGTGCGTTACCAGCAATATCCTGCGGCAGCTGCCATACCAGTCGTATTCCCTGACCGAAGACCTGGAATACGGCATCGCCCTGGGCCTGGCAGGACACCGGGTGCACTATGCCGATGAGGCCCGTGCCGATGCGGAAATGGCGATGGGGAGCGTCACTGCCGGCACCCAGCGGCAGCGGTGGGAGGACGGACGCCTGCTGCTCGTCGGGCAAAAGACCCTGCCGCTGCTTCGGGATGCGCTGCGCAGGCATAGTGCGGTCTGCCTGGACCTCGCACTCGATTTGCTGGTGCTGCCGCTCTCCTATATCGCCTTGAACGTGACCGCGCTGTTGTTTGCATGTGCGGTGGCGGCCTCTCTGAAGATGGCGTCGGCGGACTGGCTTTGGATCGGCGCCGCCTGTATCGGCGGCCTGTCGCTTTACGTCCTGCGCGGCTGGCAGTTAAGCGGCTTGGGGCGCCAAGGCCTGTATGCGCTGGGGCAAATCCCGCTTTATGTGGTGTGGAAAAGCTGGGTGATGTTGCAACGCAGGGACTCCGGCAAATGGATCAGAACGGGGCGGAACTACGAATGAACGCCTGAATGCTCGGGGCTCGTGCTGCCATTTGTGCGTGACAACGCACATACCCGACACGGCACCGGCTTCATACTGAAGCACGATCAAGCACCCGGTATTTCAGACCTGATCCAGTCAAAGCCCGACGCGTCACCTCGGAAATCGTCACCCCCGCCATGTTTGCACCGGATCAGAACCGTCTTCTTGCAACGCTGCCGCCGCTCGACCAGGAGCGTCTCTTTTCGCAGCTGCAGCTTGTGCAGCTGTTGTCGGGTACGGCGCTCTATGAGTCCGGGAATGAGTTGCGACATGCTTATTTTCCGGTTAGTTCCACAGTGTCGATGATCTACGTAATGGAAGACGGCTCCTACACGGAAATAGCCCTGGTGGGCCGTGAAGGCATGATAGGACATTCCTTGTTCATGGGTGGCACCACTGTTTCGCACCGGGCGATGGTAACCAGTGGCGGCTACGCCTACCGGATGAAGGACAGCCTGATCCGGCACGAATTCAGGCATTCGGTGCCGATGCAACAGGTCCTGCTGTCCTATACGCAAGCCCTGCTCACGCAGATGGCCCAAAGCGCCGTATGCAATCGCCACCATTCGCTGGATCAGCAATTGTGCCGCTGGCTGCTGATGAGCCTGGATCGACACACGTCCAACATTCTTTTGACGACGCAGGAAATGATCTCCAATATGCTTGGCGTGCGCCGCGAAGGCGTAACCGAGTCGGCGGGAAAGCTGCAGGCGGCGGGCGTCATCAGCTATAGACGCGGACAAATCACAGTGCTGGACCGGGTTGGTCTGGAGCAAAAATGCTGCGAGTGTTACCGCGTCGTGCGCAACGAATTCGATCGCCTGTTGCCGGAGCCTTCCCACAGGCGACTGTCGGCGGCATAGCCGCGAACTCCAGGGTTGATTCCACCGCTCTGTTTGTTCTTTTGCTTTTAATGCGGCTTTACATCGTACCGGTGGGTTAGCGTACCGACATCGCGGCTCATTCCGGTCTATTTTGTGCCTTACCGGAATGTCCGGCATTGGATTAGGCACTACTCATGCACAACATCGATACGATGAAGGTTCTCAACGATCTGGTTCGGACGTCGGAGAACAGCAGGAACGAGTTCGTCGAAGCGGCTTGCGAGGCGACAAAGCCTCAATTGAAGGACTTCTTCCGGCGGCGCTCCGGCGATTGCGAGACTACCGTGGTCGAATTGCAGGCGCTGCTGCTATCGATCGGCGCTATACCGAACAATATGGAAAGAAACGAAGTTGGTGCGTTTCGCGACCGGAACAAGGCGCCAAGTGCAGTTGGCAACACCAATGTGAGTTCTCTTGTGGATGTCGAGCATGCCGAAGACCGGGTCGAGGCCGCCTATGTCAAGGCGCTATCCACCGTGTTGCCGCCGAATATTCGCAGCGTGGTTGAGCGTCAGTACAATGGCGCGATCCGCAATCACGATCACATTCGTGATCTGCGCAATGCCTATATGGATGGGACCTGAAGCGCGTCCTCTGCAGCCGGTGCCTGGCTTGATCCAGGCATAAGCATCTATCCTGGCGACCTGATCAATAATGGCTTGCCGACCAGCCGCCCTGGACCGAAGGCCTGTCTATCTCGTTATCATTTCGGGGAGCAGGCGGTCATATTCCCTCTTCACTACGATATAGCATTCACAGGACTTGTCCTCCAATCCCGGACGGTCGAGTACCGCAATTTTGCCGCGACTGTAGCTGATGAGCCCCGCCGTCTGTAGTTTGCCGGCGGCTTCCGTGATGCCCTCGCGGCGGACGCCGATAATATTGGCGATCTGTCCATGGGTCATGGTGATGTGACAGCCGACCAGGCGATCCAGGCTCAGCAGCAGCCACCGGCATAGCTGCTGCTCCACCTCGTGATATCGGTTGCAGACTGCCGTTTGGGACGTCTGCGTCAGCAAGGCCTGGGCATAACGCAGCAGGAGATCCTGGATGGGACCAGACTTGCGGAATTCATCCTTCAATACCTGCGCTTTCAGCCGGTAGGCGTAACCTTCACTTCTTACCACGGCCTGGCTCGGCGTCGTCCCGCCCCCCATGAACAGGTAAATGCCGATCATGCCTTCATTGCCCACCACGGCAAATTCGGTCGTGGCGCCGCTGTCCATGACGTAGAGCAGCGAGACGATACAGTCGATCGGAAAGTAAGCGTGTTCCAGGGTGGCGCCCGACTCGTACAGCACCGAGCCCACCTCCATTGGTACGCGTTCGAGATGGG
Source organism: Verrucomicrobiota bacterium (assembly GCA_903970595.1). Taxonomy (GTDB): domain Bacteria; phylum Pseudomonadota; class Gammaproteobacteria; order Nevskiales; family Nevskiaceae; genus Nevskia. Next base: position 37,403 of record CAJCJI010000352.1, read on the forward strand.
GCCTCAAGCGTTCGCATTCGACCGTAGTCAGGACATTCAACAGACCGTTTTGCATGAAATGTTCCATAGGCGATAGTGTCAGACGCAATGCCGTGGATGTGTTGCCGGCGTGATGACTGACAGGCGGGGAGTGGCCCGATCCTGTAGAACATAGGGTATGAGGTGCGGGCATTCAGTGCGCCGCCGCACGTTTTCGTTCGGCCCGTCCGGCCAACAGGGACAGCGGGAATTGGCAGAACATGGCCAAACCCTCGACTGTGGCGTGCTCTCGGCAGACGATAAAGGCGGCGCGTGCCGCTGCTGCCTATGCCCGGCCGGAATATCCGCCGCAGACCCTCTCCCGCAACCCCTATGTGCGAATGCGTACGGACTGCGCGTGATCCCATCGTTATATTTGCCCAATGTCGCGTCGTCGCCACCGTCCGCATAGACCTGCCGGCGCTTTGCGGCGATCAAGGAGTCTGTC
>CAJCJI010000353.1 GCA_903970595.1 Verrucomicrobiota bacterium
CAAGGACGCCGACCTTTCGATCATCCAGTCGAAGAAGGTCGTCATCCTCGGTTACGGTTCGCAGGGCCACGCCCATGCGCAAAACCTCAAGGACAGCGGGGTCGATGTCACCGTCGGTCTGCGCAAGGGGTCCAAGTCCTGGGCCAAGGCCGAGGGTGCCGGTCTCAAGGTCAAGGAAGTCGCCGAAGCGGTGAAGGGCGCCGACCTGGTGATGATCCTGGCTCCCGACCAGGACCAGCGGAAGATCTACGAGGAGAGCGTCGCCGGCAATCTCAAGCAGGGCGGCGTGCTGGCCTTCGCCCACGGCTTCAACATCCACTTCCAGCTGATCGAGCCGCGCGCCGACCTGGACGTGATCATGGTCGCGCCCAAGGGGCCGGGCCACCTGGTGCGCAGCACCTACACCCAGGGCGGCGGCGTGCCGAGCCTGATCTGCATCCACCAGGATGCATCCGGACAGGCCAAGCAGATCGCGCTGTCCTACGCCTCCGCCAACGGCGGCGGCCGCGCCGGCATCATCGAGACCAGCTTCAAGGAAGAGACCGAGACCGACCTGTTCGGCGAACAGGCCGTGCTGTGCGGCGGCGCCACCGCGCTGGTGCAGGCCGGTTTCGAGACCCTGGTCGAAGCCGGCTACGCGCCGGAGATGGCCTACTTCGAGTGCCTGCACGAGCTCAAGTTGATCGTCGACCTGATGTACGAAGGCGGCATGGCCACCATGCGCTACTCCATCTCCAACACGGCCGAGTACGGCGACTACACGCGCGGTCCGCGCATCGTTACCGAGCAGACCAAGGCCGAGATGAAGCGCATCCTGACTGAAATCCAGACCGGCCAGTTCGCCCGCGAATTCGTTCTGGAAAACCAGGCCGGGCAGCCCACGCTCAAGGCGCGCCGCCGCATCGGCGCCGAGCACCAGATCGAAAAGGTCGGCGCCAAGCTGCGTTCGATGATGCCCTGGATCGCCAGGAACAAGCTGGTGGACAAGGCTAAAAACTGAAGGCCTTCGACCTCCAGTTTTTTGAGTTTTCAGTAATGAGTTTCCAGTTTCCAGCGAAGGCAGGCAGCTTTTTCTGGAAACTGGCGACTGGAAACTAGCGTGGTGAAAGAAGCCGCGCTTCCCCGCAAACGGCGCAAGGGCATCTACCTGCTGCCCAACCTGTTCACCACGGGAACCCTGCTCGGCGCGTTCTACGCCATCGTCTCGGCGATGGCCGACCGCTTCGACCACGCGGCGCTGGGCATTCTCTTCGCGATGGTGGCCGACTCGCTCGACGGGCGGGTGGCGCGCCTGACCAATACCGCCAGCGACTTCGGCAAGGAATACGACTCGCTCTGCGACATGGCGGCGTTTGGCGTTGCCGCCAGCATTGTCGTCTATGCCTTCAGCCTGCACTACATCGAGTTCCGCTGGTTCGGCATCCGCTTCGGCGGCGTGATCGCCTTCTCCTACGCCGCCTGCGCCGCCCTGCGCCTGGCGCGATTCAACGTCCTCACCGCGATTTCCGGCAGCAACAAGGATTTCTTCGGGTTGCCCAGTCCGGCCGCCGCGGCGGTGGTGGTGTTCTTCGTGTGGAGCGTTTACGACGAGGGACTGAGCGGAGACGCGGTGCTGGTGCCGGCGAGCATCCTGACCTTGGGCATGGCGGTGCTGATGGTCAGCAATATCCGCTACAACAGCTTCAAGAAGCTCAGCCTGACGCAGCGCATCCGCTTCCTGCCCTTCGTCGGCGTGCTCGGCATCCTGTGGCTGGTGGTGCTGGTGGCCGGGCGCAAGCCGCCGCTGATCCTGTTCCTGATCTTCTTCATTTATGCCTTGTCCGGCCCGGTGGCCACACTGTGGCGGCGGCTGCGCCGCAAGAAGGCGCGCCCGGCGGCGGTGTAAGGGCGCAATTGGCAGGCGCTGCGGCATCGGCTATAGTTCGCGCATCATGCAGTCCCACAGCAGCCATTTCGGTTTTTCCTCCCCGGCGCTCCGCCGCGGTTCGCTGCTGCTTACGCTTCGACTTCTGGGCGCCTGACGTCCTGTCGAGTCCGCGCCCTTTCCGGCGCGAACCACTCAAACCAGCAGGATGTCAGGCAAGCACCTTCCAGGGTGCCGGCCTGTGCGCGTGACAAAACACCAATTCGTCAAATTTGAAGTTCAAGTACGGGAATTCCCAGATGAAAGATCAACTGATCATTTTCGACACCACCTTGCGCGACGGCGAACAGTCGCCCGGCGCGGCCATGACGCAGGACGAGAAGCTGCGCATCGCCCTCGCGCTGCAGCGGCTGAGGGTGGACGTGATCGAGGCGGGCTTCGCCGCCGCCAGCCCGGGGGACTTCGCCGCGGTGCAGACGATTGCGCGCGAAATCACCGATTGCACCGTGTGCTCCCTGGCGCGCGCCAATGCCGGCGACATCCACAAGGCCGGCGAGGCCCTGCGGCAGGGCCGCAGGAAGCGCATCCACACCTTCATCGCGACCAGCCCGATCCATATGGAAAAGAAGCTGCGCATGACGCCGGAGCAGGTGTTCGACAGCGCCGTCGGCGCGGTCAAGCTGGCCCGCGAGTACACCGACGACGTCGAGTTCTCTGCCGAGGACGCGGTGCGCTCTGATATGGATTTCCTATGTCGGGTGTTCGAGGCGGTGATCAAGGCCGGCGCCACCACCATCAACGTGCCGGACACGGTCGGCTATTCCATTCCGGAGCTGTGGGGCGAGCGCATGCGCCAGCTGATCGCGCGCGTGCCCAACGCCGGCAAGGTGGTGTGGTCTACCCACTGCCACAACGACCTGGGCCTGGCCGTGGCCAACTCCCTGGCCGCGGTGCAGGCCGGTGCGCGCCAGGTGGAGTGCACCATCAACGGCTTGGGCGAGCGCGCCGGCAATGCCTCGCTGGAAGAGGTGGTGATGGCGGTGAAGACCCGCTCCGACGTGTTCGAGGTGGAGACGCGCATCGACGCCACGCAGATCGTGCCCTGCTCGCGCCTGGTTTCCGGCATCACCGGCTACCCGGTGCAGCCCAACAAGGCCGTGGTCGGCGCCAACGCCTTCGCCCACGAATCCGGCATCCATCAGGACGGCGTGCTGAAGCATCGCCAGACCTACGAGATCATGCGCGCCGAGGATGTGGGCTGGGCCGCGAACAAGCTGACCCTGGGCAAGCTGTCAGGCCGCAATGCCTTCCGCGCGCGGCTGGAGGAGCTGGGCTACAAGTTCCGCTCCGAGGGCGAGCTGGCCGAAGCCTTCGCCCGCTTCAAGGATTTGGCCGACAAGAAGCACGAGATTTTCGACGAAGACCTGCAGATGCTGGTCACCCAGTCCGACGCCGCGCGCACCGAGGAGCGGGTGCAGCTGGTGTGGATGGAGGCGATGTCAAAAACCGGAACACGCCCGGTCGCCAAGGTTGCGCTCAACCTGGCCGGAGAAATCCGCGAACAACAGGCCCAGGGCGACGGCCCGGTGGATGCGGTATTCGCCGCCATCGAAAAGCTGATCGGCAGCGGCGCGAAATTGTTGCTGTATTCGGTCAACAACATTACCACCGGCACCGATTCGCAGGGCGAGGTCACGGTGCGCCTGACCAAGGACGGGCGCGTGGTCAACGGCCTCGGCGCCGACACCGACATCGTCATCGCCTCGGCCAAGGCCTACGTCAATGCCATCAACCGGCTGGAAGTGCCGATCGAGCGGGCGCATCCACAGCGGAGTTTTGAACCCACGCCGTAAGGCGCCAGGACGGTTTCCGTCCTGGCGCCTTACGGGGAATCAGTTCTGGCCGTTGTAGTGCATCGTCTGGCCGCCGTTGTTGTCCATCACGATCAGGGTGATCAGCGAGCCGTAGCTGCCGGGGCCTGCCGCGGGCGGCTCGGCCTGCGTGGCGGTGGCGTCCAAAGCGCCGATCTGGATGACGTTGGTGTCCGGCGTGGGCAGGACGATGCCGGGTTCGGTGCTGCCGCTGTCGTACACCGTGGTGGTGCCGTTGGTGATGATGATCTCGTAGGTGCCGGCGGGAACCGAGATGTCCGATGAGGCGCTGGCGGCATTGGCCGTGGCCAGGGGCTGCACGCTGGCGATGCTGCTGCCGGCAGGCACCAGGTAGATGCTGAGTGCGGCGGTGGTGGGCTGGCTGGTATCGTTGACGAACTGGAGGGTGAAGTCGCCCGACGTGGACGGCGCGCTGAGGTTTTCCTCGGCGACGAAGCCCTTGGCCGTACCCGCGAGGGCGGAGCCATAGGTGAACAGGGTGCTCTGGTTGTTGTGCTGGATGCCGACGTTGTCGACCGTAAACTGGTTGCCGGCACCCGGCGTCACCTGGACGTTATAGCCGCCGTCCGGTACATCGGTCACGGAGCCGGCTGCATCGAAATCGACATTGCCTGACGATGGGAAGCCGCTCGTGGCGCTTGCGCTCATGCCGTTGGAATCACTCACGCCGTTGACCAGGCGGAAGGCGCCGGTCAGGGGTGGTGTGCTGTTGTTGCCGCTGCAGGCGTACAGGCCAAGCAGGGTTGAGCCGATCAAACTGAGGACCAGGTAGCGCTTCATTGAAATCTCTCCATGACATGTGGTGATTGCCGAGGCTTTTTGAATTGCCGCGACCCTGCAACGGGGCGTTTCACGTCCTGTGAAACACCCACTCTTGTCCACCCCGATGCAAGATCGGCTAAAGTTCGCTGATGGATTCCGCACGCCGCAAACAGGTTCTCGACGCGCTTGGCATCGAGTCCTGGTCACCGCGTACCCGCCACGCACCGACCCAGCTCCTCCAGGTGGCTGTGCCGACGCAGGCCGCGACGGTCACCGTCGAAGCAGCGCCTGCACCAAATCAGAACGCCGCCATGCTCCATAAGTTCCCAGACCCGTCCGCGCCGGCCTTCGAGGTTCCGACCGATTGGGAGGGTTTGCGGCCGGCCGTGGCCGGCTGCATGCGCTGCAAATTGTGCAAAACGCGCACGAACACCGTGTTCGGCGTAGGCCAGCAATCGGCGCCGCTGATGGTGGTGGGCGAGGGTCCCGGCGCCGACGAGGATGCACAGGGCGAGCCCTTCGTCGGCCGCGCCGGCAAACTGCTGGACGAGATGCTCAAGTCCATCGGCCGCTCCCGCAAGGCGGAAGTGTCGGACCAGGCCGTGTTCATCGCCAACGTGGTCAAATGCCGGCCGCCCGGAAACCGCGATCCGGAAGCGGACGAAGTCGAGGCCTGCCGGCCGTACCTGGACCAGCAGATCCGGCTGGTACGGCCCAGGCTGATCCTGGCGCTGGGCCGCATCGCGGCGCAGCGTCTGCTCGGCACCGAGGCGCCGCTGTCCAAGTTGCGCGGTCCCCTGTACGAGTACGGTTCCGAAAAAACGCCTTTGCTGATCACCTATCACCCGGCCTACCTGCTGCGCAGCCCGGGCGAGAAAGCCAAGAGCTGGGCCGACCTGAAGCGCGTACACCAGTTCCTCGCCGCCTGAACGCAGGACAGGTTAAGCTTGTGGCCAGCCGCTCCGGGGAAGCGGCAATAGTGAGCGATAAGATGAGTGCGCAACCGAAACCGCAATGGCAGATTCTGCCGATGCACCTCTCGCACCTGCCGCAGGTGCTGGAGATCGAGCGGCGCGCCTACCCGTTTCCCTGGTCTGACGGCATCTTCCGCGACTGTCTCAAGGCCGGCTACAGCGGCTGGATCCTGAGCGACGACTATGGCGCGATCATCGGCTACGCCTTGTTGAGCATGGCGGTGGACGAGGCGCACGTCCTCAACCTGTGCATCGACCCCTCCGTGCAACGGCAAGGCCTGGGCCGCATGCTGCTGGAGCACCTGATCATGCTGGCGCGGGCGGCCAATGCCACCATCGTGCTGCTGGAAGTGCGCAAGTCCAACAAGGCGGCGATCACGCTCTACGAAAAGCAGGGGTTCCAGCGGCTGGGCCTGCGCAAAGGGTATTACCCGGCTGCCGAAGGCCGGGAAGACGCCCTGGTGCTGGGCTTCGACATCGTTTGAAGACCTTCGTACCTGAGCTGACGGTTGAGGCGGCCAAGGCGTGAGTCCCTTGCGCCGCAGCCAGTTTGCCTGGGCCCTGAATGCCTGGGGCAATCACGCCTTTTCCACTACCATCCTGACCGGCTTTTTCCCGATCTTTTTCGACAAGTTCTGGGCGCGGGATCTGCCCGGCTCCACTTCGACGTTTTATCTGGGGCTGACCAACTCTGCCGCCAGTTTCGTGGTGATGCTGATCGCGCCCTGGCTGGGTGCCGTGGCCGACCGGCGCGGACGGAAGAAGCGCTACCTGGGCTGGTTCACCGTTCTGGGGGTGCTGGCCAGCGCCGCCCTGGCCCTGATCGGCCAGGGACAATGGCTATGGTCGCTGCTGGTGTTCGCCGCGGCCTCGATCGGCTTTTTCGCCAGCTATTCCTTCAACGATGCGCTGCTGGTGCAGGTGGCCGCGCCGGAGGCGTCCGACCGCGTGTCCGCCTTCGGCTTCGCCATGGGTTACCTCGGCGGCGGCATCCTGTTCCTGCTCAACGTGCTGATGGTGCTGCACCCGGCCAGGTTCGGCCTGGCGGACGCCGCCGCCGCGACGCGCGCGGCCTTCATCAGCGTGGCGCTGTGGTGGGGCCTGTTCTGCCTGCCCCTGTTCCGCTACGTGCCGGAGGCCCCGGCGGTGGCGGAGGCCACCGGCTGGCGCGAACTGCTGGAAACCCTGGGCAAGGTCATCCGCAACAAGCCGGTGCTGCAATTTCTCATCGCTTACTGGCTGTACATCGATGCCATCGGCACCCTGCAGCAGATGGCGGTCGACTTCGGCGCCAAGCTGGGCTTCTCCACCAATACGCTGATCGCGGCCCTGCTGATGGTGCAGTTCATCAGCTTCCCCGCCGCCTGGGCCTTCGGTCCCCTGGCCGCGCGGATCGGCACCAAGCGCGCCATCTACCTGGGACTGGCGGTGTTCACCCTGGTCAGCTTCTGGGCCTACTTCATGCGCACCGAGACGCAGTTTTACGAGATGGCCGTGGCGGTGGCGCTGGTGCAGGGCGGGGTGCAGGCCTTGTCCCGCTCTTATTTCTCGCGGCTGATTCCGCCGGAGCGTTCCGGCGAATACTTCGGCTTCTACAACATGCTGGGCAAGTTCGCGGCGGTGCTGGGGCCCCTGGTGGTGGGCAGCGTCGCGCTAGCCACCGGCAATCCGCACCTGTCGATCCTGGTGCTGGCGGTGTTCTTCCTGGTCGGTGCGGTGCTGCTGTCGCGGGTACGGGAGGCGGAAGGCGAGAGGCGAGAGGCGTGAAAAGCGCGAACCACAGCCGGGACGAGTCAGACCCTTGCTTTTGCGCCTCTCTCCTCCCGCCTCTCGCCTCTCGTCTTACAATCAAGCATGACCCACGAAAAATCACTGACCTACTCCGAGTACCTGAAACTGGACGGCCTGCTGGCGCAGCAGCAGCCCTTGTCCGGCGAACACGACGAACTGCTCTTCATCGTCATCCACCAGGTTTACGAACTGTGGTTCAAGCAATGCCTGCACGAACTGCGCTACCTGCGCGCCGCGTTCGAGGCCGGCGACACGCCGCGCGCCCTGGCCGCCCTGAAGCGCACCCTGACCATACTCAAGACGCTGGTGGGGCAGGTGGACATCCTGGAGACCATGACGCCGCTGTCCTTCAATGCCTTTCGCCAACGCCTGCAGGCATCCAGCGGCTTCCAGTCGTTCCAGTTCCGCGCGGTGGAATTCCTGCTGGGCCACAAGCGCGCATCGGCGCTGGAAAACTATCCCGCCGAAAGCCGTGAACGCTCCGCATTGCGGCAGCTGATGGGCGAGCCTTCGATCTACGATGCCTTCCTGCGTTATCTGCAGCTCAAAGGGGTGCCCATGCCGGAGGCCGCGCTGCGCCGCGACACCGCACAGGCGACGGTCGCGGACGAGGGCGTGCAGCAGGCGCTGCTGATCGTGTACCGCACGCTGCCCTTCGAGGCCCAGGTGTGCGAGCGCCTGGTGGATCTCGACGAGGGCCTGCAGGAGTGGCGCTACCGCCATGTCAAGATGGTCGAGCGCACCATCGGCGCCAAGCCGGGCAGCGGCGGTTCGTCGGGGGCGGCTTACCTGAGGGATACCTTGTTCAGGCCCTTGTTTCCGGATTTGTGGGCGATTCGGGCGCAGCTCTAGAGAAGTTCGCGCGGAGGCGCAGGAAAAAAAGCGATCTCGCGCAAAGCCGCAAAGCCGCAATTAATGAAAAAACAAGAAAGTTTTTCTCCGCGGCCTTGCGTCTTTGCGCGAGTAGCTTTCCCCGGCTTGCTGCGCGCAGCAGCACTCAAGCACGCAGCGCCGCCACTGCTTCCTTGAACTCCGACTGCGCCGCCGCGTCCGGCTGCTGCAAATAGCGCAGCCGCAAGTAAAGCGCACAGACCCGGTCCATCGCCGTGGCCAGGTCTGGCCTACCGGCGCAGACGCGGAGTGTGAAATCCAGCGGGCCTTCGTCGGGCCGCTGCTCGAAGCCGGCGCGGGCCAGGCGCTTGCGGACTTTCAGCCATAGCTGCAACACCGGGTCCGCTTCGCGCCGCGGCAGGAATTCCCTCAGCAGGCTCAGGCTCAGCAGGCCCAGGATCACGCAGATCGCCACGGTCAGGGCCAGGATCATGTCGCTCCAGTCGACCAGCCCCAGCCGCGCCAGCAGCTCCTGCTGCAGGTCCGGGCCGTAGCCCAGCACCCAGCGGTTCCACTCGGCGTTGACCCAGTCCCAGCGGGCTTCGAGCAGGGCGCGCAGGTGGTAGCCGCGGCTGTTCGGGTCGAGATAGCCCGGCAGGTTGTCGCTGCCCTCCAGCGCCGCGCCGATGCCGCGCACGATGCGCTGTGGCGCCACAGCGGCGGTGGGGTCTACACGCGTCCAGCCGCTGTCGGCCAGCCACACTTCGCTCCAGGCATGTGCATCGGACTGCCGCACCAGGTAGTAATCGCCGTATTGGTTCCTGGTGCCGCCCTGATAGCCGGTGACGACGCGCGCCGGAATGCCGGCGGCGCGCATCAGCACGGTGAAGCTGCTCGAGTAGTGCTCGCAAAAACCCTTGCGCGTGCCGAACAGGAAATCGTCGACGGCGTTTTCGCCCTTGAGATCCGGCGGATCCAGCGTGTAGTAAAAGTCCTTTTCGCGAAACATGGCCAGCGCCGCCGCCACGATTTGGCGGTCGTCCAGGCCTTGCGCGCGCCACTGCTGCGCCAGGGCGCGGGTGCGCGGATTGATGTAGGGCCGCAATTGCAGGAAGGGTTTCTTGAGTTCCTCGGTCAGTGACGTCTGCAGGTGGTAGCGGGTGTGCGACACCAGATGGTAGAAGCGCCGGTCCTTGACCTCGTCCTTGGCGACCAGGGTGTAGTCGGGATTGAGCGCGGCGTCCTGCGGCAGGCCGGCGCGGGTGGGCAGGTCCAGCGCCAGCAGCCAGTGCCGCCGCTGCGGTTCCAGGGTTATTTCGTAGTCGTATTGCGGCCCGTCGAATTCGGCGGCCGGCACGCCGGTCACGACCGGATCGCCGGCGGTCCAGGTCTTGCCGTCGAACCTGCTCAGCACCGGGCCGCGCCAATACATTTGCTCTGGCGCGGGCACCCGGCCGTTGAAGCTCACGCGGAACGCCACCTCGTCCGACTCGATCAGCTTTCTGATGTCGCCCGGCGTCATGTCGTCGCCCAGACCCGAACGGGAAGCGCCCGCATCGGTGGGCAAACCCCACAAGGGGCCGGGAATGCGCGGGAACAGTACGAACAGCACCGCCATCAGCGGCACTGCATGCAGCACCAGCCGGCCGCCGAGGCGCAGCGACACGCGCAGCGGCAAGGCGCTGTCCGGATGGTTGGCCTCCACTAGCAGCGCGGTGATCAGCATGCCGCTGAGCAGCAGGTAGGCCACCGTCCAGATCTCCTGCGAGAACAGGAAATGAGTGATCAGCACGAAGTACATCAGCAGCACCATCACTCTCACGTCGCGGCGCTTGTCCATCTCCGTCAGCTTGAGGCAGGCCATCACCGTCAGCAGCGCGACACCCGGATACTGCCCGGAGATGTTGCCGAAGGAGAAATAAACCCCCGCGAAAGCGCCCACGGTCAGCCCGATCCGCAGCCAACGCGGCAACGCGGGCCATTGCCGCAAGGTCGCCACCAGGCGCCACAGCATGATGGCGCCGACCAGCAGCCGCTCCCACCAGGGCAGGATGACCAGGTGCGGAGTCAGCACGATGGCCAGCACGGCCAGCAGGCGCAGCATCACGGCGCGCGGCAGGAAGTCGGTCATGCTGCCGCACCCGGCTGTTCGAACAAGGCCAGCGCCTTCAGGCACTCGTGACGGTGCAGATCGCCCTGGCCGGGCGACTGCGAAAACTCCGGCAGGCGCAGGCCGTAGTTGCGGCCCTCGCCTTCGGCGTCCAGCACCCAGCGCGCCAGCTGCGACAGGCGCCGCTCCACGTCCCAGGCCGGCGGCAGCGAGTCCCAGTCCAGCCACAGCTCTTTTTCCAGGGTCTCGGCGAATTGCTTGACCTGCGGCGTCTGCAGCTTGGACATGCTCTTCCAGTGGATCGAGCGCATCGCATCGCCGCGCTGGTAGCTGCGCAAGCCGGCAAATTCCTCCTGGCCGGGGCGCATTCCCGCGAGCGCGCCGCTGCCGCCGGCGGTAGCGGGAGGACGCTCGCCCTGCGGCGCCGGCTTGGGGTACACCAGGCAGGCCATGTCCAGCTCGATCCAGGTCCAGGCGTGGAACAGCCCCAGCGGGAATTCGGTGACGATGGAGAAGCGCGGCGCCGGCAGCCAGCCGCGCTTCGGCGCGGACAGATTCAGGCTGAGCGTGCCTCCCTGCTGCGGCGGCAGGTCGGTGGCGCCCAGCGGCGCCTGATCGGACCAGCCGGCGCAAAGCGCATAGCGCGGCGCCGGCGCCGGGTTTTCCAGCTCCAGGATGAAGCGCGCAGGGTCGCCGGCAAAGGTCGGCTGAATGCGGCCGCCGCGCACCTGTATGTCCACCAGATTGGCATGGGTGTGATGCATAGCCACCAGGCCCAGGCCGGCCAGCAGGAAGGTCAGGGCGAAGGCCATGCTGTTGCTGTAGTTCATCGATCCCAGCAGCATCA
>CAJCJI010000354.1 GCA_903970595.1 Verrucomicrobiota bacterium
CATGTACTTACAGTACACAGCGTCGCTCGCGCCTAGCCTGGCGCAAAATGGGGGGCAACGGCAGGGCATGGAATTGATCAGAGGTTCCCTAGTGGCTGTTCAGATACGTAATCAGCCCGCTGAACCCGCTTTGCTTGAACAGGCTGTCGAACTGTGGCCGGTAAGACACGATCAGGCTGATGTTGTCCACCACCACGTCGTTGGCTCTCCAGGCGCCCTGCACCAGGGACAGGTTCAGGACCAGGTCGACCGGTTGGCCGTTGGTGGGGTTGACCACGCAGCGCACATTGGCCCGGTCGCCTTCGACCCGGCTGGTCAGGCCGCTAATGGTTACGTTCTTGTAATTGGTGAGCACCCGGAACAAGGCCTTCTTGAAATAACCGTCGAAGGCCTGGACGTAAGCCGTTTTCTGCTCGTCCGAAAAGCCGCGGTAGGGGAAGCCCAGGGCCTGCACCGCCATGGAGTGCGTGTCGAAATACTGGTCGACCAGGCTGTTCGACAGGTCGACATTCAGGTTGGACTTGATCTGCGCATAGACCTTCTGCGCCACCGCCTGGGGGTCTTCCGCCGGTGCCGCCTGCGCGGCGGCGCCCACTACGGCCAGGGCCAACAGCATGGTGCCGGTCAGCCAGGACCTGAACGAATCGGAAATGCTCATCTGCTGCTCCTTCGGGCTCTCGAACTATTATGCACGGCCCGCTGGCCGCGGCGGCGCGGCCAGCCTGGGACCGGCCCTGTTAGGCCGCATCCGGGGATGGAAGTTTCAAGGCGGCACGGCAGCTGAACAGCAGGGCCAGGTGCGGCGGCAGCAGCAGCAGGATCCAGGGCAGGTTGCCCTGGTAGCAGCCGGGCACCAGGCGCAGCAGCAGTGCCAGCGCCGCCAGAGCGGCGATGATCGTAGCCAGGCGCCCGGCCCAGGGCCGCGGCCGCCAGTGCCTGCGCACCGCGAGCAGCCAGGTCGGCAGCAGCAGCAGGCTCGCCGGATTCAGCAGCAGCAGGTTTTCGTTGTGCCAGCCGCCCCAGTGCTGGGTCAGGGTCCAGATCGCCAGCAGGATCAGGCCGCCCAGGCCACAGGCCAGAGCGTAAGGGCTTGCCAGCGCCGCGAAGCCGAGCCGCGCGGCGAAGAATCTGCGCCCATGATTGAGCAACAGCAGCAGGCCGGCGCAGGCCAGTCCAATCAGCAGGAACGGCAGGCGCCAGTCCGGCGGCTGCGGCGGATCGTCCGGCACCTGGGCTTCCATCAGGCGGGTTTCGCCGGCGACCAGCGGCTGCTCCTGCCCGTCCGCGTCCTTAATGCGGATCTGCCGCAACTGCTGCATCAGCACCATCGGCACGAAGCTTTCCTGCAAGCCGCTCTGCGGCAGGTCTGCCTTTGGGCCCAGCGCCAGGTCCATGCCCAGGCCGGCGAACAGGTCCGGCGAAACCAGGCGCACCGCGTCGTAGCGATAGCTGTACGGGGTCGTTTGCGACTGCAGCTGCCGGTTCAACTGGCCGCCGAGCACCTGATCCAGGGCGTCGCGCACCTTGGTCGAGCAGTTGGAGAGAAAATAGTCGTACCGGTAATTGCGGTTCTCCGGGCGGGCGTTCCAACGCAGGAACGCGTTCAGGTCCGCGCGCTGCTGCGGGCTGAGGTTGAGCCGCTGTTCCTGCACCCAGCGGCCCTCGTAGCGGTAGAGGTCCAGGTCGGCCTCCAGCGGGTCGGCGGCCATGCGGTACAGCATGTAGCCGCGGGCGAAATTCAGCATGAAGTTCTTCTGCTTGAAGTCGAACATGCCGTAGTTGTAGGCGACCGCCGTGCCGCGCGCGCTGTCGCGCACCAGGATCGCGTTGTGGCCGAAGCGCTCCCAGTAGATGGTGCCGGGGCCGAAGGTGAGGACGCTGATGCTGAGGGTGTCGCCGGAGGGGGCGGGTGGGGCCGGCGCGAGCAGCGGTTGGGCTTGGGCGGGGAGGGCCGTAAAAAGGGTGGCCAGCAGTACCACAAAAGCGAAGAGAGCTTGGCGCATCAGCCCTGAGCCCCGGCGTTCGCCGGGGCGACTCTTTCGCAAACTCATGTTTGCGACCTTGGAAGAACTGGGTCCCCGCTTTCGCGGGGATGACACTTTCCCAGACTCATGTCTGGGAAAGTGTCGCTTGCAGCAAATGCACGCGGCGGCTGTCGGCGCGCTGCACGTTGAACTGGAAGTGTTCGATGCGGATGCTTTCGCCGCGCCGCGGCATGTGGCCGAAGGCGTGCATCACCAGGCCGGCCATGGTGTCGAATTCCTCGTCGGAAAACTCGGCGCCGAAGTAGGCGTTGAACTCGCCCACCGGGGTCAGGCCGTTGACCAGGTAGTGGCGGTCGTCCTGCTTGAGGATGTGGGCGCTTTCGGACTCGTCGAACTCGTCGTCGATCTGCCCGACGATCTGCTCCAGCACGTCCTCGATCGTCACCAGGCCGGCCACGCCGCCGTACTCGTCGGCCACGATGGCCATGTGGTTGTGGCCCTTGCGGAAGTCCTTGAGCAGCACGTTGACCCGCTTGGATTCCGGCACGAACACGGCCGGCCGCAGCCAGCGCCGCAGGTCGTAGGTGCCGACCTCGAAGCCGGGCACGTTGGCGGTGAACTTGATCAGGTCCTTGGCCAGCAGGATGCCCATCACCTCGTCCTTGGAATCGCCGATCACCGGGAAGCGCGAATGGCCGGCTTCCACCACCTCGCGCAGCAGGCGGTCCAGCGGCCAGATCTGCTCCACCACGATCATCTGCGCGCGCGGCACCATGATGTCGCGCACCTGCAACTGGCTGGTGTCCAGCACGCCGCGGATCATGTCGGCGGCGTCGGTGTCGAGCAGGTTATCCTCGCGCGCCGCCTGCAGCAGCCCCAGCAGATCCTCGCGGGACTGCGGGCTGCGCGCCATGCGCTGCGTCAGCCGGCGCCACCAGCCGGCACTGCCCGGGCTCTGCTTGGCGGGAAGGCTGCTACTCGGACCATCGTTCATTTGTATTGATCTACCAAAAACCATGCCCCGCGCGCGACCGCGGCGAGATAATTAATTGAAATATAAAGATTTCTTTATCGATGCTGGGCGCGCGAACTGCGTTGGACCCGGCGGCAGCTTAGCAGTCGTCCTTGGCCGGATGGTGAAACCGCGGCTGCCGCAGCCGTCCTGCCAGGAGTGTAGGGGCGATCAGTAGGGGTCCGCAAACCCCAGCCTGGCCAGGATCTGCCGTTCCTTGGCTTCCATGCGCTGCGCCTCCTCCTCCTGGATATGGTCGTGGCCCAGCAGGTGCAGCACGCCGTGCACCACCATATGGGCCCAGTGGGCGTGCGCTTCCTTGTTCTGCTCGGCGGCCTCGCGCGCCACCACCGGCGCGCAGATCACCAGGTCGCCCAGCACCTGTTCGCTCAAGGCTTCCGATTCGTAGGGGAAGGACAGCACGTTGGTCGGGTAGGGCTTATGACGGAACTTGCCGTTGAGGGCGGCGCTTTCCTCCTCGGCCACCACGCGGATGGTGATTTCGCCCGGGGTGGCGCCTTCCAGCGCGGCCATCGCCCAGGCCCGCAGTGTCGAGGGCGCCGGCACCCCGGCGGCGGTGACCCGCCGCTGCACGTTGATCATCGGATTGGCGCTCATGCGGTCACGTTTAAGCCCTTAGTCCTGCGATTTTCCTTCATGGGCGTCGTAGGCGCGGACGATGGCCTGCACCAGCGGATGTCTTACCACATCTTCGTTGCGGAAATGCGTGAAGCTGATGCTGGGCACGCCCTCCAGCACCTGCATTGCATGCTTGAGGCCGCTGGTCTGCGCCTTGGGCAGGTCGATCTGGGTGACGTCGCCGGTGACCCCCGCCACCGAGCCGAAGCCGATGCGCGTAAGGAACATCTTCATCTGCTCTACCGTGGTGTTCTGCGCCTCGTCGAGGATGATGAAAGATTCGTTGAGGGTGCGGCCGCGCATGAAGGCCAGCGGCGCCACTTCGATCACGCTGCGCTCGGCCAACCGCGCCACGCGGTCGAAGCCCAGCATCTCGTAGAGGGCGTCGTAGAGCGGACGCAGGTAGGGATCGATCTTCTGCGCCATGTCGCCGGGCAGGAAGCCGAGCTTCTCGCCGGCCTCCACCGCGGGGCGCACCAGCACCAGGCGGCGCACGCGGTCGCGCTCCAGCGCCTGCACCGCGCTGGCCACCGCCAGATAGGTCTTGCCGGTTCCGGCCGGGCCGATGCCGAAGCTCAGGTCGTGCGTGGCGATGCTGCGCAAGTAGGCCTTTTGCATCGCGCCGCGGCCGCGCACCACGCCGCGCTTGGTGCGCACGGTGACGTCGCCGGCCGCGGCATCGCCATCGCCATCGCCCGTTTCGGCGGCCAGCTGTCCGGAGCCGTGTTCGACCAGCGACAGGTGCACCAGTTCCGGCGTCACCACGCCGTTTTCGGCCGCGGAGAACAGGTCGCGCAGCACGTCCTCGGCGCGTTCGATCTCGTCGCGCGAACCGACCAGGCGGAAGCGGTTGCCGCGATTGCGGATCTCCACCCCCAGGCCCAGCTCGATGGCGCGCAGGTGCGCGTCGAACGGGCCGGTGAGGTTGGCAAGACGTGTGCCGTCGTCCGGTTCCAGCACCAGGTCCAGGCGCGCGGCTTGCGCCGCGGTTTCGCTCATGCCGTTCCGACCAGGCGGCCGCGCAGGGAATTGGTCAGCGCCTCGGTGACCTGCACCGCCACGAACTGGCCGATCAGGCTTTCGGGGCCGTCGAAGTTGAGTGGCCGGTTGCACGGCGTCTTGCCGCTGAGCTGGCCCTCGCGCCGGGCCGTGCGTTCCACCAGCACGGTCTGGGTGCTTCCCACCAGCTTGCGCGCGAACTCCTCGCCCAGCTGGCGGATGCGCGCCTGCAGGCGATCGAGCCGCTGCTGCTTGACTGCAAGCGGCACCGTATCGCGCAGGTTCGCCGCCGGCGTGCCGGGGCGCGGACTGTAGATGAACGAGTAGGCGGCGTCGCAGCGCGCCTCCTCGATCAGTGCCATCGTCTGCTCGAAGTCCTCCTCCGTCTCGCCCGGGAAGCCGATGATGAAATCCGAGGACAGGGCCAGATCCGGCCGCGCCTGGCGCAGACGGCGGATCTTGTCCAGGAACTGGGCGCGGGTGTAGCCGCGCTTCATCATGCCCAGGATGCGGTCGGAGCCGGACTGCACCGGCAGGTGCACGCCGCTGGCCAGCTTGGGCTCGACCACGTAGGCCTCGATCAGCGCGTCGCTGAACTCGGCCGGGTGCGAGGTGGTGAAGCGGATGCGGCCCAGCGTCGGTAGGCGCGCCAGGATATGGATCAGCAGCGCCAGGTCGCAGACGCCGCCGTCCGCCATGGTGCCGCGGTAGGCATTGACGTTCTGGCCCAGCAGGGTGATTTCGCGCACGCCCTGATCGAGCAGTGAAGCCACTTCGGCCAGCACGTCGTCGAGCGGCCGGCTCATTTCCTCGCCGCGCGTATAGGGCACGATGCAGAAGCTGCAGTACTTGCTGCAGCCTTCCATGATCGAGACGAAGGCTGTGGGCCCTTCAGCGCGCGGCTCCGGCAGGTTGTCGAATTTCTCGATTTCGGGGAAGCGCACGTCCACCGCGGGCTGGTGCGTGCGGCGCGTCTGCTCCAGCAGGGCGGGCAGGCGGTGCAGGGTCTGCGGCCCGAACACCATATCGACGATGCGCGCGCGCCGCGCCAGCGACTCGCCTTCCTGGCTGGCGACGCAGCCGCCCACGCCGATGACGCGGCCGGGCCTGGCGGCCTTCCAGTCCTTCCACTTGCCCAGTTCGGAGAACACCTTCTCCTGCGCTTTTTCGCGCACCGAGCAGGTGTTGAACAGCAGCAGGTCGGCCTCTTGCGCGTCGGCGGTCAGCTCGTAGCCATGCGATGCCTTCAGCACGTCCGCCATTTTGGACGAATCGTACTCGTTCATCTGACAGCCGAAGGTCTTGATGTAAAGCTTGGACATCTTGCGTTGCTACCGCGATTAAAGACGCATTATACCGGAGCGGGCGCCGGGGCCTTCGAATGGCCGCCCTGCAAGAGGCAGTGAGGGCTTGGCTACAAGCTGCGGCGAAGATGTTTGATGCGTTAACAGGCCCTAAGAGCGTGGCTTTAATTCAGCCCAGGCCGCGTTCGCCAGCGAAGAATAGAATTTTCCAAACTCTCCCAGCTTTGGGTAGGGCTTGAACGGCGTATGGAACTCCGGAGGCCCGAACCATTCGTCCGTGAACGGAATCCATTTCATATTGTTCAAACATACTTTAGTGGTTTTTCTAAGTCCGGTTGATCCGAATTCAATCGAAGTATCCGCGTAGATGACGAATTGACCTGCTTCAACCAGAAGTATCTGCTCCGGTCTGGAAGTGCAAAAGGCAACGCATACTTCAATCCCGTCACCGAATTGC
Organism: Verrucomicrobiota bacterium; assembly: GCA_903970595.1. Classification (GTDB taxonomy): domain Bacteria; phylum Pseudomonadota; class Gammaproteobacteria; order Nevskiales; family Nevskiaceae; genus Nevskia. The sequence continues at coordinate 6,397 of CAJCJI010000354.1, forward strand.
CTGGGCGCGGCCATTACCAGAACAGGATGCAGTGCCTTATTTGGCCCATTCTCTCCCCACTCGGGATATCTGCAGCAAAGAAAGTCTCGCGCCTTGGGCGCGGGACTCAGCTTCTTTGGCTCCTTGGTAATGTAGACTTTTATCGGATTACTCCGTGAATGAGGCGTCCAGGGTTTCCAGCTGAATCTCGTATGACTCTCCGGGCGGAGCTTCTTTGTAGTCGCTTGAGTCAACGCCTTTGGCGTCATGTTCTATGACCGCCATATGGAGATCGTCCATGTTGACCACGAACTCTGACATGGCGTTGATCAGTTCGTCGCTCTGACGAGTGATTCGCGCGAGGTGAACGCGCGATATTGTCGATTCGGGTTCATATGACTTGCGCGCATGAAGAAGCTTCGGAATAAACGCGGAAAATGACGCACCGGTTTCCCGCAGGCTGTTGCCTATGGAGCAGTCCGGATCAAGGAACACTCCGGCGCCGCCTTCACCCTTGCGAATTTCCTTGGCGAGTTCTTTGGACTTTAGCGCCAGCTTTTGAGTTTCGGCGCAGATATGGACTACCCCATCTATTTCTCCCTTGACTTTAAGCGCCATCGAAATGCTGAAAGTCAGAAACGTGCCGGCACTCTTGACCCGCTCGGAAAAGTTGGCGAGCTGATCCTGAATCTTTGATGGTGCGGCAGCTGCGCTCATCGCCTTCCACAAGGCCTGTCAAGCAGGCGTGCAAAATCCTCGCGCCGCCGCGAGTTTTCGACGGGACTATCGGTGCGTTTTTCGTGAACTCTGGAGCTACGGACGGACACAAGACCACCGCTGGCGCTCGGCGAGCCCGCCGCCTCGCTACCCGATCCTATCGTCGCTCCCCGATCAAACGCGCGCATATACGCTCCGCGTTCCCCTTTGAACTGCACCGCAAGCCGTGATCTGGCTGGTGATTTTCCCCGATTAGCCGGAGCAAAAATTCAAACCGTCAAACCGCTGGCGAAGCAGTATATTGGAATGATTGTCGTCGTTGTCAATACCCGTGATTGACGGCGTCAACAACCGGACGAAATTCCACATGATTGCGCAACGGTGGCCCAACGGGGCGCCATTTCAAAGCGCTTGAGCCGATTGCTTCGGCTCCAATCGATGGCAAGGCAAAACCTGTCGGCCTATCGATCACCCTCAAAAAAATTTTGGAGAGGCGTCTCAGGCTGACCCCGGCTCAGGACGAGGTGCCGCGCGGGTTTGGGCTGAATTTACTGGCCGTGAGGGGCTGCATGCCAAGGTTTAATCCAAATCCACGGGCTCGCGCATCCAAGTGGTACCGGCGAGATTGCCGGTTGGCAAGACACAAGAAGACTTGGAGAGGATGTCATGGACAGGATGAAAATGGCGCAGGGTCGCGGCTTTCCGGTGATGCTGGTGGCGATGGCGATGGCCCTGACGGTCAATGCGGCTTTCGGCGTGGCCTTGACCAGGGTCAGCACCAACGGTCAGCGGATCTACCAGGCCTGGATCAACAGCGCCGGCGACACCATGTACGCCGATGCTTCCGGCGTGATGCGCAAGCTTTGCGAGAAGGGCTGATCGGTTCCATTACGGGTAAGCCTGGCGCTGCGGCCCGCCGCCGCGGCGCCGGCAGCGAGCTTCAAGAGCGTCATCCCAGGCGTCAATTCACCAGCACGATTTTTCCCGTCACCTTGCGCTCCTGCATATCCCGCAAGGCCTGTCCGGCCTGGCTCATGGGATAGGTTTTCGAGATGTAGGGTTTGAGTTGCCCTGAGGATACCCAGCCAAAGAGTTGCGCCATGTTTTCCATGTTGAGCTTGGGTTCGCGCGCGGCGAAGGCACCCCAGAACACGCCGACCGCCGCCGCGCCCTTGAGCAAGAGGCGGTTGGCGGCGATTTCCGGAATGGTGCCGGCGGCGAAGCCGATCACCAGGTAACGGCCGTTCCAGTTGATCGCCGACAGGCAGTCCTGCGCCAGCTCGCCGCCGACCGGATCGTAGATCACGTCGGCGCCCTGGCCGCGGGTCAGTTTCTTCACCGCTTCCTTGAGGCTCTCCTTGCTGTAGTCGACCGTTTCGTCCGCGCCCTGCGCCTTGCACAGGGCCAGCTTTTCGGCGCTGGATGCGGCGGCGATGACGCGCGCGCCCATCAGCTTGCCGATCTGCAGCGCGGACAGGCCGACCCCGCCCGCCGCGCCCAGCACCAGCAGCGTCTCGCCGGCCTTGAGCTGCCCGCGCTGCTTCAATGCGTGCAGGCTGGTGCCGTAGGCCAGCGGGAAGCCCGCGGCCGCCACCAGGTCCATGCCCGGCGGCAGGGGCATCACGCTGTCGCCCGCGGCCACCACCTGTTCGGCATAGCCGCCCACCGGCACCAGCGCGGCCACGGCATCGCCGGCCTTGACATGCCGGACGCGCTCACCGGCGGCCAGCACGGTGCCGGACACTTCCGCGCCCGGCGTGAACGGCGGGGCCGCCTTCATCTGGTATTTGCCCTGGATGATCAACGTGTCGGGAAAATTCACGCCCGCGCCGCGCACCGCGATGCGCACCTCGCCGGGGCCCATCGGCGGTTCCTTAACCTCCTCGAACACCAGCTTTTCCGGCGGTCCCAGCTCGCGGCAGACGATGGCCTTCACCTGTGATTTCCTCTGGGCTGGATTAAGGCGCATACAATGCCACGGACAGCGGGGAGCGGCGACCCGCCGGCTGCCCAAAAATGGGGCAGAAGCGGCTTTTGCGTAGAATCCACCGCAGGTTTCCGGTGACAGAGGTGGGCGGTGCTGCAAATCGACAAGCTGGAACAGGCGCCGCACCCGCAGCGCGATCACGTGCCGGAGACGCGCTTCGGCATCTGGTTTCTGAACACGGAGACCTGGGCGGTCCATGTGCTGAAGCGGGCGGTCGACGACCTGGAGCGCCTGCTGCCGGAGCCGCGCCCCAGCCATCCGGTGATCGTCGATGTGGGCTGCGGCTGGGGCCGCTCGTTCCCGCTGCTGCAGCAGCGCTTTGCTCCGGACAGGCTGATCGGCATCGACGTCAGCCCGCAGATGCTGCGGGTCTCGGCGGAGCTCGCCGGCAAGCACGGCATCAAGGTCGACCTGCGCCAGGCCAACAGCGCCCGGCTGCCGCTGGCGAGCGGCTCGGTCGACATGGTGTTCTGCCACCAGACCTTTCATCACCTGGTCGACCAGGACAGCGCCCTGAGCGAGTTCCACCGCGTGCTCAAACCCGGCGGCCTGCTGCTGTTTGCCGAATCCACCAGGAAGTACATCCACTCCTGGATCATCCGGCTGCTGTTCCGCCATCCGATGGAAGTGCAAAAGACCGCGCCGGAGTACCTGGCAATGATCGTCGGCGCCGGCTTTGCCGTCGCACCGCAGTCGGTGTCCTACCCCTACCTGTGGTGGAGCCGCGGCGACTTCGGCATCCTGGAGCGCGTGTTCCGCATCCGGCCCTCGCCGGGGCACGAGGAAACCCTGATCAATCTAGTTGCGCGGCGCGGTTGAGCGCCGTACCCGCAAGCCACTGTACGGAATACGCCGGCAACCGCCGCCGCAACAAAAGCGCCGCAGCGTATCGCCCAGGCCTGCTTACAGCGCTCTGGCCACCCGGAAGCCGATTTTTGCGTTGTGAACCTTTGGTGAATCGCCGTTGCGGTAGGAAGAACGCTGATCGACGGGACGGTTGAACCACGAGCCGTTGCGCATGACCTTGCGTTCCGGGTCGCCGGGCTGCCAAACAGAGCCGTCTTCCGGCGCTCCTTCGTAATTCGGATGCCACGGATCTTCCACCCAAACCGTCAGGTTGCCGGCGGTATCATACAGCCCAAAAGGGTTGGGCTTGAAACTTCCGGAAGGTGCCGTTTGCCTGTTGGCCCATTCTCCGCCGCAGTTGTAGCAGTTGGCATGGTCTGAACCGATGTCGTCGCCCCACCAATATCTCGTGGTACTACCAGCCCGGGTTACATATTCCATTTCGGCTTCGGAGAGCAGCCGGTAGGTCTTGCCGGTTTTCTTGCTGAGCCAGCTCACGTAGTTTTCCGCATCGTTCCATGACACATCCATTACAGGGCGTGTGCCGCGCCCCCAACCGCGGTCGTCTGGATGGTTCCCGCCGCAGCCGCCGTCCGCGAAGCAAGCGTCCCATTCATCGAATGTGACATCGAATTTTCCGACTGCGAAAGTATAAGAGATGCTGACCGGGTGGATCGGCTTTTCCCGGCCGCTTTCTTCGCTGCCCATCATGAATTTGCCAGGGGGAATGACAACCATCTCCGGACAAACCGGGCAATCCTTGAAGGATGAGCCCGGCGCGTGCGCATCGCTGGCGCTGGTTGTCGCTGTCGGCAGGCCCAGACACAGACAAGCAAAAAGCAGTGCGAAATGCTTCATATGCGTATCACCTCGTTGATTCGGCCCCGAGCAAATGCCGACGGCTTTCGTGTCCGATTAGAGTGCCAGATTGGTTGTGCAAATGCATCGCTACGAGGTTTGCGCATTGATCCCGCCTGAGGCATGATCGATCCAGCGAATGCGAAAAAACAAAGCGCCAGAAATTCAAAGGGGCAGCGTAATGGGACATTCAAGCTTAAGCATCGGCGCTGCGGGCTCCGTTCTTGCCGCATTCATGCTGCAGGCCTGCTTACCGGCGCATGCGGATGGCGCCATGCCTGCCGCAACTGGCACGGCTGCAAGCATTGATCAGGCCATCGAGCACGAAAAAAGCGTGCGCTCCGGCGCCATCACCGGAATGGTTCTCGGGGGAATCGTGATCGTCGGCGGCAGTGTGCAGTCAGCAATCGCCTCGGCCGAAAATACCAACAACCGGAACGACGGCAATCCTGCCCGAAACAACGTTTACGTCGGGTATGCCGTGGGTCTGGCTGTGGGCCTGCCCATCATGGGCCTTAGCGCCTGGCTGTTTTCCGACGCGCAGCACAAGCTGAATCGCCTGAAGCAGCAGCGGTTTTCCGTATCGTACTCGCCGGACACACATCAACCTGTTCTGCAGCTGACCTTGAATTACTGAAGCTGGTTCAAGCCGCGGCTTGCAGTCGCGCAAGCCGCAAACCTGCAGGTCACGGCAGCGTGACGATATTTGCGTGCAGCCTGACCCAGGCGCTCAGGTGTTCCGCAGTGCACGCATATTGCTCGCCATTCGGCGGCAACAAGTGATCGTCCTTGATGCTGCGAATGTTCACGACGGCGTTGGCCCCATGCTCCCTGGCGACACTCTGCAGGAAAAGGAGTGCGGAGCGCAGGCTCCATACGCAGGCTTCCTGGTCGGACCGATGCATTGAACTGGAGCGCTTTTCGGCGAGAAACACTCCATAGGTCTGAGCCGGTGCCGGAAATGCCTGTCCGGACCAATAGATCTTGATGCCGTCATCGAGCCTGGCCCCTGCTTCCGGTTCGACCAAGGCATCGCGAATCGGCAGCATCAGTTGTTGCGCCGCCATGCAAGCGCCGACCGGCGCCAGTGCCAGCAGAACTGCCCAGAGGCGGATCCTTGCTTGCCGGTGAATTGGTGCCTGCATTCGCTGGGGATTCAAGCACCGCGGGCTTGATTTACCGCGGCTAGTCTGCAACGGGTGCACAGGCAGACCGGCCGTCTATTTTGCCGCGGGAGGCAGGTTGTCGCTGTCTTCCTCCACATCGACGATGTTCTGCGGCCGTTCCAGCCATTTGGCGGTGTATTCGCCCATCTGCTTGGACATCTTCACCAGCACGCTGCACCCGGTCCAGCGAAACGGGTCGACGGCGGAATGACTGGACTTCTCGAAGTTGTTGATGACCATTCCGTTTTCCCTCAGTTCGCCGCGTATCTTGATCCATTTCGGGCCCGAAAAGGCCGCGCCGCCGGAGGTATGCATTGCAACCACCACCAGCTTCAGGGTCTTGCCCGGAATCTTGTCCAGATCCTCGTCGGTGACCTTCACCTTGCCCCGGGCGTCCCTCACCAGATATTCGACCAGCCGTTCGTTCCAGGTGCAGTTCTCGCGGACCTCGCTTGTGCCAACGCCGTCGTTGAGATACCCGACGGCGCGATTGACCCTGACGGCATCGTCCGCCTTGACCCCGAGGGGGGCGATGACCGTGGTGCCGGCGAAGGCGGTGAGCAACAGCGCGAGGCTTCCCAATTTCTTGTGCGGCATTGATATCTCCCTGGTTATGGCGGCCCCGTCTGTCGCATGCGGATTATTCTAGCCTGCGGAAGATCGGCGAAGTGGCTGCCGCGTCTGATGCAAACCCGCTATTCATCGCCTATTCGCGCCGCGGCTTTATTGCATATGACCGGATGCCTGCAGTGCCTTGAACTGAATCTTGAGGCGGCTGATCGCCTCATTGATCGGGATGAAGAAATTGAGGTTGTCGTCGACGCCGTTGGTCTGGATGGTCAAATCGCATAAACCGACCACGGCGCCGCTTTTGTCCACCAGGGGGCCGCCTGAGCTTCCCAAATGGATTGACACGTCACTCTGAATGAATTTGAGACCGTTATCCGTCCGGTTGGCGCTCACGATGCCCCGGGTCACCGTGATATCGAGCTTATCCGACAAGGGTGCGCCGATTGCGAACACTTCTTCGCCGACGGCCGGAACGCTCGATCGAATGCTGATTGCGGGAAGATTGACTTCCGGCAGTTTGATCAGCGCGACATCGCGAATCGAATCGGTGCGCAACACCTCGCCGATCACTTCGCGTTCGGTTGCAAGCCGTACCCTGACCTTATGCGCTTCCTTCACGACATGCTGGTTGGTAAGGACATAGCCGTCTGGACTTACGATGAATCCGCTGCCATGCCCGGTCGCGGTCAATATTGTTACCGCGGCAGCGCTGGCGACGTTGATTCCGCTCGAAGCCGATGGCGCGGCAAGCATTTGGATGGGATCGAAACTGGTGTCGGGAATGGCGCCGGCAGCCAGGCCCGGTTCGCGCTTTACCGCATCCTGAAAGCCGGGATCCGCCAGCAGGTTCTTCACCGCGGAAGCAAACGCATTGGTGAACATGGCGATCTGTCCGCCCGTGATCGATTCCTTCGCGCTGTAGAATCCTCCGGTGGCTTTCTCATACACGACTTTGCGCGAAAGAACATCGTAAATCTCCCAGTTGACGTGGAGCGAGGCAGTCCCCTTGATGTCCAGGAGATCGCGTTCTCCCGCCAGCGGATAACAGACGTCAAGCTGGAACTTGTCGATGATCCCCCCGACCATGATCTCGGCTCGCGATGCCGAGGCGTCGGGGAAAAGGGCATCGGGGTCGCCAACTACCGTGTAATTGGCGCTTTGGAGTTCGTCATGAAAGGCCGATGTGAAGTCTTGATCGGTACCGGTGGAGTGTCCGCCGGTCCAGCTCAGGCGCCCGCGAGGAATGCAAAACGGCCCGAGCTTTTGCTGCCCGACGTCGTCGCCGACATGCATTCTTACAATGACCTTCCGCAACTGGATGGCCTTGGCGTTCGTGCCATCGGCAATTTCCACCGCCGCTTGCGCTGGTGCTTCCGTTACTTCGGGTGGTTTGGAAGGCGGGGCCTCATTTCGGGCCGCGCAGCCGAACAGCAGCGCGCTCACCGCCAACGCAAGTACGATTTGCTTCACAAAAAATCCCCAGGAAAGTCCGGCCCCCAAAAGCCCGTGTTTCTAGACTAGCACGGCCGCATCGATATCCTAGCGGCTTCCTGGTTTCCGCGGCTGTCGGAATTTTATGCGATGGACGTCCGGCGCCGCGATGCCTGCCGGGCGAACGCCCTGCTCAATCCACCCTGCGGAAGATCAGGGAAGTATTGATGCCGCCGAATGCGAAATTGTTGTTCATGACGTACTCGCACCGCAGCTCCCGACCCTCGCCGATAATGTAGTCCAGCTCGCCGCAGCGCGGATCGACATTGCGCAGGTTCAGCGTCGGCGCGTACCAGCCGCCGCGCAGCATCTCGATGGTGAACCAGCTTTCGATCGCGCCGCAGGCGCCGAGGGTGTGCCCCAGGTTGCCCTTGATCGAGCTGACCGGCACGCTGCTGCCGAACAGGGCATGCGTCGCCTGGCTTTCGGCGATGTCGCCGCGCTCGGTGGCGGTGCCGTGGGCGCTGATGTAGCCGATGGCCTGCGGCGGCAGTTGCGCATCGTCCAGCGCCAGCCGCATCGCCGTTTCCATGGTCAGCTTGTTGGGCTGGGTGATGTGGTCGCCGTCGGAGTTGCTGCCGAAGCCGACGATTTCGGCGTAGATCCGCGCGCCGCGCGCCCGCGCGTGCTCCAGTTCTTCCAGGATCAGGGTGCAGGCGCCTTCGCCGATGACCAGGCCGTCGCGGTCGCGGTCGAAGGGGCTGGGCGTGGTCTTGGGCGCCTGGTTGCGGGTGCTGGTGGCGAACAGCGTGTCGAACACCGCTGCCTCGGTGACGCACAACTCCTCCGCGCCGCCGGCCACCATCATGGTCTGCTGGCCGAACTTGATCGCCTCGTAGGCGTAGCCGATGCCCTGGCTGCCCGAGGTGCAGGCGCTGGAGGTGGGGATGACCCGGCCTTTCAAGCCGAAGTAAACGCCGATGTTCACCGCCGTGGTGTGGCCCATCATGCGCACGTAGGTGGTGGCGTTGATCGCGCCGTTCTCGCCGGTGGCCAGCAGGCTGAAGAACTCGCGTATCGCGTCGGTGCTGCCGGTGGACGAACCATAGGCCACGCCCATGCGGCCGCCGCGGATTTCCGGGTCGTCCAGCAGGCCCGCGTCCTGCAGCGCCAGTTCGCTGGCGCGGGTCGCCAGCAGGGCGACGCGGCCCATGGTGCGCATGGCCTTGCGCGTGTAATGCGGCGGCGTGACGAAATCACGCACCGGGCCGGCCAGGCGGGTATTGATTTCGGGGTAGCGGTCCCAGTCCGGCATGGTTTCAATGCCGGAGACCGAGGCACGCAGCTTGCCCTCGATGCCGGGCCAGTCCTGGCCCAGCGCGGTGATGCCGGCCATGCCGGTGACGACGACGCGCTTCACAGCATGCCGCCGTTGATGCCGATCACCTGCCGCGTGATGAAGCCGGCATCGTCGCCCATCAGGTAGGCCACCAGGGCGGCGACCTCGTCGGGCTCCCCCAGGCGGCCGGCTGGAATCAGCTTGAGCATTTCCTCGACCGGCGCATCCTTGATCATGTCGGTCCTGATGGGGCCGGGAGCCACGCAGTTCACGGTGATGTTGCGGCTGGCCAGTTCCACCGCCAGTGCCTTGGTGGCGCCAATGATACCGGCCTTGGCCGCGCTGTAGTTGACCTGGCCGCGGTTGCCGGCTATGCCCGATACCGAGGACAGGGTCACGATGCGGCCGCCGCGGCGCAGCCGCACCATCGGCATCAGCAGCGGTTGCAGCACGTTGTAGAAACCGTCCAGGTTGGTGTGCAGCACGCTGTCCCAGTCCTCGCCCGAGAGCGCGGCAAAGGTGCCGTCGCGGGCGATGCCGGCGTTGTACACCACGCCGTAGTAGGCGCCGCGGCTGCCGATGTCGGCGGCCAGCACAGCGGCGCAGGCCGCACGATCGGCGATGTCGAAGCAAAGGCTGCCGGCCGCCGCACCGGACGCAGCGATCTCCGCCGCGACCGCGTCCAGCGCGGGCGAGGGCGCACGGCCGTGCGGCACCACCTCGAAGCCGGCGCTCGCCAGCGAAAT
>CAJCJI010000355.1 GCA_903970595.1 Verrucomicrobiota bacterium
CGCAACCACCTCCGGCGGCTTTGCCGCTGCCGCCTCCGGCGGTTCGCAGATTGCCGCGACTTCGGCGACCACCGGCGAGGCACTGAGCACGCTGGACCTGAGCAGCGTGGCCGGCGCAACGGCCGCGATGACCGCGATCCAGAACGCGCTGAACTCGGTGAACAGCTCCAATGCATCGCTGGGTGCTTACCAGAACCGCTTCTCTTCGGCCGTTCAGACACTGCAGACGGATTCGCAGAATCTGACGGCGGCACGCAGCACCATCGAGGACGCGGATTTCGCCTCGGCCACCGCTGCCGAGACCCGCGCTTCGGTCCTGCAACAGGCTGGTGTAGCGGTGCTAGGACAGGCCAACTCGCAGCCGCAGCAGATTCTGTCCCTGCTGCAACACCTGTAGAAACAGACGGGGCAATGAGTAACCCCATGCCGGCGGCAACGCCGGCATGGGGCGCTTTGCCGTTTTTCGCGCGAGAGGCGGCAGCTTGAATGGAGGACGGTTCCATGACCGATCCAATTGGCAGTCTAAGTCCGGTCGCCGCCTTTCCCGGAGGCGGAACCGATGCGGGCGCCATCCCGTCCGCTGCCGTTTCAGCCCCCGCCTTGCCTTCTCCGCCAGCCGCGGATTCAAAGGCGGTGAATCCGGATATGCAGGCACTGGCGGAAGCCCTCAACCAGCATGTCCAGGATCTACAGACCAGCCTGCATTTCCAGGTCGACAAGGTCACCGGGCAAATGGTGCTGTCGGTGATCGATTTGCAAAACAATCAGGTGTTGATGCAGGTACCCAGCCCTGAGGCCCTGGCCATCGCGCAGAGCCTGCAGCACCTCAAATTACAGCTCATGAATCAAACCGCCTAGGAGCACGATCATGACCATCAGCCTGGCCACTGCAACATCCAACACGGTCGCCCCGGTGACTTCGCAGGGCCTCGGTTCCGGTCTTGACATCGCCACCCTTGTGCCGGCCCTGGTTAACGCTACCATTCAGCCGCAACAGGCCCTGCTGCAATCCAGCCAGACCATTGACCAGGCCACGATCTCATCGCTCGGTACGGTGCAGTCCGCGCTGACCAGTCTGCAGAGCGCCGTAACGGCGATCACATCCGGCGGCGGCCTGTCGCAGCTCACGGCTCAATCCAGCGATAGTTCCGTGTTCAGCGCCACGGCCGGCACCGGCGCCGTGGCCGGCAGCTACCAGGTCCAGGTACAGACGCTGGCGCAGGCGAATACGATCGAATCGCCTTCGTTCAGCAGCCAGAACGCGACTGTCGGCACCGGGCCCTATACCTTCACCGCAGGCGGCGCCAGCTTCAGCGTCACGCTCGGCAGCAGCAACGACACCTTGTCGGGCCTGGCAGCCGCGATCAACGGAGCCAGCGACAACTCCGGAGTTACGGCCAGCATCGTCAATGGCACCGGCGGGTCTTATCTGCTGTTGTCCGCAACGGAGACGGGAACCGCCAACGCGGTATCCGTCTCGTCCTCTTCGCCGATCAGTTTCACTTCGATCCAGCCCGCCAGCGACGCAACCGGTACGATCGACAACCTGCCGTTCGACAGTGCCTCCAACATTGTTTCCAACGCGCTCAACAACGTCACTTTGAATCTCGCCAGCGCCTCGCCCAACACTACGCAGACTTTGACCGTCAGCACCGACACCAATTCCGGCGCAACCGCGATCCAGAACTTCGTTCAAGCCTATAATTCGGCACTGTCCCTGATCACCACCGCTACTGCTTATACACCGCCGGCTTCCGGAAGCGTTTCGAGCACCAACGCCGGCACGCCGGGTCCGCTGCTGGGCAATCTGGGGGTGGAAAACGTAATGTTCGAGCTGCAATCGATTGTCGGCGGCAGCGCAGGATCGTCTACCAGCGCCTTCAGCCTATTGTCGCAAATCGGTGTCACGGCCGGTTCGGACGGGACCTTGAGCGTCAACACCTCGACGCTCACCGGTGCGCTGCAGCAGAATCCTACCGCGGTGCAAAGCTTGTTCGCCGGCAGCGCCGGCATCGGCACCCAGCTTAACACATTGATCAACGGCGTCGCCGGACCGTCGGGAACGCTCGACTCCGAAACCAATGGGCTGCAGACCGACGTCAGCAACATCAATAACCAGCTGAGCCAGCTCAACGCGCAATCCGCCCAGCTCACCGCCCAGTACAACGCCGAGTTCAACGCGATGGATAATGTCGTGGCGGCCTACAAGAGCACGGAAAGCCTGCTGACCCAGCTCTACACCCCGCAAACCAGCAGCTCTTCGTCGTCGTCCAGCGGTTGATCCGGTTTCCGCGCTCAAGATTTCGGGCGCCGAGCCGATCCTGTCAGTCACACCGGCAAGATTCGTTCTGAGGTTTTTTCGATGGTTCCCAGAGGTTATACGGCAGTTCGTCAGTACCGCGAATCGGGAGTCACATCAATGCTCGCCGATGCCTCCCCGCACCGGCTCATCGCAATGCTCTACGACGGCGCACTGGAGCGCCTGGCGCTGGCGGTATCCGGCATGAATCACGGCAATTTCGCCGACAAGCTGCGCGGCATCGATTCCGCCCAGGCCATCTTCGATCATCTGCGCAGTGTGCTGGACTACAAGGCGGGCGGACAAATTGCGCTGCGCCTGGCCTCGCTGTACGACTATATGATGCGCCGCCTTGTCTATGCCAAGATCCACAACGACGTGGCGGCGGTGCAGGAGGTCATGGAGCTCTTGCGCACCATCAAGGCTGGCTGGGATGCCATCGCCCCAAAGGCGAACTAGGGTCTACCGACCCTGGCAGGCCCGCGCCTTGCAGATCACCGACCGGTATATCCGGCAGGAGTGCGGCACATGGGGTCTGTGACAGATCGTCTGGGCGAGGGAATCGGCTATCGCGATTCGCTGCCATTGCGCTGGGTGCCGCTTGAGGCTTTGCCGGCGGGGCCGGATGGGGAACGCCTGGCTGAAGCCAACAGCAGGCTGCTTGCGGCAGTGGCGCTGCTGGAGGAGCATACCCAGGCAGCCGACGAACCGACGCAGACCGAGCTGGAATTGCAGCGCATCCACCTCAAGTTGAATCTGCTGCTGGAATTATTCGGCAGCTTTCTCAACCTGCAATCTCCGCGGCCCACTGCCATGGCCCTACGCCTGTCCTGGCACAGTGCCAGCTGGGTGCCCGCGGAACCGATGCCGCAGGTGGGATCCGTCGGTCTGTTGGAACTGTTCCTGTGTCCTTTTCTGCCGCAAGCCCTGCGCTGGCCGGCGCGGATCACGGCGGTTTCGCAGGGCGAGGTCAGCGCCGAGTTCGATGCGGTGCCGGATTTCTGCCAGGAGGCGCTGGAGCGACATGTGTTCAAGCATCATCGCCGAGCAGTCAAGGAAACCCGCCAGCCTTCAGTTGTCCAGACCTGAGGCCTGAGACAGGTTGCCGCCAGGCGAAAAATGACCGCCCCAAGACGACATTCATCTCTCACGGATAGGAAGCCAAGCAGCTGACGAGGAGCTAGGCTCTGGGCTGAACTAGTAAATTTTTGCCACAGCGGGCATGCCCGAATTACCGCGCATACCGTCGCCCGCTACCGTCTACCGTTAGGACTCACATCCGCCCTCGAATCGAGCCGGGGAATCGCTAGTATGGCCTTAGGGCTAATAACTGGCATTTCTGGTGCGCATTATTCTTGCGGAACCACAGACTCTCACAAGAGCGATGCTACGGCACTACTTCGGAACGCTGGAAGGTGTCGAAGTCGTTGCGGAAGCAGCCGACGGATCACAACTGATCGAGCGCATCGGAGAGCAATCCCCGGATCTGGTGGTGTCGGAGTTTGCCTTGTCCGACATCAGCGGCATGGACCTGACCAGGAAGATCCGCCGGCATTTCCCCGCGGTCGGCCTGATGTTTCTTATCACCACAGAAGACCCAGGGCAGGTACGCGCCGCGCTTACCGCGGGAGCCTCGGCGTTCCTGAGCCGGTCCAGCGAACCGCTGGAACTGGAACTTGCGCTGCGCTCATATGCCAAGGGCCAGATTTATATCAGCCCAAGTGTGTCGCGCAAAGTGATCGAGCGCCGCAGCAGGCGCGCCGAGGGCAGCGGAATCCTGACGCGACGTCAGCGCGAAGTGTTGCGCCTGGTGGGCAGGGGCAAGTCGACCAAGGAGATCGCCCAGGTTCTTGGGCTTAGTGTCAAGACGGTGGAAACGCATCGCGCCAGGATGATGCAGACCCTGGGTTTGCGCGGTATCAATGCATTGACGCATTTCGCCGTCAGGGCCGGCGCTCAGGCAAGCGACTGAAGGTGGTCCCAGGCAGATCGGCGGTTCGACCCCCCGCATTTCCCTGGTTTTGGTTTGATTTGAGGGAAACGCTGGCGGTGTCGAACAGGGAATGATGCTTCACCTGACGCACTGCCGACCAACGGAAATCCGGCGCGGACGAATGGAGAAATGCAGTTGAAGATTTGACGATTGTAGGGAAAAACCTTACATGCCGTCAGGAAAAGTCTGATTGGAATGCAGGTGCCTCTGAACAAAGATCAATGCATCGACTGCCTTCCTGAAAACACGTGCTGCAAACCGAGGAGTAAATAGTTATGGGACCAATTCTAAAGCTGCATGTGAGCCAGCAGCAGGTGATGACACCGCAATTGCTGCAGTCGATCCGCTTGTTGCAGTTGTCTTCTCTCGAGCTAGAGCAAGAAATGCGGCACGCCCTGGAGTCCAACGTGTTGTTGGAAGAAGTCGAGGAGTGCGAGGAGCATCAAGGCGACGACGTCCCGGCGCCAGCCGCGGAAGAACCAACCATCGCTATTACTGCTGCTGACTGCCTCGAGGTCGAGGTCAGCGCTTGCGATCCCACTGCGCTGGACAAGGTTGAAGCGGACTTCGACTGGAGCAGCGCCGAAGCCTGGTCCGGCGGCGAGCCAACCGAAGATGACGACTCGCCGTTCGGTTCCCGTACCGCCGCGCCCAATTCCGACGACCTGCGCATGCGCGCGCTTTCGCAGTTGCGTCTGATCGTCGACGGCGAGCGCCAACAGTGCCTCGTGTCCTCGCTGATCGAGCATATCGACGAAAACGGTTACCTGGAGGCTCCGCTGGAGCATATTCTGGCGCAGCTGCCGGCAGAATGGCAGGTGGCATTGCCAGAGCTGAATACGGCGCTCGCCAAGGTGCAAAGCGTGGAGCCCACAGGTTTCGGCGCCCGCAACTTGCGCGAGTGCCTGCTTCTGCAACTCGACGATATGGCGCCGGGCATGCCGGCGCTGGAATTGGCGCGTCGCCTTGTGGCCAATTTCATGGATCGTATGGCAGGGTGCGATCCCGCGGCACTGGCAATCGAGGCGGATTGCACTATCGATGAACTCGGACAGGCCATGCGCTTGATCCGTGCGCTCGACCCAAAGCCTGGCTCCACGGTTCGCGAGCCGGCTCAGAACATCGTGCCGGATGTCGTGGTCACGGGTGCCGGACACAGTTGGAAGGTGGAATTGAACGCGGCGACGTTGCCGCGTCTGCGCGTCAACTCCTTGTACGAGGGCTTGCTCTCGCGCAGTGCGCCCCATCGAGGAATGAAGGAAAAACTGCAGGAGGCACGCTGGCTGGTGCATGGCCTCGAGATGCGTCACGAAACCCTTTTGAAGACGGCTCGAGCGGTGTTTGTCATGCAGTGTAATTTTCTGCGGCGTGGCGAGGAGGGCATGGCACCGCTCACCCTGCGTGAGATCGCTCGTCACATCGGCATGCACGAATCCACGGTCTGCAGGGTGGTGTCGAACAAGTTCGTGCAAACGCCCTGGGGAATCTATCCGATGAAGGCCTTTTTCCCCAGCCAGATCGCTCGTACCGAAGGGGAGACTTCTGGCTTGGCCGTCAGGGCCATGATACGCCGCATCATCGACGGCGAGCGCCCGGCGGCACCCTTGAGCGACGGAGCAATCGCCGCATTGCTTGCGCGCACCGGAGTGCGGGTGGCCCGCCGCACGGTGGCCAAGTACCGCGAACTGATGAAAATCGCTCCTGCGCCGGAGCGCGCACGTCCGCGCCTTGCAGGTACTGCCGTAGCGGTCTGAGCGAATCAAACGGCCTGGCTCGCAGAAGCGCGGCAACGCAGTCATGAACAAGCAAGAGGGGTTACGAGTTATGAGCGAATCAAGGGTTCTGGTGATCGACGCGGACGAGCAGAGGCTGGAAGCACTTGGCACGATTCTGCGCTTCATCGACTACCATCCGGTATTGACGCAGTCCTTGAAGGGCTTTCCTCTGGACGAACGGCAGCCTCGCGATTGGCTTGCTGTGATCCTTGGTTGCCAGGACGACGCGCAAGGATTGCAGCGCCTGGCCCAATGGCTGAAACGGGATCACTATCACCCGCCCTTGTTGGTTGTGGCCAAGTACCACGAGCGGACCGCCGAGCTGCTTGGCCTGGACCGCAGCGCCTGCCTGGCCCTTGATTACCCGATGAAGTACTCGCATCTGGCCGATCTACTCAAGCGCGCCGGCATGCTGCATGCCGACCCTTGTATCAACCGCCCCGCGGTGCAAATGATGCCACAGGGGCCCGCCGGGAATTCAGCCCTGGTGCGCCGCACCCGCCGCATGATCGAACAGGTTGCCCCGCACGACAGTACCGTGCTGATCACCGGGGAGTCGGGAACCGGGAAGGAGGTTGTGGCGCGCGCCATCCATGCGCAGTCCAACCGGCGTGATCGGCCATTCGTGGCAGTGAACTGCGGAGCCATTCCCTCTGAGCTTTTGGAGAGCGAGTTGTTTGGCCACGAGAAAGGTGCTTTTACCGGCGCCATCACGGCACGGCGCGGGCGTTTCGAGATGGCCGAGGGCGGTACCTTGTTCCTGGATGAGATCGGCGATATGAGCCTGCCAATGCAGGTGAAGATCCTGCGTGTGCTGCAGGAGCGCACCTATGAAAGGGTTGGCTCCAGCCGCAGCACCCACTGTAGCGTTCGGATCATAGCGGCGACGCATCGCAATCTCGAGCAGTCCATCCTGAAAGGCGCATTTCGCGAAGACCTGTATTACCGCATCAATGTGTTCCCGATCGAGATGCCGCCGCTGCGCGAACGGCTTGAAGATCTGCCCATGCTGATTGAAGACCTCACTGCGGCACAGGAGCGCAGCGGTCACGGCGGAGTACGCCTCAGTCCTGACGCCGTGCATGTATTGCGCGGCTATCACTGGCCGGGCAATGTGCGCGAACTGTCTAACCTGATCGAGCGCCTTGCTGTATTGCATCCCAAGGCGCCGGTAAGCGCCGCTGACCTGCCACCGCGTTATCGGGGCAGTGCGGCGACCGCAAGTGCGCATGTGGTGGATGCGGTGCTGGACGAAGACGATTATGCGGCACCGGCGATGGTGGCCTGCATGATTCCGGCGCAGGTGCCGGCGCAATTGCCTCCGGCAGGCTTGGACCTCAAGGACTACATCGAATCGATTGAAATCGGGTTGATCCGCCAGGCCCTGGAGCAATCCTGCGGAGTGGTCGCGCATGCCGCGAAGCTGCTCAATACGCGCCGCACCACATTGGTGGAGAAGCTGCGCAAGTACGGCCTGCACCGTGACTTTGCCGAACGCGAACCGCTCAAGGCCTGAGCCCATGTTGTCCCGGACAACAGGAGTGGCGGCGACGGAAATGCGCCGCCCGCCGCGGGCACGGGACTTGCTCCAAGGTGTAAGTCCGTCGCGGATGGCAGCGAGAACATCCTCATGAGCGAAATCAACGTCAATAGTGTACTGGCCCAGATCCGCGCGCTCAGCGCGCAGGCCTCGGTCCGTCCGCCTTCGTCCCAGGCCATCGGCCAACTGGGCAGTCAGGCTGCGGCCCAACCGGGTGCCGATGCGGCTACCGGACAAGACGGCTTCGGGTCGATGCTGAAAACCTCGATCGACCAGGTCAACGGCGCGCAAAGCGAGGCGGCTAAGCTGCAGCGCTCGTTTGAGTTGGGTGACCCGAACACTGACCTGTCGAGCGTGATGGTGGCGACCAGCAAGGCCCAGGTCTCCTTCCGGGGTATGGTCGAAGTACGAAACCGCATGGTGTCCGCGTACCAGGACATCATGAATATGCCTCTTTAGAGCGGACTAAGCCATGGCTGAAGCCACACTTCCCGCCTTGAAGCAACTACGGGGTCTGAAAGACCTGCCCGCGGTGCGGCAGCTCGCGCTGTTGATTGGCCTGGCGTTTGCCGTGGCGGCCGGTGCTGCCATGTTCAGCTGGTCGCAACAGCCCAATTATGCGCCGGTATACCCGGGGCTGGCGGAGAAAGACTCGAACGAAGTCGCCGATGCCCTGCGCAGCGCCGGCATCGCATTCCGAGTGGATCCGCAGAGCGGCAGCGTCACGGTGCGCGGCGACAAGGTTTACGAGGCCCGTATGCGCCTGGCGGCACAAGGCCTGCCCAAGGGCAGCGCCATGGGCTTTGAGATGATCCAGCAGGATCAGGGCCTAGGTACCAGCCAGTTCATTGAAAGCGCCCGCTACCAACTGGCACTCGAGACGGAGCTCGCGCGTACCGTGAGCAGTCTGCAACCGGTCAAGTCCGCGCGCGTCCACCTCGCACTTCCGAAGGCTTCGCCGTTCGTGCGCAGCGGGGAAGGAGCCAGCGCTTCGGTCCTGGTGGAGCTGAATCCGGGCAGGCAACTCGACCAGGGGCAAGTGTCATCTATCGTGCACATTGTCGCGTCGAGCGTGCCGGACCTGAATGCGAGCGCGGTCACCGTCATCGATCAGTATGGACATCTGTTGACCCAGGCGGATCCGGACAGCGAGGCGGCGCAGAGTGCGGCCCAGTTCGACCAGACCCATCGCCTGGAGGCCGACTATGTGCGCCGCGTGGAACAACTGCTTACGCCCATGCTTGGAGCGGGCAGGGTCAGTGCCCAGGTCGCGGCGGATCTGGATTTCTCATTTGTCGAGGAAGCGCGCGAAAGTTACAAGCCGGATTCGGCCGCTGTGCGCAGCGAGCAGACCAGCGAGGACATCAGCCGCAACGGAAGCGGTGCAGCCCTGGGCATTCCCGGCGCCACCAGCAACCAGCCGCCCGCAGCCGCTTCGAAGGCCGCTGCCGCGCCAGCCAAGGCGAACGACAAGAATGCGGCCGGCGCGGACACCGCACCGGCCGCCGCCGCCGAAACTGCAGGAAGCTCCGATCAGCCACTGACGCAGAGTCACAGCAGTACGCGCAATTACGAGCTGGACCGCACCGTCAGCCATACCCGCCAGCCGGTCGGCCGCTTGCGGCGCCTGTCCGTGGCGGTGCTGGTCGATAACCTGCCGCAGGTCGATGCCAAGACGCGGAAGACCACCATGGTGCCGCTCGCGCCAGAGCAGATGGCAAAGGTGCAGGCACTGGTCAAGGAAGCAGTCGGGTTCAATGCCGATCGCGGTGACACCGTGAGCGTGCAGAATGCGGCCTTTGTCACCGCCGATGCGCCCTTGCTGGAGCCGCTGCCGCTGTGGCAGCGCCCGGAACTGCGCGACATCGGACGCCAGGGACTCGGTGCACTGGTCGTGCTGGCCCTGATTTTCGCCGTGTTGCGGCCGCTATTGCGCACTCTGGTCGGTGGGCAACGCGGCACCCCCGCGGCGGTGCAGACGACCGCAGTCGCACTGGGACAAGAGCAGCTTTCGCTCGGCGGCCCGGTCCAGGCGGGAGCTGCCGGTCTCGCTCCGTATGATCAGAAACTGGCGCTGGCACGCAGTGCGGCCGGCCAGGATCCCAAGCGGGTGGCGCAGGTAGTCAAGACCTGGCTGGGCGAAAATGGCTGACAACGGCGGTGCCCTGGCGCCCCTGACGGAGGCAACCGGCCCAGAGCGTGCCGCGATCCTGCTCATGTCGCTGGGTGAGAGCGAAGCAGCCCAGGTCCTCAAGCACCTCGGTGCCAAAGATGTACAAAAGGTCGGGCAGGCGATGGCCTCGCTCGGCAGCGTCACCCGCGAACGCGTGGCCGCCGTGGTGGAGCGCTTTGTCGGCGAACTGGAAAACCAGACTTCGCTGGGCGTCGGTGCCGACGATTACGTACGGCGGGTGCTGGTGGGCGCACTGGGCGAGGACAAGGCCAGCGGCCTGATAGACCGCATCCTGCTCGGCCGCAACAGCAAGGGTCTGGAAGCCCTCAAGTGGATGGAGACCCGCGCCGTTGCCGATCTGGTGCGCAACGAGCATCCGCAGATCGTCGCCATCGTGCTCGCCTATCTGGATGCCGACCAGGCCGCGGACGTGCTGGCGCAACTGCCCGAGCGCATGCGCAGCGACGTTTTGATGCGCATTGCGCGCCTCGACGGCATCCAGCCGGCGGCCCTGCGCGAGCTGGACGAGATCATGGAGAAGCAGTTCTCGGGCGCTGGCAATATCAAATCATCCAGCGTAGGCGGCGTGAAGGTGGCCGCCAACATCCTCAACCTGATGGACACGTCCATGGAGACCGCCATCATCGGCACAATTTCCGAAAGCGATGCCGATCTGGGAACCCGTATTCAGGATCTGATGTTCGTCTTCGACGACCTTGCCGATGTCGACGATCGCGGGCTGCAGGCGCTGCTGCGCGAGGCCAGCGGCGAGATGCTGTGCGTAGCCCTCAAGGGCGCCGACCCGAGGGTGCGCGACAAATTCACCAAGAACATGTCCAAACGCGCCGCCGAGATGCTGCTGGAAGACATGGAGGCCAAGGGACCGGTGCGCTTGGCCGATGTGGAAGCGGCGCAAAAGGATATTCTGTCCACCGCCCGGCGGCTGGCAGAGGCCGGCGAGATCGTACTGGGCGGCAAGGGTGAAGACTTTGTCTGAACTCATGGACCCCGCTTCTGGTGCGCAGCGTTGGAACCTGCCGCTGTTCGGCGGCGGCGCCAAGCCGCCGCCGCCGACGGCAGCCCAGATCGAGTCGATCGAATCGGCGGCGCACCAGGAAGGCTTTGCCCGGGGTTTTGCCGAAGGCCACGCCGAAGGTTATGCAGCCGGCGCGGCCCAGGTGCGGGCAGAGGCGCAACGCCTGCGCCAGTTGCTGGAACATGCTTCCAAGCCCTTGGCGCAACTCGATGCCGAGGTGGAAACCGTCCTGACCGAATTGGCGCTGCAGGCCGCGCGCCGCCTGGTGCAACGGGAATTCGAAATCGATCCGGCGCGCATGGCCGGCACGGTACGTGAAGCCATCGCGGCCCTGGTTGCCATGCCGCGGGAATTGCGCGTGCACCTGCATCCGGATGATGTTGCAGTGTTGCAGGGCTGCCTGGAGCGGCCGGCCGAACTCGGCGCCTGGCGCTTCGTGTCCGACCCAGCCTTGGCGCGCGGCGACTGCCGCATCGCCGGCGATACCGGCTGGGTCGATGCTACCCTGGATGCCCGCGTGCGCAGCATGGCGCAGGCCCTGCACGCCGAAGGCGGAGCGGAAGCATGAATGAGTGGAGCGCCGCCGCCAACGCGCGCATGGCGCGGCACCTCCATGCGGTGGCGCAGCGCGTGCCCGAGCTGGGTGGTGTGGTGGCGGAGGGATTACTCAAGCGGGTGGTTGGCCTGACGCTCGAAGCCGTGGGCTGCCGGGCGCAGATCGGCTCGCGTTGCCGGGTGGTGAGCGGCCCTGACAGTTCGCTGGAAGCCGAGGTGGTGGGCTTCTCCGGCGAACGGGTGTTCCTGATGCCGGTGGGAGAGATGCACGGCCTGCTGCCGAACGCGCGGGTCATTCCTTTGCCGCATGCAGCCGCGATTCCCGTCGGCGGGGGGCTGCTCGGCCGCGTCCTGGACGGCGAGGGCAAGCCGATCGACCGCGGTGGTGCCCTGCGCTGCGAGCGTCGGCTGCCTGGCTCGGATGCGATCAATCCGATGGAGCGCGCACCGATCGATCGTCCCCTGGACGTTGGCGTGCGGGCGATCAATGCCCTGCTGACGGTGGGGCGGGGACAGCGATTGGGCTTGTTCGCCGGCACCGGTGTCGGCAAGAGCACGCTGCTCGGCATGATGACCCGCTTCACCGAGGCCGACGTCATCGTCGTCGGCCTGGTCGGCGAGCGCGGCCGCGAGGTGCGCGATTTCATCGACCACAGTCTCGGCGAGGGCGGGCTGAAGCGGGCCGTGGTGGTGGCCACGCCGGCAGATCGCGCACCCATTTTGCGCCTGCGTGGAGCCTGGCTGGCCACCGCCATCGCCGAGAGCTTCCGCGACCAGGGCCGGCATGTGCTGCTGCTGATGGATTCGTTGACGCGGTTCGCGCAGGCACAGCGCGAAATTGGCCTTGCGGTGGGCGAGCCACCGACGACGCGCGGCTATCCGCCTTCGGTTTTCGCGCAACTGCCCCGTCTGGTGGAGCGCGCCGGCAATGCCGTGTCCGGCGGCGGGTCCATCACGGCCTTCTACACCGTGCTTACCGAAGGCGACGATCCCAACGATCCCATCGCCGATACGGCTCGAGGCATCCTTGACGGCCACATCCTGCTGTCGCGCGGTATAGCCGAATCTGGCATTTATCCGGCGATCGATGTCGAGGCTTCGATTTCCCGCGTAGCCAGGGATGTCACGGTGCCGCAGCAGCAGAAGCTGGCGCGGCGCTTCCGTCAGCTGGTGTCCGCATATCAGCGCAACCGCGACCTTATCGCCATCGGTGCCTACCAGAGGGGCAGTGACGTCACCGTCGATGCCGCACTGGCCCTGTGGCCGCGCATTGAAACGTTCCTGCGTCAGGATTTCCACGAGCCGGCGAATTTTCACGCCAGCCTTCAAGCCCTTGAGAGCCTATTACCGCAATGAACACAAAAGCCACGCTGGGCAAGCGTCTGGATCCGATCCGCCGCCTGGCGCAGAACCGCGAAGACGACGCGGCGCGCCGCTTTGCCGAAAGCCAAGCGACCCTTGCGCGCCACGAAGCGCAGCTGCAGGAAATGGAGCGCTACATGAACGAGTATGGCGGCGGCCGCCCGGGCACCAGCCTGATGCCGTCCCTGCTTGCCAACCGAGAGGCCTTCCTGCGGCAGCTGGCGGAGGCCTTGCGCTGGCAGGCCGGCGCCGTGCAGGAAGCACGTTCAAAGTTGGATCAGGCGCGCGATTTGTGGCTCAACAAACACCGCGACACCGATGTGCTGGAAGCCCTGATCGATCGCAGTGACAAGTCGGAGCAGCAATTGCGCGAACGCCGCTTGCAGCGAGAGCTGGATGAATTCGCCCAGCGGCGGCCGCCGTCGGCGATGGCCGGCTGAAGCCGGAACGTTCCGGGAATCATCTCCAATGCTCGCCGCGATTGCCGCCCCTGCCGCTGCAGCGTCCAATGTGCCGGCCGCCGGCCTCACGCCGGCCAACTCCGGCGCTGCTTTCAGTCTTGGCGGCTCCGAACTCAACGAAGCGCCCGTTGCGGCAAATGCCATGGACACGACGGCCGCGAAGCCGCAGGCATCCAAAACGGACGAAACCGATCAGGTCAGTCCTGACGGAACGCCAGGCAGCTCGCTGGCCTGGCTGCTTTCCGCGCTGAATTCGGCACTGTCACCGGCGGCAGCCGGCAGCCTCGACTCGGTCGGCCTGACTGCGCAGACCGGACTCCGCTCGGAATCCCTCGCGCCGCACGGACCGGGTACCGCACAGCGTGCAGCCCGCAGCGCCGCGGAGGGCACTGGGCCATCGCCACAAACGGACGACGAGGATACCGAAGCGGAGGGTGAAGCGGAAGTTTCGCAGGACGCTCAAAGCTACTCGGCCGCATCTGCCATGTCTCCTGCGCCGATGAAGCTTGCCGCCGAGCCATCTCTTGCGGTTGCCACCGCGGGAGATCGTGGACAGCAAGGGATTGCGCCGCCGTCCGCGGCCGCCTCGGGAGTCTCTCTGGACCCACAATTCCGTCCACTCCTGCCCGTTCTCCCAAGCAGCGCGAGTGCCGACGCCGCGCCTGGCGCCGTGTCACAGCACGGCATGAAAGCCAGCCTCGATCTGAATCAAGAGGGCTGGCCCACATCGCTCGTCGAGCATGTGCAATGGCAGGTGCTGGGCGGCGTGCAGGAGGCACGGCTCGAATTGAACCCGCGCGAACTGGGCAACCTGCAGATCCATGTGCAGATTTCCGGCAACGAGGCACAAGTTCAATTCGCCGCCGTACATCCGCGAATACGCGAGATGCTAAGCGCCGGGATGCCGCAGTTGCGCTCGATGCTCGCCGAAGGTGGCATGCACCTGTCGCAGGCGCAGGTGGGAGGTCAGGGGCAATCGCCCCAGCAGCCACGCAATCCCGGAAGCGCGTCCACCATGGACGGTCACCCGGCGCAAGAGGAAGAGATGCAGCCGCAATTGCTTCCGACAATTGTCCGTATCGGCTTGGTGGACGACTTCGCCTGAGGTCGTCTCCGGTTCTGGCATGGACATCAACCGCCGCATCTGTGCCCGCTTGCCCTGAGCGGCTCCCTTGCGCGCAGGCCACGCCTCACCGCTCTGACGCATTTCCGACATCGAATTCAATTCCGGCGGAGTCAAAAAGCCGGCGTCTCCTTCCTGCATCAAGCCGTTGCGCGCGTCGTTGGGACAGTTCCACGTGGCACACGCCTTGCTCCAGCCCGGCATCCTCGAAGGAGTGCCGTGATGGCAAGCGCTGCAAAAAGAGAGGCGGTCAAAAGGCCCCGCGATGACGCGGAAGAATCCGCCTCGGCTGCACCGGTGGTTCCGAAGCGCGGGCGCGGCGGTCTGCTGATGATTTTCGGTGCCGCGCTGGTGGCAGCCGGACTGGCCAGCGGAGTCACCTGGCTGCTGGTGCCCAAGCCTACGGCTCATGCCGCGGCCAAGGCCGCCGCCGGGGAGTCGGTGCCCGCCGATGCCGCCGCCCCCGATGCCGCAAACGAGCAGCCTGCGATGTACCTGGAGTTGACCCCAGCCTTCGTCGTCAACCTTGCCGATGAGGAATCGATGCGCTTCCTTCAAGTCAGCGTGGAAGTGATGGCGCGCGACCCGAAAGTCATCGACGCCGTCAAGACGCATATGCCGCGGATTCGCAATGCGCTGATGCTGCTGTTCAGCCAGCAGAGCTCGCACACCATCGCAGGTCGCGAAGCCAAGGAGGCATTGCAGAAGCAGGCAAAGGAGGAAGTCCAGAAAGCCTTGCAGTCGGAAAGCGCACCGGCCGAGATTTCGGCCGTCTACTTCACCAGCCTGGTCATGCAATGAGTGCGCCGCTGCAGGATTTGCTGTCCCAGGACGAAATCGACGCCCTGCTGCACGGCGTCGACAATGGCGTCGTCGATATCGCGCCGCCGCCGGCGCCTGGCGAGGCGCGGTCCTACGACTTCAATGCCCAGGATCGCATCATCCGCGGCCGCATGCCGACCCTGGAAATGATTAACGAGCGCTTTGCGCGGCTGTTCCGAATCGGCTTGTTCAACATGATGCGGCGCACGGCGGAACTGACGGTGCTTGGCATGGAACTGCAGAAATTCAACGAGTACACCCATTCGCTGTACGTGCCGACCAGCCTGAGCCTGGTGCGCATCAAGCCGTTGCGCGGCACCGCGCTGTTCGTATTCGAGCCCAAGCTGGTGTTCGCGGTGGTGGAAAACTTCTTCGGCGGCGATGGCCGCTTCGCCACCAAGATCGAGGGGCGCGAGTTCACCCCGACCGAGACTCGGGTGATCCAGTTGCTGATTCGTCAGGCCTTCGCCGATCTTCAAGAAGCCTGGACACCGGTGATGCCGCTGGAGTTCGAATACCTGGGCTCGGAGGTCAATCCACATTTTGCCAACATCGTCGCCCCCTCCGAAATCGTGGTCGTTTCCAAGTTCCGCATTGAACTGGACGGCGGCGGCGGCGAACTGCACGTGACAATGCCGTATTCCATGATCGAGCCGATTCGCGACCAGCTCGACGCCGGCGTGCAGTCCGATCGTGCCGACAAGGATGAACGCTGGTCGCTGGCCTTGCGCGAGCAGATCAAGGACGCCGAGGTCGAGATGGAGAGCGAGCTGACGCGCACCACTATCAGCCTGCGTCAGCTGATGAGTCTTCGGCCCGGCGACATCATTCCGATCCACATGCCGCAGAGCGTGGACCTGACCGTCGATGGCCTGCCGCTGTTCCGCGGCACCTTCGGCATCAACAACAATGGACACAACGCCGTGCGCGTCACGGAAGTCGTCCGTCGCAATCCTACTTTCGCCACCCAATCAGGTCAAACCCGATGAGCACCCCTGCCGAAGAGGTTCTAAGCCACGCTGCCGCGCCCAACGCTGCAGCCGCAGGCAACAAGGACTATACGCGCGCGAATTTCCAGAACCTGCAAGGCCAGGCCTCGGCGCAGGGAGGCGACCTCAACCTAGACGTGCTGCTGGACGTCGCCGTGACCATATCCATGGAAGTGGGCCGGGCCCGGCTGCCAATCCGCAACCTGTTGCAGCTCAATCAGGGCTCAGTTGTCGAGCTCGAGAGAGCTGCCGGTGAGCCGCTCGACATATATGCCAACGGCACCCTGATCGCCCATGGCGAAGTGGTCGTGGTGAACGAGAGATTCGGTGTGCGCCTGACCGATGTAGTGAGTCCGGCTGAGCGCATCCGCAAGCTGAGACAGGTGTGACCAGCCCGCCGGACGCGATGCCGCTCGGCGCGGGTCTGGGCCAGACCGCGCTAAGCCTGTTGCTGGTCCTTGCCGCGATTTTTGTGCTGGCCTGGCTGCTGCGCCGGGTCCAGGGCATTCGGCCCGGTGCCGCGGGCGCACTCCAGGTGCAGGGTGGCCTTCAGGTCGGCGCCAAGGAGCGGGTGTTGATGATTCGCGCCGGCGACACACATCTGCTGATCGGTGTCGCTCCCGGCCGGGTGCAGACGCTGCACGTGTTCGAGCAGCCGCCTTCGGCCGACCTTGAAGCGGCGCCGGTGTCGAGCGGATTTGCCGACGCTATGCGCAAGACGCTACGCGGCCGCGCAAGCCAATGATCCGGCTGTTGCAGGCATTTGTGGCCCTGGGCGGTCTGCTGGCCGCTCCCACCATGGCCGCCGCCGCGCCGGCCTTGACGCTGCCGGCCGCTCCCGGTAGTCAGGCGTATAGCCTGAGTATCCAGCTGCTGCTGGCAATGACCGCGCTGAGCCTGTTGCCGGCGGCGCTGATGACGATGACTGCCTTCACCCGCATCATCGTCGTGCTCGGCTTGCTGCGCCAGGCGCTCGGTACCAACAACACGCCTTCCAACCAGATACTGCTGGGGTTGTCGCTGTTCCTGACCCTGTTCATCATGGCCCCGGTGGAGCAGCGCGTATACAACGATGCGCTACAGCCGTATATGGACGGCAAGGTCGAATTCCAGCCGGCCCTGACGGCGGCGGCCAAACCGATGCGCGCCTTCATGCTTGCGCAGACGCGCAACACGGATTTGCTGACCTTCGCCAGGATTTCCGGGCATGGTCCATTCGCCAATTCCGACGAGATTCCGTTCGCCGTGCTGGCGGCGGCCTATATGACCAGCGAGCTGACTACAGCGTTCCAGATCGGATTCATGCTGTTCATTCCTTTCGTGGTGATCGACTTGGTGGTGGCGAGCGTGCTGATGAGCATGGGCATGATGATGTTGTCGCCGATGCTGATCTCGCTGCCGTTCAAGCTGATGCTGTTCGTGCTGGTCGACGGCTGGGCCCTGATCATGGGCTCGCTGGCGGCCAGCTTCAATGTGCCGGCTTGAAGGGGACCGACATGACGCCGGAATCGGTACTGACGCTGGGTCAGCAGGCGCTGCAGCTGGCCTTGCTATTGGCGGCGCCCTTGCTGTTGGTATCGCTTGCGGTAGGCCTGCTGGTCGGAGTGTTTCAGGCCGCGACGCAGATCAACGAGATGACGCTGTCGTTCATTCCCAAGCTGCTGGCCATGGCGGCCACCTTGATGCTGGCCGGCCCGTGGATGTTGCAATTGCTGATCGAGTTCACGCGCCGCCTGCTCGAAAGCATTCCCGCCGTGGCGCATTAGCCGCGACAGCGACCAGCTTCGGCACCACAGCGATGGAAATCACCCAAGCCATGCTCAATGCATGGATGCAAATGTACTTGTGGCCGTTCCTGCGCATCGGTGCACTGGTGATGACCGCGCCCCCGCTCAATGCCAAGGCGGTCGCGCCGCGCGTGCGCCTGGTATTTGCTCTGCTGCTGACCCTGGTATTGTCGCCTTTGCTGGACGCGCCCAGCAACCTGACGCCCCTCAGCGCGATATGGGGTTTGCAGATCGCGCGCGAGCTGATCGTCGGCGCGGCGCTGGGCCTGATCCTGCAACTGGTGTTCGAAGGCGTGATGCTAGCCGGGGAAGTGATCTCCTTCGGCATGGGCCTGGGCTTCGCCCAACTGGCCGACCCGCTGCGCGGTGCCGCGGCGCCGATGCTCGGCCAGTTCTATCAGGTTTGCGCCATGATGTTGTTCCTGGCATTCGGTGGCCACCTGCAGCTGGTGCAATTGCTGGCCGACAGCTTTCACGCCGCGCCTCCAGGGAGCGCCGCGCCGGATGCGGCTTCGTTTCTCAATCTGGCGCGCATCGGCGGCCTGTGCTTCGCCGGGGCCCTGCGCGTGGCTCTGCCGGCGGTGATTGCCTTATTGCTGGTCAACTTGTGCTTTGGTGTGATGAACCGCAGCGCGCCGACGCTGAATGCCCTGTCGCTGGGGTTTCCGCTATCGCTGCTGGTTGGCATGCTGGTGCTGCGCCTGGCATTGCCGCAGCTGCCGGCGGCCCTGGGCGATCTGTTGGGGCAGGCATTTTCTTTCGCCGCGGCTTGGACTCAAGGGGCGCATTGAAATGGCCGACAGCGCCCAGGACCGCACCGAAAGTGCCACACCCAAGCGCAAGCGCGATGCGCGCAGGCGCGGCGAGGTCCCACGCTCGCGCGAGCTGGGCGCCGCGGCAGTGGTCGGGGCGGCGGCGGTCGCAAGCTTAGGTGCGGGCCACAGCATCGCAGGCGGCGCCGTGCGGCTGATGCGCCGGTCGCTGGAATTCGATGCCGCCGCCCTGGCGCAGCCTCAGGCCCTGCCGGCCATTCTAGGCAAGACCTGGTTACAGGCGCTGCTGCTGTGCGCACCGCTGCTCGCCGCCTGCGCGATGGCGGCGCTGCTTGCGCCGATTCTTCTGGGCGGCTGGAACTTCAGCGTCCAGGCACTGCGTTTCGATTTCTCTCGACTCAATCCACTCAGTGGATTAGGGCGCATTTTCTCCAGCCACGGCCTGGTGGAATTGTTGAAAGGCCTGGTCAAGGTGGGCTGGATCGGTGGAGTAGGCGCGGCCTACCTGTGGCAGCATCGCGGCGTGGTGGGCGGCTTGTCGGCGGAGGCGGTGGAAAGTGGCATCGTCGATGGGGTCGGCGTGATGCTTGGGGCGGGCGGCTGGATGGCGATGGCGTTGCTGGGGGTGGCGTCGATCGATGTGCCGTACCAGTTGTGGAGTTATGGCAAGCGGCTGCGCATGTCCAAGCAGGAGGTGCGCGATGAGTTCAAAAGAAGCGAAGGGCGCCCCGAGGTCAAAGCCAGGATCCGGCGCCTGCAGATGGAGATGGTCAAACGCCGCATGATGGAGAAAGTGCCCACGGCCGACGTGGTGATCACCAATCCCACGCACTACGCGGTTGCGCTCAAGTACAGCAGCAGCGAAATGCGTGCCCCGCGCGTGGTTGCCAAGGGCACCGACGAAATTGCTGCCGTGATCCGCGACTTGGCGCGGCAGCACCGCATCCCGCTGGTGGCGGCGCCACCGTTGGCCCGGGCCCTGTATCGCAGTGTCGAATTGGAGCGGGAAATTCCTGCCGCGCTGTATTCGGCCGTGGCCCGGGTTCTTACTTATGTGTACCAGCTGCGCGACTGGCGCGGCGGCAGCCGGCCGCCGCAGGAACCTGAGCTGGACGCCGTGCCTGGCGGCGAGCCTGATCCTTAGGTCCTGTTCACATTGGTTCGAATGCGGCGTCCAAACCCATGTGAACAGGCTTGAGATGACGGGAACGAAACCTGCACGGGTCCGGCGTAACCCTCACCGGTGACAAAAATGCGGCATCCTCAAGAAATGGAACAACGGGCCGTGGGCGAGGTCCGCGAGCACTTCAGGCTCAATGCCTTAAAGCTCCCAACATTGCCGGAAGTGACTGCCCAGGTGCAGGCGCTAGCGGCCGATCCCAGGGCCACAGCCGACAAACTGGCGGCGGAAGTCCTGCGTGATCCGGCGCTCACTGCGCGCCTAATGCGCATCGCCAACAGCCCCTTGCTGCGCGGGCGCATGGAGGTCCGTTCGCTGGCGCAGGCCGTAACGCGCCTAGGCTTTCACTACGTACGCGATCTGGCCACGGCGCTGGCACTGGAGCACGCATTCGAGCCGGACTCCGCCAATGCAAGGCTGCTGATGCGGCGCATAGCCCGGCGCAGCCGCGACGTGGCGGCAATCAGCCATGTGCTGGCGCGTCACTGCACGCGGTTGCCGCCGGAGCAGGCCTTGCTGGCCGGACTGCTGCATTTCATCGGCGCGCTGCCGCTGTTGGTGGCCGTTGCCGAAGATGTGGCCGATCAGGCAGGAGTCGCGGCGATCTACGTCATGATTGAAAGCCGTCACGCCGAAATTGGCATGGAACTGCTGCGTCAGTGGCATTTCCCGGAGGAAATCGCATCTGTACCCGGCGCCTACCGCGATTTGGTCCGCGACCGCGAGGCCCCACTTGATTATGCGGACATCGTGACCGTGGCCAGCCTGCTGGCAACCTCGCTGGACGGCACGGGCAGCGACATGCCGGATCTGGACGATGTTCCAGCCGCCGACAAGCTGGGCCTGAGGAGCGCGGCGGACTTCTATTCCTCCGAGCCGATGCAAAGCGATCTGCTGCAGAGCATGAGTCTGCTCAACTAGCCCGAATTTGCGGCTTGGCCCCTTTGGGCAATCGCCTAGAACGGAACTTGCACCCTCAGTCCTGCGAACCAGCATGGATACCGGCCCCAACAAATTCTTGACGCGAACCCGCGAACTGGCGCGCAGCGGCCTCGGAGCGCCGGTTTTGCTGCTGCTGATTCTGGCGATGATGGTGGTGCCTCTGGCGCCCCTGGCGCTGGATTTGTTGTTCACCTTCAACATTGCCCTGGCCATCGTCATCCTGCTGGCGGTGATCTACGTGATGCGGCCGCTGGAGTTTTCGGCCTTTCCCACGGTGCTGCTGGTTGTGACGCTGCTGCGCCTGGCCCTCAACGTGGCCTCGGCGCGGGTCGTGCTGCTGCACGGTCACGAAGGCACACATGCGGCCGGGCAGGTGATCCAGGCCTTCGGCGAATTTGTCGTCGGCGGCAACTATGCCGTCGGCTTCGTCGTGTTCGTGATCCTGACCATCATCAACTTCATGGTCGTCACCAAGGGTGCCGAGCGCGTTTCCGAAGTGTCCGCGCGCTTTGTGCTGGATGCGCTGCCCGGCAAGCAGATGGCCATCGACGCCGACCTCAATGCCGGCATGTTGACGCGGGAGGACGCCAAGGCCCGGCGCGAGGAGGTGCGGGAAGAGGCGGACTTCTACGGCTCGATGGACGGCGCCTCCAAATTCATCCGCGGCGATGCCATGGCCGGCATCCTGATTCTGGCGATCAACATCGTTGGCGGCCTCCTTGTCGGTACGCTGCAGCACGGATTGCCGCTCAGCGCGGCGCTGAAGAACTACACCTTGCTGACCATCGGCGATGGCCTGGTGGCGCAGGTGCCATCGCTGCTGCTTTCGACCTCAGTTGCCATCCTGGTTACGCGCATTTCGCGATCACAGGACATGAGTCAGCAATTGATCGCACAGGTTTTCGGCAAGCCACGCGTACTGATCATCACCGCTTCCGTGCTGGGCCTGATCGGCCTGATTCCGGGTATGCCCAACATGGTGTTCCTGGCGCTGGCGGCGACCTGCGGCGGCATTGCCTGGCTCAGGCACAAACGAGCTTCCGCCGCGGCGGTTCGCCCGGCGGCGGCCCCGCCGCCCGCGCCACAGCAGGAATTGAGCTGGAACGATGTCGGACCGCAGGATGTTCTCGGTCTGGAGGTTGGCTATCGGCTGATTCCGCTGGTGGACGTGCGCCAGGGGGGCGAGCTGATGGCGCGCATCAAGGGCGTGCGCAAGAAATTGACGCAGGAACTGGGTTTCCTGGTACAGCCGGTGCATATCCGCGACAATCTTGAGTTGCCGCCGAACAGCTATCGCGTGTCCTTGCACGGCGTGCCCCTGGCCACCGCGCAAATCTACCCGGATCGGGATCTTGCCCTCAACTCGGGACGGGTTTACGGCACGCTCAACGGCATCGCCGGCAAGGACCCGGCCTTCGGCCTGGACGCGGTATGGATCGAACGCGGCGCGCGGGACCATGCCCAGACTCTTGGCTACACCGTCGTCGATGCCGCCACGGTCATCGCCACGCACCTGTCGCAGCTGATAAAGGATCATGCCGCCGAACTGCTGGGCCATGACGAGGCGCAACAACTGCTTAACGCGCTCGCCCGATCGGCGCCGAAGCTGTCCGAAGACCTGGTGCCTAAACTGCTGCCGCTCGCCACTTTCGTGCGGGTGCTGCGCTTCCTGCTGAACGACCGGGTGCCCATCCGCAACCTGCGCGGTATCGCCGAAGCCTTGGCGGAGGCGGCGCCACGGAGTCAGGAACCCGTCGCATTGGCGGCCGCGGTACGTGTCGCCCTGCGCCGGCAGATCGTGCAGGACATCGGCGGCGCCGAAGGAGAGCTGCCGGTTCTGACCTTGAGCCCCGGGCTGGAACGCGTGTTGCAGGATAGCGTCGCCAGCGGCGCTGCCGCGGTGGAGCCGGGTCTGGCGGAGCGCATGCAGCAGTCCATCGTGCAGGGCGCGCAGCGGCAGGCCAAGACCGGTCAGCCGGCGGTGCTGCTGGTGCCAGGAACCCTGCGGCCGCTGCTGGCCCGGTTCACACGCCAGTCCGCGCCCGACTTGCACGTGCTGGCTTACGACGAGGTGCCGGAAGACCGGCGTGTGCGCATGGTGGGAGCGATCGCATGACCAGAATTGGCGGAGCGGGGTATCGATGAAAATCAAACGGTTCGTGGCCGGAACCATGCGCGAGGCGATTCGCCTGGTGCGCGACGAGCAGGGCCCGGATGCAGTGATCCTGTCCAATCGCCGGATCCCGGGCGGCGTCGAAGTTGTCGCGGCCACGGACTATGACGCTGCCTTGGCACAGCAGGCGCTGCGCCACCACGCCCCGGTGGAGCCGACGCCTGAGAATTCCGGCCCACCCAAGGCTGGCGTCCAGAAATCCACCCCGCAAAGGTCCACTCCGCAAAAAGCGCCAGTGCGGCAGCTCGCGGAACCCGCCGCCGTTGCGCCGGCGGCTCCGGCACAGAATTCCGAAATCACAGCGATGCAGCAGGAGCTGGGCACCATGCGCCGATTGCTGGAAGATCAGCTGTCAGGCTTGTTCTGGAACGAGATGAAGCGCAGCCAGCCGCGCCGCGTCGCCATGCTGCGCGTACTGGCCGCGCTTGGCCTCGACGCCGACCTGGCCCGCTCGATCACCGAGGAAGTGCCGCCGCAGGCCGAGGCAGAATCCGCGCGATTCCTGCCGCAGGCTTTGCTGGCACGGCGCATTCCGATCGTGCAGGACGATCCGGTACTCCAAGGCGGTGTGATCGCGCTGGTTGGTCCCACCGGCGTGGGCAAGACCACCACCATCGCCAAACTGGCGGCGCGCTTCATCCGGCACAATCGTCCGCGCGACGTGGCGCTGGTCACCATGGATCACTATCGCATCGGCGCGCAGGAACAACTTTACAGCTTTGGCCGGTTGCTCGGCGTTCCAGTGCACAACGTTGCCCCGGACCAGGACCTAGGGGCAATGCTTCGGCAACTCGGCGAACAGCGCCTGGTACTCATCGACAGCGCCGGCATGAGCCAGCGCGACCGCTCCCTAGGGCAGCAGATCGAACGGCTGCAGAAACTGGGCTCCCGCGTGCGCAACTATGTCGTCGTCGCCGCGGACAGCGGCAATCCCGACGACGTGATGCGGCGCTTCGCCGCGGTCAAGCCGGTGGCTTGCATACTGACCAAACTGGATGAGGCAAGCAGTATCGGCGCGGCGCTGTCGGCGGCGATCCGCCACGTACTGCCCTTGAGTTACGTTGCACACGGCCAGCGCGTGCCCGAAGACCTACACCTCGCGCATGCCGACCGGCTCGCGATGTGCGCCGCCCGCATGGCGCGAACCTCACCGAAGACAATCGACGACGAGAGTCTGTCTATAGGCTTCGCCACCGCCTCCTCCACATCCGGATCCCGCCCCGCCCATGCATGACCTCCATCCCAACCAGGCCAGCGGCCTGCGACTGCTCAAACCGGCACGGCCGGTACGGGTCATCGCCGTAACCAGTGGCAAGGGCGGTGTCGGCAAGACCAGCGTCTCGGTCAATCTGGCCACCGCCATGTCTATTGCCGGCAAACGTGTCCTGTTGCTGGATGGCGACCTGGGATTGGCCAACGTCGACGTCATGCTGGGTCTGCAGCCGAGCTGCAATTTGTCTCATGTACTGGCCGGCACCTGCACGCTTGAAGACACGCTGTTGGAGGGGCCTGCCAGCCTGATGGTGGTCCCGGCCTCCAGCGGCAAGCAGCACATGACGGATTTGACGCCGATCCAGCACGCGGGACTGATCCAGGCGTTCAGCGAATTGAGCCGGCCGCTGGATACCCTGATTGTCGACACCGCGGCGGGCATCGACGATTCGGTAATCACGTTCTGCCAGGCCAGCCAGCAGGTGATCGTGGTGGTGACCATCGATCCGGCGTCCCTCACAGACGCCTACGCCCTGATCAAGGTGCTGAACCGCGAAAAAAACATCCGCCGCATCCAGGTCTTGACCAATCTGGCGAACAGCGAATCTGAAGCCCGTGAAATCTACGAAAACCTGCGGCGGGTCGCGGAAAAATTCCTGGACGTCACACTCAGCTTCATGGGCAGCCTGCCACAGGATGAGTGGCTCAAGCGCGCGGTGCGGCGGCAGCGCGCCGTGGTCGAGGCTTATCCGAACAGCCCTTCGGCCAAGGCATTTCGCGAACTGGCCGCCAAGGCCGACCGCTGGAGCCTGCCGCTGGGCGCACGCGGCAATCTTGAATTTTTCGTTGAACGGCTGGTGAATCGTCCGGCCGAGGGAGCCACTGTATGACCGCGCAGCCTCAATTCCAATCGCCGCCACCAGCCAGCGACACCGAACTGGTGCAGCGGCACAGCGATCTGGTGCGGCGCATAGCGCATCATCTCGCGGCGCGGCTGCCGGCCAGTGTCGATGTCGCAGACCTGATTCAGGCCGGTCTCATCGGCCTGCTGGAAGCGGCGCGCAACTACAACGGCACCCACGGCGCTTCATTCGAGACCTATGCCGGAATCCGTATCCGCGGCGCCATGCTGGACGAGTTGCGCCGCGGCGATTGGGCGCCGCGGTCGGTGCACCGTCGCCTGCGCGAAATCAGCACCGCCATGCGCGCCATTGAACAGGAACAGGGGCGTGAGGTGCGTGACGTCGAGGTCGCCGACCGCCTTGGCATCGGGGTCGAGGAGTATTACCGCCACCTGCAGGACGCTACGCAGTGCCAGGTCTTATCGATCAGCGGGCCGGATGGCAGCGATGACGACCTGGAAAGTGTGGCGCAGGAGGGCGGGCCACAGGACGAAGTCGAGCGCGGTGAATTCCAGGCCGAGCTGGCGGCCGCGATCGATTCGCTACCGGAGCGCGAAAAGCTGGTGCTTTCCCTCTACTACGACGACGAGCTCAATTTGCGGGAAATTGGCGAAGTGCTCGAAGTCAGCGAGAGCCGCGTCTGCCAGGTCCACGGACAGGCCCTGTTGCGCCTGCGTGCGAAGCTCGGCGATTGGGGTGCCGCCACGGCGACGCCGGCGCGCAAACCCAACACATCCCGCAATCACCCGCGGACGGGCTGGAGATAAACTTTTGGACAAGAACATTCGTATTCTGATCGTCGATGATTTTTCGACCATGCGCCGAATCGTCAAGAACCTGCTACACGATCTTGGCTTTATCAACACCACGGAAGCCGATGACGGCAAAACCGCCTGGGCCACATTGCAGGCGGGCGTATTCGACCTGGTGGTGACGGACTGGAACATGCCGGGCATGACCGGACTGGAACTTCTGAAAAACATCCGCTCGGATGCCAGATTGTGCGCGCTCAAGGTGCTGATGGTGACGGCCGAAGCGCAGCGCGACCAGATCATCGAGGCGGCCAAGGCCGGGGTGAACGGCTATATCATCAAGCCGTTCACTGCCGTGACTCTGAAGGAAAAGCTGGAGAAGATTGCCCAGCGCACAGCGAGCGCGGCGGCATGAGCTCCCGCGCGATGGAAACAGGAGAGCCGGCTTGCCGCCAGACCGGAGAATGCCTCTATGCCGGTGTGGCGCGGTTGACGCGCGGCCTGCATGAAGGGCTGCGCGAGCTGGGGCTGGATAGCCGTCTGGAAAGAGTCGCAGGCAATGACATTCCCGACGCCTGCGCCAGGCTGGATCGCGTGGTGACCATGACCGAGTCGGCGGCCCACCTGACGCTCGACCTGGTGGAGGATGGACGGGCGGTTGCCGACGCGCTGCACGATGTGGCACTGCACCTGGCCTTGCCGCGGATTGCCGTCGAGGCCGGCGGTCCAGCGTGCGATCTGAACGGCTCCCGTCTGACCGTGGTGGAGGCCGAGCAGCATCTGCGCGAAATCCTGACCGCGCTGGCCCAGGCGCAGGAGTACCAAGATCTTTCGGGGCAATTGATCCGTCGCGTCATCTCGCTGGTGCGCAATGTCGAATCCACGCTTTTGGAGCTGCTTGGCGCAGGCGGAGTTCAGTCAGCACCGCAACTGCCGATAAATCAAATGCAGGCTGGCTTGTCCGGGCCGGCCATGCCGGGTGCGGGCGCGGCCGACCAGGACGACGCCGACCGCCTGCTCGCCAGCCTGGGCTTCTGAGTGCATGAGCAATGAGTGAGTGCGTGCTATGAATACGGCCGCGGACGACGACATCCAGGCGGATTTTCTTGCCGAGGCCGGCGAGCTGGTCCAGCGCCTGGGCGAGCAAATGGTGGAGCTGGAGCGCCGACCGGCTGATCGGGACCTGCTCAATGCGGTCTTTCGGGGCTTCCATACCATCAAGGGCGGTGCCGGCTTCCTCGGTTTCGAGCCGATGGTCGCTTTGTGCCATGCCGCCGAGGACGTGTTCAACGCATTGCGCAATGGCGTGGTCGCGGTGCGGCCCGCGCTGATGGACGCTGTGCTTGAAGCAGTCGACCGCCTGCAGACCATGCTGGCCGCAACAGCCGCGGGCAAGCCGCTCAAGCCGGTACCGGCGCAACTGGCCAAGCGCCTGCACCAGCTGGCCACGCCTTCCGCTGCGCCGATCGCCGCGCCAGTAGCCGCTCAAGCAAAGCCGGAAGAACCGGCCGGAACCGGTTCTGTCAACATAAGCGACGACGAGTTTGAAGCCCTGCTGGATCAACTGCATGGATCCGGCCAGGGACCCGGCTCCGCGCCGCCGGCTGCCGCGGCTGCCCCGGCATTGTCGGCAGACACGCAGCTGCTGGAGCCGAGCGAGGAGCCCGAAACCGCGCCGTCCATCCCGCTTCCGGCAGTGGACAACGGCGTGCGGGTCGATACGGCCGCGCTGGACCACATGATGAACTTGGTCGGTGAGCTGGTGCTAGTCCGCAATCGCCTCAAGACCCTGTGCGGGCGCAACGGGCAGGGGCCACAATCCCGCGCCGTGGCGGAACTGGATCACATCGCGCGCGGCCTGCAAGCCGCCGTGATGCGCGTGCGCATGCAGCCGATCCGCAAGGTATTCGCCCGCTTCCCCAGACTGGCGCGCGAGGTAGCGCGCAGCCTCGGCAAGCAGGTCGAAGTTGCCTTGCACGGCGAGGAAACAGGGCTCGACAAGAATCTGGTGGAAGCGTTGGCAGACCCGTTGGTTCACATGGTGCGCAACAGCGTGGATCATGGCATCGAACTGCCGGCGCAGCGCATCGCCGCAGGCAAGCCCGCTTGCGGGAATCTCAGTCTGTCGGCGCAGCAGGTCGGCGATCACATCCTGATCACGGTGGCCGACGATGGTGCCGGTATCGATCATGAGCTATTGCGTGCCAAGGCCGTGGAAAAGGGCCTGCTGGCAGCCTCGGATGCTGCGCGCCTGTCGACGCAGGAATGCCTGCAGTTGGTATTCCTGCCCGGCTTCACCACCAAGGAAAGCATCAGCGAGTTGTCCGGCCGCGGCGTCGGCATGGATGTGGTGAAGTCGTCAATTGATGCGATTGGTGGATCCGTCAGGATTGAATCCAGGCCTGGCTTCGGCACTCAGGTGCAGATCCGCGCACCGCTGACCCTGGCGATCCTGCCCGCCCTGATGGTCGGCGTTGGTGAACGCTTCCTGGCCCTGCCGGTGGCCCCGGTTCTGGACGTCTGCGTGCTCGACCCGGCGCAGATTCGCAAGCTGGACCGGTGGGATGTAATGCTGTACCGCAATGAGACGCTGCGGCTGGTATATCTGCACCACTGGCTTGGACTCCCTGTAGTGGACGGGGAGCCGCGGCATCTGGTGGTGACTCAGGTGGATGGCGAACGCTACGGCTTTGTCCTGAGTAGGGTTTTTGCTCGCGAGGAAGTGGTTATCAAGCCTTTTGGTGCGATGCTGCGCGGCCTGGCCGGCCTTGCGGGCGCCACCGTCACGGGCGCCGGACGCGTTGCCCTGATCGTCGATCTGGCGGGGCTGGCGCGCGCTGGGTCGGCCATCCGCTAGGCTGCCATGGATATTCTAAGCATAGTCGGCGTGGTTCTCGCCTTCGGCGCGATTCTAGGCGGCGGCATGCTGCACGGCAACGGCCCCGGCGTGTTATGGGGACCGGCCGCTTTCGTGATCGTCTTTGTGGGCACTACAGCTGCCATTCTGGTACAGACGCCGATGCCGGTGTTCAAGCATGGATTGAAGATTCTGGGCTGGGTCTTCAAGCCGCCGGCGCAGGATCCCAAGGCGCTGATCGAACGCATCGTCGGGTGGAGCAACAGCGCTCGCAAGCAGGGCCTGCTGGCGCTGGAGAGCAGCGTCGAAGGCGAGGCCGATCCTTTTGTAAAAAAGGGACTACAGCTGCTGGTGGACGGGGCGGAGCCGGACGTGATTCGCAACACGCTCGATGTGGAACTGGGCAACCGCGAGCATTTCGACCTCGCCGGGGCCAAGGTGTTTGAAGGCATGGGCATTTACGCGCCGACCCTGGGCATTATCGGCGCCGTCATGGGCCTGATGGAAGTGATGGCCAACCTGGCCGACCCCAGCAAGCTCGGCTCGGGCATAGCCGCCGCGTTCGTCGCCACCATTTACGGAATCGCCACCGCCAACCTGTTCATGCTGCCGATCGCCTCGAAGCTCAAATCGGTAATCGCCGACCTGACCCGCGTGCGGGAAATGGTGATCGAAGGCCTGGTGTCTATATCGCTGGGTGAGAACCCACGCAACATCGAAGCGAAACTGCAGGGCTATCTGCACTAGCCCGGCGATGCAATGAACGCCACCGACAAGGCATAACGCTGATCCACATGGCCCGCAAGAGAAAACACGAGGAGCACACCAATCACGAGGCCTGGGCCATTCCCTACGCCGACATGATCACGCTGCTGCTGGCCTTTTTCGTGGTGATGTACTCCATTTCGGCTGTAAATGAGGGCAAGTACCGCGTCCTCTCCGACGCTTTGTCACAGGCATTCGGCGGACCGCCCAAGTCGATCAAGCCGGTGCAGTTCGGCGAAAAGCGGCAGAGCGGCTCCGCCAGCGATGAAAAGCTGAATATTTTCCAGCAGAACACCTTCGAGGCCACCGTGGCCGGCGACATGCGTGATCTGCGCAGCGCGGTCGTGTTGCCGGGCAAGCCCGACGTGAGGCCGGCGTCGCTGCAGCAGCAGAATCCTTCGGGCAATACCGGCTACGCCGAGGGCAAGGCGCGCGAGGCCCTGCGGCGCATGGCTGACGCGGTGCAGAAGGCGATGGGCCCGTTAATCGATCGCAACATGATCCGCGTGCGCAAGAGCGAGCTGATGCTGGAAGTGGAGATTCGCACCGATATCCTGTTTGCCAGCGGCTCGGCGCAGGTCGACGAGCGCGCCCGGCCGATACTGGCTCAGCTCGCCGCCATCCTGCAGCCGTTTCCAAACACCTTGCGCATCGAGGGTCATACCGACAACGTGCCGATCCATACCGGTATTTTCGCTTCCAACTGGGAGCTGTCGGCGGCGCGTGCCGCCAGTGTCGTACACCTTTTCATGGAACAGGGCGTCGACCCGAACCATATGAGTGTCGAGGGCTTTGGCGAATACCGCCCGGCCGCTGTCAACTCCACTGCGGAAGGGCGCAACCGCAACCGCCGCGTCGTCTTGGTGGTGTTGGCCGAACCGGGCAAGCCCATCGCGGTGGCCGATATGGCGGACACCGCAGCGGCGCCGGCCGATGCGGCAGCGGCAGAGCCGGCAGCGGATCCCCATAAGGATGGACTCGTGCCCGATTCGAATGTCGCGGGCGCCGGACCGGCTCCATCCGGCCAGCCGGCGCCGGCGGCCGAACCGGCATCGGCCACAGCTTCTCCATGAGCGCGGCACAATCGGCAAGTAGCGGCGTGCGCTTTGCCCGCAGCACGGATTTGGCGATCACGCGTTGGGTGGGTTTCTGGGTCGAACGACAGCATTACGCGCTCGACATAGCGCGGGTACAAGAGGTCCTGGCGAGCGTCGAGATCGAGCCGGTGCCTGGAGCGCCGCCGGCTGTGATTGGAGTGATCAATCTGCGCGGGCGTATCATCACCGCGGTCGATCTGCGGCCCTGCCTTGGATTTGCCGGCCGCC
The DNA here is from genome assembly GCA_903970595.1 of Verrucomicrobiota bacterium. GTDB lineage: Bacteria > Pseudomonadota > Gammaproteobacteria > Nevskiales > Nevskiaceae > Nevskia. The sequence goes on from CAJCJI010000355.1 coordinate 30,797, forward strand.
TTGCCGATTCGTCGTGCTGCGTCATCGTCATCGAGGTTCATGGCGAAACCCTGGGTCTGTGTGTCGACGGGGTGGCCGAGATCTGCAGCGTCGCGCGAGACGCCATCCGGCAATGTCCGCCGACACTGGGCCGCGACCCCGACCCAATGGTGCGCGGCATGGTCAGCCACAAGGGCCAGCTGCTTACCTTGCTCGACGCTGAACAACTGGCCCGGGCGGCAAGCGGGCAGTGACGGGAGCATTGCGCCTACCGTTGGTCAGCAGTTAGGGCCCATTCGCCGGCCGACACGCTTCGTCGGCTTCAGTTAAACGGTATCGCGCCGCTAGTTCCGGACAGCAGGAGGGGCATCCATGCAAACCATTGAATCATCTGGCGGCAATGCCAAGCAAGCGCCGTTGCGCCGCGGCGGGAGCAGGACTCTGCGCCTGGACGCGGATTTGGGTATCGAGCACAGTGCCGGCTTGAAGGGCCAGCTTGGGCAGTTCATCGACGTACCCGGTAAGGTGACCCTGGATGCTGCCGAAGTTGAGCGTATCCACACCGCCGCGTTGCAGCTGTTCTGCATTTTCTGCCGCGACCGCCGAGCCGCGGGCCGCGAAGTGGAATTCCTGCGGCCTTCGGCCACATTGCGTTCCGCCGCGGCACTGCTGGGGGCTACCACGCTGCTGAACATGGTGGAGCGAGTGGCATGAGCCGCATCCTTGCCGTGGATGACTCTACCTCTATGCGGCAGATGGTCGCCTTTACGCTCAGTTCGGCAGGCTTCGAAGTGGCGGAAGCGTGCGACGGCGCCGCGGCGCTGGCCATGGCGCAGAAGGAAAAATTCGGCTTGGTGCTCGCGGACGTCAATATGCCCAATATGGACGGGCTCAGCCTGGTGCGTTCCCTGCGCGGGCTGCCGGACTACAAATTCACGCCGTTGCTAATGCTGACCACCGAATCCGGCCCCGAAAAAAAAAAGGAGGGAAAAGCCGCCGGGGCCACGGGCTGGCTGGTCAAGCCATTCAATCCGGAACAGCTGGTCGCCACCGTTCGGCGCGTGCTGAGTTGAGCCGCGCATGACCATCGACCTCGAGCGCTTCCATAACGCCTTCTTCGATGAGAGTTTCGAAGGGTTGGAAGTCATGGAGCAGATTCTCCTGCGCCCCGAAATCGGAGGAGCCGATGTAGAGGCCGTTAACGCCATCTTCCGCGCTGCCCACTCGATCAAAGGCGGAGCCGCCACCTTTGGATTCGCCGCGGTCGCCGATTTCACCCATGGCGTCGAGACCTTGCTCGAGCAGATGCGCAGCGGCAGCCGCGCCGTGAGCCAGGAAGGCGTGACCCTACTGCTCACTGCTGTGGATGCGATCCGTGCGCTGCTGACCGCGGCGCGTGATGGCCAGCCGATCGACGCCACTGCCGTAGCGCAGACGCAGGCGAAGATCGAACGAATGCTCACCGCTGGTCGGACCGGGTTGGCACCGGCCGGGCCCGACACGGCGGCAAAAACAAACGTGGATGCCGCCATGGCAACCACGCTCTGGTGCATCCGCTTCGAACCGCGTGAGGCGTTGTTTTGCAGCGGCAACGATCCCTTGCGCATACTGCGGTCCATGCAGGCCCTGGGAGACCTGGCGGTCGAGCTCGACGATTCACGCCTGCCGGCATTTGCCGAGGCCGACGCCCAGGCCTGCTATCTGTCGTGGACTCTGCGCCTGCGCAGCTCGGCGACGCGGGCGGAAATCGAGGAGCATTTTGCCTGGGTCGAGGATGAGTGCGTGCTGCACATCTCTTCGTTGACGAATCAAGCCTCCCCCCCGGAGGACTGCGGCGCCAGGCCCGAACTGCGCAAGGTGCGCGGCGCTGCCGAGGTTGAGCGGCCGGGTATCGGCTTCGGCACGGGCGACGGCGGATCGATCCGAGTCGGCACCGACAAGATCGACGCCCTGATCAACTTGGTCGGCGAACTGGTGATTACCCAGGCCATGTTGGCGCAGATTGCCGGAGAGCTGGATCCGGTGCTGAACGAACGGCTGCTGGCGGGCCTGTCGCAACTGGATCGCAATACGCGCCAGCTGCAGGAAGCGGTAATGAGCACACGCATGCTGCCGATCGAAAGCGTCTTCAGTCGCTTCCCGCGCGTGGTGCGAGATCTGGCAGCCAAGCTCGGCAAACAGGTTGGCCTGGCAACGGTGGGTGAGAATACCGAATTGGACAAGAGCGTGATCGAAAAGATCGCCGATCCGCTCAACCATCTGGTGCGCAACAGCCTGGATCACGGCATCGAGCTGCCCGAAGCGCGCATCGCGGCGGGGAAGGACCCCGCCGGCACAATCACCTTGAAGGCTTCTCACGAAGGCGGCAACATCGTGGTCGAGGTCGCCGACGACGGCCAGGGTCTGGACCGCGCGCGCATCCTGATCAAGGCACGAGAGCGCGGACTGTCCGTCAGCGATTCGATGGCCGATGCCGAAGTCTGGCAGTTGATCTTCGCTCCGGGTTTCTCTACTGCGGATAAAGTCACAGATGTATCCGGCCGTGGCGTCGGCATGGACGTCGTGAAGAAAAACGTCCAGGCACTCGGCGGCAGCGTTGAACTGCATTCCGCACCGGGCCGCGGCTCGCGTACTGTGATTCGCCTGC
>CAJCJI010000356.1 GCA_903970595.1 Verrucomicrobiota bacterium
TGTCACGAATGGTTAACAATCGGCTTGAACTTCCATTAGTATTGCTATGCCCAGATGGGCCCATTTTTTCTGAGGAGACAGCGTTATGGCGAAGGCCACGAAGAAGAAGCCCGCGGCAAAGGCGAAATCCGGGGTAGCGAAGAAGGCGGTGGCCAAGAAGGCGGGGGCCAAGAAAGCGGTGGTGAAGAAGGCGGTGGCGAAGAAGGCCGCGGCCAAGAAGGTCAAGCGCAAGGCCAGCGCGGCCCTGATGAAGGAGATGACGCCGAGCGCGCTGCTGGCGGCGGTGGTGGGGAGCAAGCCGCTGCCGCGTGGGCAGATCATCAAGAAGCTATGGGCCTACATCAAGAAGTTCGACCTGCAGGACAAGATCAACAAGCGGCTGATTCATGCCGACGAGAAGCTCAAGGCGATCTTCGGCGGCAAGTCGCCGGTGAACATGTTTGAAATGACCAAGCTGGTGAGCAAGCACATCAGCTGAGCGGATCGCAGCGGCAGCGGCACATTTTTGCCGCTGCCGCCGCTGGGCGTTGCTTAGCCGTTCACCGCTTTGCTGACGGCGGTGGCGGGCGAAAACTTCACCACCTTCTTGGCGGCGATCACGATCTCGGCTCCGGTCTGCGGATTGCGGCCCTTGCGCTCGTTGCGCTGGGACACTGAGAAATTGCCCAGACCCGGCAGCCCGACCTTGTCGCCGGCGGCGAGCGCCTTGGTGATCGCGGCAACGGTTTCGTGAATGGTGCTGGTCGCGGTGCTCTTGGAGATCGACAGCGTGTCCGCCAGATGGGTGGAGAGTTCTTCGAGGGTCATCAGACTGGTCCTTATCGGAGTGGGGATTGGTGTTGCCTTGGCGCAGAGAAATCGCTACTGGCTGCGGAAATGGGTTTCCACCTTTTCGTCGCGATCTTTGACGTGGATGCACACTGACGCTGTCGGCCGCGCCAGCAGGCGCGGAATGCCGATCGGCTCGCCGGTCTTTACACAGTAGCCGAATTCCTTGCTCTTGATGCGGCGCATGGAATCATCGATTTTGCGCAGCAGGATGGATTCGCGTTCGCGCAGGCGCAAGGCCAGCGCATGCTCTTCTTCGGCCGTGGCGCGGTCGGCAGGGTCGGCATAGACCTCGTGTTCATGCAGTTGCGCCATGACCTCGGTCTGGCGCGCGAGCACTTCCTCGCGCATGCGCAGCAGCCGCAGACGGAAAAACTCCAGCTGAGCGTCGTTCATGTATGCCGATTCCGGCATCGAGCGAAGCGCGGTCTCGCTCAATGGCGCAACCGCGTCGGTTGCGGGCGACTTGCGGCTGCTGGCGGGTGGAGATGGCTTTTTGGAAACGGTGGACGCTGTGGATTTTGTCATCTTCAAGGCTGGATTTGAAACAACCGAAGCTTTCGGCTCACTGAATTGCCGCGGTCGGACACGCGGAAATTGATCAAGATACGCGGCGGGAGTGCGTTTTAGCACCCAACAATGCCTGAGTCAATCCAGCGCTTCGGATCGGCCGGCGTCCCCGTGCCGCCCGGATCTGCAGAATCTGGTTGCGGCGCGAAGGATTTCAAGCATTTCCCGGCCGTCTATTTGCATTCGGTTGCGTGCACGGCAGGGTAACATACGGATGGGGCGGCAAAAACTTCCACGCAGGGCCAGCATCGCATCGACATGACTTCCGACGAGGCCATCGCTTTCGTGCGGCACCACGGGGTGGTGCTCGCATCCGGCAAAGGTCCTGTGGTCCGGCTTGCGGAAGCGATCGCTGGCGGTCCGATCAAGGGCAGCTGGTGGGCTCACCCGAGCAGCCATCAGATCTTTCGGGTGTTTCAAGCGCTGGGCGAGTCTCCGGAAGTCCTGGTATGCCGCCTCGTCGGCGGCAAGATCAGCTTCGTGCATCGGCGGCTTTGGCCTGCGCTGGTGCGCGCTGCGGATCATTTCGCGCCGCGCCGGCTGGCGCAAGTGCATCAGCAACACACTGCCGCGGGTCATCATGTCAATCGCGACATTGCCTTTCCGCTATGGGTGCCGCCGGAAGTCCTGCGGGAAGCGCGGCAATTGGATGAGCAGCAGGCGCTCGATGCCCTGGGGCCTTGGGCGCGTCAATAAACCCCAGGCCTGGAAAGTCCCATCGTCGATTGAGCGTAATCATCGGTATCGTCCTGCGCGAATGCGCTTGCACACATCCTGCTCGGGAGCGGCACTGCGTCATTTGCGCCTGCACGTGCATGCAGCCGCCCTGCCGGTCCGGCGGGATCGGCCAGCGGCGCGAACTGCGGCATCTGGCAAGCACGCCGCAGAAGTCGGAAACTAGTGCCCTATGCATACGCCGACCATGACCGCCACCTTCGTTCCGCGCGTCACCGCCACCGTCGACCTGTCCGCCATCCGTCACAACCTGGTGCGGGTGCGGGAGTACGCGCCGCACTCCAGGGTCATGGCTGCGATCAAGGCCGATGCCTATGGCCACGGCGCGGTGCCGGTGGGCCATACCCTGCAAGAGTCGGGCGTCGATGCCCTCGCCGTGGCCTGCCTGGAGGAAGCCCTGACGCTGCGCCAGGCGGGTTTGACCGCGCCGATCGCACTGCTCGAAGGGGTCTTGTCGCCGGCCGAGGCCGAAGAGGCATCGGGCTTGTGTCTGCAATTGGTGGTGCACGACCGCTGGCAACTGCAACTGCTGCAAGGCCTGCCGGACGCCACGCCGCTGACGCTATGGTTCAAACTCGACAGCGGCATGCACCGGCTCGGCTTCCCCCTGGCGGCGGCGGCGGAACTGCTCGCCGCGCTCCAGGCGCGCCCGGCTTGGACCCTGGCTGGCTGGATCACGCACCTGGCCTGCGCCGACGAACCCGACAACCCGCTGACGCAGCGACAGGTGGACGCATTTGCCCAGGCTCTGCAAGGCATGCCGGGGCTACGCTCGATCGCCAATTCCGCCGGCCTCATCGCCTGGCCGCAGGCGCGCGCGGACTGGGTGCGGCCTGGGCTGATGCTTTACGGCTCCAGCCCTTTTGCCGGGCGCACCGGAGCCGAACTGGGCCTGCGCCCGGCCATGTCGGTGGAAAGCCGGCTGATCGCGGTGCAGGAGCTTGAGGCGGGCGACGCGGTTGGTTACGGCGCGACCTTCCACTGTCCCGAACGCATGCGCGTCGGCGTGGTGGCGGTGGGCTATGCCGACGGCGTGCACCGCATCCTGCCGACCGGTGCGCCGGTGCTGATCCACGGCCGGCGCGCGCCGATCGTGGGGCGCGTTTCGATGGACATGATCAGCGTGGACCTGCGCGGGCTGCCGCAGGCCGCGGTGGGCGACAGCGTGACGCTGTGGGGCCCCGGCCTGCCGGCGGAAGAAGTCGCCGGATGGGCCGGAACGCTGGCCTACGAGCTGTTTTGCGGACTGACCAACCGGGTGCACTACATCCATCGGCCCTAAAGCGCGCGGCTGGCTATCCCCGGCCGGAGCGCCCGGCCCAGCGCAGCAGCAGATGGTCCAGGGAAAGCGTTCCGCCGCCGGCGATCGCCAGCCAGGTGAAGAGCGCGAAATACTCGGTCTCGTCGAAGCCCAGCAGGGTCTCCAGGGAATCCACGTCCGCCCACTTGGCCGAAACGATCGCCACGATCATCGTCACCGCCAGGGCGCCGCCGGCGATCCGCGTCAACAATCCCAGCAGCAGGAAGATGCCGCCGAACAGCTCGATCCCCGCGGTGACCGGCGCCAGCACCTTGGGGAAGGGAATGCCCCAGTCGCTGGTGAACAGCTCGATCAGGTGCGGCAGGTCGTGGAACTTGCCCCAGCCGCTCCACATGAACACCCAGCCCACCACGATGCGCGCCAGCAGCGGCGCCAGCGGCAGCAGGTACTGAGCCACGCGTTCTGGCCAGGCGATGAGCCAGTTGACGATGAAGCGCATAATTGAACCCGAGGTTTGAACTGGGTGCAGATTAAGAGCCGCGGCCGGCGTGGTCTATGCCGCTGCGTCCGCAAACCATGTCGCCTCGTCCAGCGGACTCGGCTTTGAGGATTGAAGCGGGACGCGATTCGCGTTCCGCTTCAGGCGATCAGAAAGGTCATCTTGGTGCCGACTAGGTCGATCGTATCGCCGTTGCTGAGCCTGCGCGCCTGGGCGTCGATCTCCAGGCCGTTGACCAGCGGGTGCTGGCCGCCGGCGGCGCCGCCGACATGCACGATGTAGTAGCCGTCGGCCCGGCGCGTGATCGCCGCCACCTGCACGCCGGGGCGGCCGATGGTGGTGAGCGCCTTGGTCAGTTCCAGTTCCTTGCCCATGTTCGGGCCGGAAGCCACCCGCAGCTTGCCCAGCAGCGGCTTGCCGGTCGCCGGGGGTTCGTGTCCGGGTGCGGAGGCGGCCGCCTGGTTGACCTGCGATTCAAACGCTGCGCCGAGCTGGGCGGGGCGCAGGATCATGGTTTTTTCGAAGTCGTCCTCATCGCCGGCAATGGCCTCGCTGATGTATTTCAGCGTATTGCGCCCAATGGCGATGACGTCGCCGCTGGCCAGCGGATGCTTGGCGATGGACTTGCCGTTGACCTGGGTGCCGTTGGTGCTGTTCAGGTCTTCCAGGAAGGAATCGCGCAGGATGGTGATGACCACGGCGTGCCGGCCGGACACGGCCTTGTCGTTGAGGCTGATGTCGTTGTCCGGGTGCCGGCCGATACTGATGCGCTCCTTGCTGAGCGGAAAATCCTGCGTCGCGCCCTCGGCGTCGGTGATGACGAGCTTGGCCATGTCAGACAGTCCCCATTCCCATTGTGTGACTCAAAACCATTCGATCAAGCGCTCATACCACGGCCGCTTATGCGGAAACGGCGCATCCACGCGCGCCAGAACCACCGACACATTGTCCCTGCCGCCGCGTTCATTTGCTTTCCGGACAAGCATTTCCGCTGCAGTGTTGAGATTATCAGCAAACTGCATCAGGGTTAAGCGGATGGTGTCGTCGTCGACCATGTCGGTGAGGCCGTCGGAGCACAGCAGCACGATATCGCCGGGCTCAACGCCTTCCTCGATCAGGTCCACTTCCACCGTCGGCTCCACGCCCAGGGCGCGGGTGACGATGTTGCGCCGCACCAGCTGCATGGCGTCCTCGCGGGAGTAATGGCCGCGCGCCACCAGCTCCTCCACCAGCGAGTGATCCCGCGTGATCTGCTCCATCTTGCCCGCCCGCAGGCGGTAGAGCCGCGAGTCGCCCGCATAGGCGATGGACAGGCGGTCGTCGTGCAGCAGGCAGACCACAGCCGTGGTGCCCATGCCGGCGCATTGCGGCTGGCTTTGCGCCACCTGGTAGATCGTGGTGTGCGCGGTTTCCAGGCTCTGCCGCAGCAGCAGCGACTCGACGCTGTAACCGCTGTCCTGGTCCACCTGGCCGTGCTTCAGGCGCGGCCATTCGCGGCGCAGCACATCCATCACGGTGGTGGTGGCGATGCCGCTGGCGATTTCTCCGGCGTTGTAGCCGCCCATGCCGTCGGCCAGAACCAGCAGGCCCATTTCGCCGTCCTCGGCGATGGAATCCTCGTTGTTGTCCCGCACCTGGCCGACGTCGGTCAGCAGCGCGGTTGCCACCTTGCCCTTGAGCGCCATCGCCACGGGGTCGCGGGCTCAACCGAGCAGGGCGCGCAGATCGCGCGCGAATTCGCGGCCGGACGCGTAGCGCGCCTCCAGCTGCTTCTGCAGGGCGCGGCCGATCACCGCCTCGATCTCCGGCGGCAGGTCCGGCCGCAGCGTCAGCACCGGCGCCGGCGCCTCGTTGGCGATCTTGAACATCAGGGTGGCCATGGAGTCGGCTTGGAACGGCAGAGATCCGGTGAGCATCTGGTACAGCGTGACGCCCAGCGAGAACAGGTCGGAGCGTCCGTCCACCTTCTTGCCCGACAGCTGTTCCGGCGACATGTAGCTGGGCGTGCCCAGCACCATGCCGGTCTTGGTCTTGCTGCTGTCGGTGATGCGGGCAATGCCGAAGTCGGTCACCTTGATCACCCGGCTGTCGCTGAGCATCATCATGTTGGCCGGCTTGATGTCGCGGTGCACGACGCCGTTGCTGTGGGCGTAGTCCAGCGCGTCGGCGACGTCGGCGATGATCTTGATCACCTCCGCCACTTCCAGCAGCGCGTTGGGCTTGATGTGGCGCACCAGGTCGTGTCCCTTGATGAACTCCATCGCGATATAGGCCAGGTCGTGCTCCTCGCCGGCGTCGTAGATGGCGACGATGTTCGGGTGCGACAGGCGGCCCGCCGTCTCCGCTTCCCGGAAAAAGCGCTCCTTCACATCCTGCAGTTCGTCGGGCTCGAATTCCTGCGACAGCGCCATGGTCTTGATCGCCACCATGCGGCCGATTTTCGGGTCCTTGCCCAGGTAGACCACGCCCATGGCGCCCTTGCCCAGCTCGCGCTCCACCTGGTAGCGGCCGAGCATCGGTTTTTCCACCGTGGCGTCGCCCATGATCAGCGTGCCGGTAGCGGTGCTGGGGCCGCTGCGGCCGCCGAGGATGATGGTGCTTTCCATCTTCCTGGAGCGGGTCAGCTTGTCCTGCACGTCCTTGAACTTAGGATTGTGCCTGGCGATGTATTCGTACACCGCGCCGGATTTGTTGAACTGGCGCTTGCGTTCGAAGTCCAGCGCCAGGTTGTACATCAGATCGAGCAGGCGATCGTCCACCTTGTCGACGCGCTTGAACTTGTCGAAGGCCATGTCGAACTGGCCCTGACCCTGAAAGGCCAGGCCCAGCATCTTGTTGCTTTCGGCGCTCTCGGCGTCGGAGCTCTGCTTGAGCTTCTCGGTGATGCGGAACTTCTTCACCGTCATGAACAGGTGGCCGAAGACCAGCAGCAGCACCGGCGTGGTCAGCTTGAGCCAGAGCGCGCTGCCGGTGAGCAGTACCACCTCGGCCGCCAGCAAGGCGATGGTCAGGCCGGCGGTCACCAGGGCCGCGCCCACCGCAGGCAGCCGGGGCAGGGCGAAGGCCAGGTAGGCCGCCAGCAGCAGGTATACGGAAAACTCCACCCAGAAGCCCCAGGCCGGGCGGGTGTAGAAATCCTGCTGCAGCAGGCTCGACACGGTATGCGCCAGGGTCAGCACCGGCGCCATCGCCGGCGACACCGGGGTGGGGAAGCTGGTGCCGACGCCGCGCGCGGTCGCGCCGATCAGGACGATCTTGTCCTTGTACTTGGTCACCGGGATTTTGCCGGCGTAAACGTCGTAGAACGAATCCACCGGGAACGGCGGCTGATTGTCCCGGCTACCGTAAAAATGCGTGTACATGCGCAGCTGGGGGTCGGTGCCGATGGCCAGGCCGCCCAAGGTCAGGCCTTGGCCCAGCCGCACCTCGATGTCCGCCGGCTTGAGGTTGAGCGCCTGCGCCGCGATCAGCAACGACAGCGAAGGGTAGAATTCGTCGAAATGCTGCAGCACCAGCGGTTCCTGCCGTACTGCGCCGTCGAGGTCGACGATGGTGTTGAGCACGCCGACGCCGGCGGCCACCGTGCCCAGTTCGGGCACCGGCAGTTGCGCATTGGCGTCGGTGGTCGGGAACGGCAGCGCGCCATGGCTCTTGGCTTCGACGCGGTCGACGACATGGCTGAGCGCGAAGCGCCTGATGTAATCCGGCAGCGGTTGATCCGGGCGGCCCTGCGGGCGCCCCAGCTCGAAGCTCATCGGCAGCACCACGTCGGCGGCGTCGGCGAAGGATTTGGCCAGGGAGCTGTCCACTGCCAGGCGTTTGCGCGCCTCTTCCAGCTTGGCCGCCAGCGCTTCGATGTCTTTGCCGTATTCGGTGGCCAGCGCGGACTCGCTATAGGCCTTGGCGATGCCCGCCACGGCATGGTCGTGCTGCGCGCTGTCCTGCAGCATGATGCCGAAGCTGTCGATCTCGGCCGGAATCTGCTGGGTCAGCGGCGAGGCCTGCAGCGCCTTGGCCAGTTCGTCGATCGCCGCCGCTCCGGCATCCTGCTCGGTCTCGGAATAGAACACCGTGTTGCCGATGACCTTGGCGCCGCCTGCACGCAGGCGATCGACCAGCTGCGCATGCAGGTTCCTCGGCCAGGGCCAGCGGCCCAGGTTCTGGATGCTCTGGTCGTCGATGGCGATGACCGCTATCCGGTCGGATGGTGTGCGGTCGCGCGCGCGCACGCCCAGGTCGTAAATCGAGCGTTCCAGCCCTTGAAAGGCATTGCCGAGTAGCAGATAGGCCAGGATCGCGAACACCAGGGCGAAGGCCAGTGCGGCAAACCAATCGGAGCGAAAGAATCCCGGTTTCATTCAAAAACTCCCGCCGCCCTTCATTTCTATCTCCGTATCCGATGCGCATTTTCGCTGGCGGGAATACCTGTCCGCCCCCTGCGACCCGGCGCTCATGGACCGGTTCGTGCTCCCCCAACGGTACCCTGCCGCAGACCTGCCCCGACGCCCCCGGACATTGTTGTCGGCGATCCGTCGCCCGCATACTACAGTTTTTCAACGGTTCAAACGCCCCCTATCTGGGACAAAATGGCGAAATCCCTCAACTCCCGCAAGACCGCCTACAGCTGCCAGAACTGCGGCGCGGAATTTCCAAAATGGTCGGGCCAGTGCGGCGAATGCGGCGCCTGGAATACCCTGGTCGAGGGAACGGCGGCGCCCAAAGTGCGCGGCCGCGGCATCGCGGCGGCGGCCGGCGCCTCGGTGCAGACCCTGGATCAGGTGGCGGAGGAAGACAGCGTCCGCGTCACCACCGGACTGGACGAACTGGATCGGGTGCTGGGCGGCGGCATCGTGCCGGGCGCCGTGATCCTGATCGGCGGCGACCCCGGCATCGGCAAGTCCACGCTGCTGCTGCAGGCCCTGGCCGCGCTGCAGGGCCGCCTGAGCACGCTCTACGTCACCGGCGAGGAATCGCTCAGCCAGGTCAGCCTGCGGGCCCGCCGCCTCGGACTGCCGCGGCTGGACCTGCCGGTGCTGGCGGAAACCCGGCTGGAGGCGATCCTCGACACCCTCGGCCGCACCACGCCCGGCTTCGTGGTGCTGGATTCGATCCAGACGCTCTATACCGAAACCCTCGAAGCGGCCCCCGGCTCCGTATCGCAGCTGCGCGAATGCGCGGCGCAGCTGGTGCGCTACGCCAAGGGTCCGAAGGGGGGCGGCTGCGCCATCGTGCTGGTCGGCCACGTCACCAAGGAGGGCGCGATCGCCGGCCCGCGCGTGCTAGAACACATGGTGGATACCGTCCTGTATTTCGAACACGATGCCGGCAGCCGCTACCGCATCGTACGCGCCGTGAAAAACCGCTTCGGCGCGGTCAACGAACTGGGCGTGTTCGCCATGACCGACGGCGGCCTGCGCGAAGTCAGCAACCCTTCCGCGCTGTTTCTGTCGCGCCACGAACAGGCCGTGCCGGGTAGCGTCATCACCGTGACGCGGCAGGGCAGCCGCCCGCTGCTGGTGGAAGTACAGGTGCTGGTGGACGGTTCCCAGGCGGGCACGCCGCGCCGCGTGGCATTGGGCCTGGAGGGCAACCGCCTGGCCATGCTGCTGGCGGTGCTGCACCGGCACGCCGGCGTTGCCCTGGGCGACCAGGACGTGTTCGCCAATGTCGTCGGCGGCATGCGCATCCAGGAAACGGCGGCGGATCTGCCGCTGCTGCTGGCGGTCCTGTCCTCTTTTCGCGGCCGGCCGGTGCCCCAGGACCTGGTGGTGTTCGGCGAGGTCGGCCTGGCGGGTGAGATCCGGCCGGTCCAGGCCGGCGAGGAGCGCCTGCTGGAAGCGTCCAAGCACGGCTTCAGGCGTGCCATCGTGCCCGAGGCCAACCGGCCGCGCCGTGCGGTCAAGCTCGATCTGGAGGTCATCGCGGTGACGCGCCTGGACCAGGCGCTTCAGCAATTCTGAAATTCTTAAGGGACAACCGCCATGCATCCGAACATTGAGCTGCTGCAGCGCCTCTACCTGGCGTTCTCGCGCCGCGACCATGCCGCCATGGCCGCCTGCTACCACGCTCAGGCGCACTTCAGCGACGAGGTCTTCGATCTGCACGGCTGGCGCGTTGGCGCCATGTGGCGGATGCTGTGCGAGCGCGGCACCGATCTGCGCGTGGAATTCGGCAATCTGCAGGCCGACGAGGCGCGCGGCCGGGCGCACTGGGAGGCTTGGTACCGCTTCAGCCAGACCCGGCGCAAGGTCCACAACGTCATCGACGCAGAATTCGAATTTCGCGAAGGCCTGATCCTGCGCCACGTCGATCGCTTCGATTTCTTTCGCTGGTCGCGTCAGGCCCTGGGTCTGCCGGGCTTGCTGATGGGCTGGACGGACAAGCTGCACGCCAAGGTCCGGACTACTGCGGCCCAGGGGCTGGAGGCGTTTATCGCCAAGGAGAAACTGCGTCCCCCGCAGGGCAGCGGCCATCAGCCGAAGTAGGGGCATCGGCGGCCACGGGCCGCCCTTACGCCCTCAACGGGACAACGCGGCTGCCTGCGCAACGGCGCCGGCGGCCACCGGACGGATCCGCGCCGTCTTCACCGCATTGGCGCGCGTATCGGTGATCTCGATCTGGTAGTTGTTGATTTCCAGGCGCCGGCCGGGCTTGGGCAGTTCCTGCAGCTTTTCCAGCACCAGGCCGTTGAGTGTCTTGGGGCCGCCGGTGGGCAGCTTCCAGCCCAGCGAGCGGTTGAGGGAGCGCACCGTCACTGAGCCGTGGACCAGCACGCTGCCGTCGGCGTCCAGGTAGACGTTCTTGACCCGTGTGGCGGGGTCGGAGGTGAATTCGCCGACCACTTCCTCCAGGATGTCTTCGAGCGTCACCAGGCCCTGGATGTCGCCGTATTCGTCCACCACGAAGCCGATGCGGCGTTTCTGGTCCTGGAAATTCAGCAGCTGCTGGTTCAGCGGCGTGCCTTCCGGAATGAAGTAGGGGTCGCGAACCAGGCTCATCAGGGTGTCCAGGCGCAGCTCGTTGGCCACCGCCAGGCTCACCAGCTTGCGCAGATGCACCACGCCCTTGAGCTCGTCGATCGAGCCGTCGAACACCGGCAGGCGCGTATGGCTGCTGCGGGGGATGGTCTCCACCGCCTTGTCCCAGGGCTCGGAGATGTCGATGCCGATGATCTCGTTGCGCGGGATCATGATGTCTTCCACCGTGGCGCGTTCCAGATCCAGGATCGACAGCAGCATGCGCTGGTGGCGCTGCGGGATCATGGCGCCGGCTTCCGCCACCACCGCGCGCAGCTCCTCGGCGGAAAGCGAATGCTTGGCGGCATCTTCCGGACTGACGCCGAACAGGCGCAGCAGGCCGTTGCTCAGCAGGTTGACCAGCAGCAGGATCGGATACAGCAGCTTTTGCAGCGGCCAGTAGACGTAGGCCGCAGGCTGCCCGACGCGCTCCGGATAGAGGGCGGCAAGCGTCTTGGGCGCGGCCTCGGCACAGATCAGCAGTACGAAGGTCAGGGCCAATGGTGCGATGGCCGCGCCGGCCTGTCCGCCCAGCCGGTAGCCGATGACCAGGGCCACCGATGCGGCCAGCGTGCTGGTCAGCACGTTGCCCAGCAGGATCAGTCCGATCAGCCGGTCCGGGCGCTCCAGCAGTTCCTGCGCCAGCTGCGCGCTGCGGCTGCCTTGCTTGGCGGCATGCTTGAGCCGGTAGCGGTTGAGCATCATCAGCCCGGTTTCGGAACCGGCGAAAAATGCGGCGAGACTGATCAGGACCAACAGCAGGCAGAACAGCGCGGATAGAGGGATATCGTCCAAAAAACGCTCATCGGCAGCGGCACGCGGACTGCCATAGTTACGGAAACCAGTGGTGTGCTGTCAAGTGTTGCAGCGCAGCAGGCGGCGTGGAAGCCTGTTTCCCGCTCAACTCCAGTGGATATTGAAAATCTGCTCAAGCACCAGCTTGCTGCCGAAATACGCCGCCACCAGCGTGGCATAGCCGGATAGCGCCCAGCGGATGGCGGTGCGTCCGCGCCAGCCATAGCGCAGGCGGCCCCATAGCAGCACGCTGAAGATCAGCCAGGCGCTGGCGGTGAGGATCAGCTGGGCCAGGTGCTCGCCATGCAGGTCGGCAAGGATCAGCAGGCCGCTGCACAAGGTCAGGCTGAGCAGGAAAAAGCCCACGAAAATCAGCTGGAACAGGAGCTTTTCCATGGTTTGCAGCGGCGGCAGGCGTCCGGCCAGCGCAATGCTGTCCGGCCGGTGCAGCACACGGTCGAGGATGGCGATGGCGAGCGCGTGGATCGCCGCCAGGGTCAGCAGGCCGGCGCTGAGCAGCGACAGCACGATATGCACCCCGAGCCGCCAGTCGTCGAGCGGAATCGGATTGGAGTCGCCGCGGGTCAGGGCCGGCCACAGGGCGCATAGCGCGGTGAATGGATAGTTCACCACCCCCAGGGCCTGCAGGGGCTCGCGCAGGCAGGACACCCATAGCATCAGCGCCGACAGCCAGGCCAGCAGGGAGGCGGCCTCGCCGACGCCCATGTGCAGTTCCTTGCCGACCAGGGTCTGCTGCAGCAGGGCCACCGCGTGCAGCGTCAGCGCGGCCGGAACCAGCAGGCGCTGCGACAGCCGGTGGCTGCGCGCGGCGCCCGCGGCTCTCCATGCGGCTCCGGTGTAAAGCAGGGCTGCGATCAGGCTCAGGGTCAGGGACATTGTTGGGAAACATTCTCGAACACTCTCCAAGATAGCATCGGCGCACCGGATTTACACGAATGCCGGGTTCGGTTTCCGGGGAAAGTGCTGCGCCGGCGCTGTGCTAGTATCGGGAAAAACTTCGTACCGGTTCGCAATGCGCATCAAAGTGTTGGGGTGCAGTGGCGGGGTGGGGCCCGGACTGCGGACCACCGGCCTGCTGGTCGACGATGAAATTCTCATCGACGCTGGCACCGGCGTGGGCGACCTGAGCCTGGCGCAGATGGGCCGGATCAGCGACGTGCTCCTGACCCACTCCCATCTCGATCATGTCTGCGGCCTGGCCTTCATGGCCGACAACCTGTTCGGCCTGATCGAGCGCCCCCTGCATGTGCACGCGACGCGAGAGACGGTGAGCGCGCTGCAGGAGCACCTGTTCAACTGGAAGCTGTGGCCGGACTTCACGATGCTGCCGGATGCCGAGCATCCGCTGATGATCTTCCATACGCTGCAGCCCGCCGTCCCCGCGGCTCTGGGCCGGATCAAGGTGACGCCGTTCGAGGTGCTGCATACGGTGCCCGCCGTGGGCTATCTGATCGACAGCGGCGAAGGCGTGTTCGCCTTCAGCGGCGATACCTATGCCGACGACCGCCTGTGGCACTTCCTCAACCAGCAGCCGCGCCTGGACCGGCTGATGATCGAGATTGCATTCCCGGACGAAGACGCCGAGCTGGGCCGCATCTCCAAGCATTTCACCCCGAGCCTGCTGGGCCAGGAGCTGAACAAGCTGCGGCACCGTCCCAAGCTGTTCCTGACCCACCACAAGCCCGGCACCGAGCGCGCCATCGAGCAGCAGTGCCTGTCGGCGCTGGCCGGCTGGGATTACAGTCACCTGAAGCGCGGGGACATCATTTTGTCGTAAGGCGAGAGGGGAGAGGCGTTAGGCGTAAACGCAAAAACGCCCTAAACTAACCCGCCT
>CAJCJI010000357.1 GCA_903970595.1 Verrucomicrobiota bacterium
ACCAGGCGCAAGCCATACTCACACAGCAGCCGGATAATCTGCCCATGCTGATCTTTCTGGCTGTGGCCCAGGCCGGCCTCGGCGAGCAGGATGCGGCCTTGGCCAGCATCAACCGGGCCGTGGCGCTGGTGCCCGAGTCCAGGGATGTGATGGACGGACGATCGACGCTGGAACAGCGCGCCCGCCTGCTGGCCCGCTTCGGCCGTAGGGACGAAGCCATCGCCGCTTTGCGGTACCTGTTATCCGTGCCCTATCAGTTCCCGCTGACGCCGGCCCTGGTGCGGCTCGACCCGGACTTCGACAATCTGCACGACGATCCGCGCTTCCAGCAGCTCCTCGCCGAGGGCGAGGCGGCGATGAAGGCGCAGAACCAGCCATGAGATCTACCGTGCGCACAGGGGATTCCAAACCGGAACCGTCGCCCGCCACCACGTCCGACCCCATCGAGGTGGCGATGGAAGCGGTGGTCAGCGGCAGCGTGCCGGACAGTACCGCGCGGAACCTGCTGCTGCGCCAGACCCGGCTGATCGAGATGCAGATCCAGCAGATCCGCCTGCGCCGGTGGCTGACGGCGGTTTTGACCGCGCTGCTGCTGCTGGGCGTTGCCAGCGTGCTGTGGAGCGCCTCGCGCGACCGCAGCCTGGTGATCGATGCGTTCTCGGCGCCGCCGGACCTGGAGGCGCAAGGCCTGGGCGGCGAGGTGCTGGCCAGCCTGCTGCTCGACAAGCTGAGCACGATGGACCAGCAGACCGACAGCCTGCGCGCGCGCGCCACGCTGCGCAACGACTGGAGCGGCGACATCAAGGTGCAGATTCCCGACACCGGCCTGTCCATCGGCCAGGTGCAGCGCGGGCTGCGCGAGTGGCTTGGACACCAGACGCGCGTCGAGGGCAGCGTGTTTCATCGCGGCGATCAGCTGGTGCTCACGGTGCGCACCGAAGGCGGCGTCGCCACGGAATTCGCCGGCGCTCCCGCCGCACTCGACCGCCTGCTGCAGCAGGGCGCGGAAGCGGTGTACAGCGCCACCCAGCCGGACCAGTTCAGCAAGTACCTGGAAGAGCATGGCCGTCCCGACGAGGCCCTGGCCGAAGCGCGCAAGGCCGCTGCTGCCGGCTCGGACCGGGACCGCGCCTGGGCCTACGCGCAGATCTGCAACCTGCTCTATACCAGCGACATGCCGGGCGCGGTCGATGCCGCTCGGAAGGCCATTGCGCTAGATCCCGGCAACGCGCTTGCGTACCTGAACCTCTCCGGCGCGGAAACCCTGCTCGGGCATGACGAGGACGGCTGGCGCGATCTGCGCCGCGGTGCCGGGCTGGCAGAGGCGGGAGGCGGTGGCCTGTCCGATACCGGTGTGCTGTTCGGTTTGTTCAACACCGCAGTCGTGGAGGAAATGGGCGGCAATTTCACCGCGGCACTGGCGATCCTTTCGAATCCGAAGGTCGATATCCGGTATAGCGGCTACACGCCCCTTTTGCCGGGCCTGAAAGCGGTGGAGCTGGCTCGGCTGCACGATGTTTCCGGCGCCGCGGCGATTGCGGCGGTGTTGCCCGACACCGATCTGATCAAGTATCTGATCTTCTGGAACCTGGCCTACCTGCCGGCCTACGAGCGCGATGCCGCGCTGGAGGACTGGCCGGCGGCGCTGGCCGACCTGGACGCGGTGACGGCCGCGACCACAGCGCAAGGCTATCTTGGGGAGTTCGGCCGGCAGCGCTTCGTGCAGCCTCTGCGCGCGATGGCCTTGGCGCACCTGGGCCGCATCGCCGAAGCCCGCCAGGCTGCCGGGGGCACGCCGACGGACTGTTACATCTGCGTGCGTGCTCGCGGCCAGGTCGAGGCGATGGCCGGCGACGCTTCGGCGGCCGACCGCTGGTTCGGCGAAGCCCTCAGGCAGGGGCCATCGCTGTCTATCGCTTACTTTGATTGGGGGCGGGCCAAGCTGGCCCGGGGCGACACGGCCGGCGCCATTGCGCTGTTGCGCCAGGCGCAGCAGAAAGCGCCCGCCTGGGCCGATCCGCTAAAGGCCGAGGGCGATGCCCTGATGCGTCTGAACCAGGCTGCAAACGCACTCGACCGCTATGCGGCGGCGGCGCAGCGGGCGCCGCGCTGGGGCGGGCTGCTGGTGGCATGGGGCCAGGCGTTGGATGCGCTGGGCCGCAAGGCAGAGGCGCGCGAGAAATATGTGGCTGCGGCAGGCATGGACTTGTCGGCGGCGGATCGCGCGACGGTGCAGGCTTTGAGCGCTCCGCCGCGATGATCCGTGTCTCACGGCGCAATGCGGGAATTTGAATACCGATCCGCTTGCGGGCGCCAGGACTTGCGCAAGGGGCTCAGATGGCAGCCGCGGACCGGCGGCGCAGACCGCGATGGATCATGCCCAGGACCAGGCATAGCACGAGCGCCGGAACCAGCAGCGCGCCGTTGCCTATGCGCGGCGTGCAAAGGCCGCCGGCGATGGCGCCGAGCAGGAAATGGAAGCAGACGGTGCCGAAGGCGCGCGCCTGCCGCAGGCCCTCGCCGCGCTGGCCGGGCTGCAGCAGCAGGTACAGGCCGTCGGCAAAGCGGCGCAGGTTGCCGGTGGTCATCACCGAGTTGTAGGCCCAGGACTCGACGGTGGGAAAGCTGGAATTCTGCAGGGCGGCGACGAAGGACAGGCCCAGCACCAGCCACAGGTCGGGAAACGAACTGGGCAGGAAAGCCGCGCCGCACAGGAACAGGATTTCCAGGATCAGGCAGGCCAGTCCCGGATAGCGCAGGGCCGAGGGCGCCGAGCGCGCGATCTGGTGGGCGGCGAGCACGCCGAGCAGGAAGGCGACGATGGGCGGCACATGGCGCCAGGCCTGCGCCCACTCGCCGGCGGCACCGAATACGCCCAGCAGCACCACGTTGCCGGTCATGGCGTTGGCGAACACATGCCCATGGCCGACATAGGTAAACGCGTCGAGGAAGCCGCCGGAGGCGCTGAGCAGGGCGGCGACGCTCAGTCTGGCGTAGGGCGGGGTGGGGGTGGGCGGAGCTGCGGTGCTCAAGCTGTGGTTCCGGTCGAGGTCTGGCTTTCAGCATAACCGGACCCGGGCCGGGGCTCCCATGCGTAATGTGTGCCATCGATTTGAGATGGCACACATGCGGCGAGCGAAAGGTGCGAAAAACACCATGCGTGACATGCGTGACAGCTTTTTGGTGCTGTTACGCATGAGTGAAAATGAAAATCGAGGGTCTGGGGAGGTTTGGGAGGTCTGGGAAGGTTCCTTGAGGTCCGCGCTGGGCGATTAGGTCCAGGGAAGATCTGATGTCCTTGTGCTTTTTCTCGATGGGTGGATTGTCTAAAGGCCGCCGCCACCCTCAGGTAGCGGTTGCTGCTCCGTATTTTCTGGATTGCTGAATGGGATCCATATGTTGTTCACTGTATCCAGCGCAGCTGCGATGTCCACTGGGCTTCCGTCCAAATTCGGGCTGACTGTTGGTCCGTCAGAAAACAGGAATTGGTTCTCGTCAGGACCTATCACACCCAGCACGTAGTTTGAGCCGTTGGGCAAAGATAGGACTTGCTGACTCAAGTCTGAAGTGGATAATGCATAAACTGTTGCTCCATCAATATCGGGCGGAGTTGCGGTGTATCCTTCTGCAACATAGAAATTAGGATTGCAGTTAATTGGTGCGAGAAGTGTTCCGCTTACCCGCGAGTTGATTCCTAAATACTGCGACTTAGCAATGCTCATTAACATGTTTCCCGCGAGATCAAAAACTTCCGCCGTAATTCCGCTGCGGACATGTGAGTCCAAAAAGAGCATTTCATTCGAGATATAACCTCCGCCAAAAAATCCATCGGCAAGGGTCACGATCGAATTAGGCATAGTTCCCGGCGGAGCGGTGGCCGATAGCGTGTCTAATGAGGAAGGCATATCAAATGCGCCGGGTGCTCCCAAAGTGAACACTAGATCTGAGCCCGTAACGCCAAGCAGTTGACTTCCATAGGAGTAAAAGAACTTCGCAGGAAGCGTGCCACTGACAGAATAGATCAATTGAGCGGGCGCGGTGGCTGCGAGTGCCACCCGAATCAAATTGATGCTGTAGGCGGTTTGCAAGCCTTGCTCGTCATTCGTGCCAAGATTTTCTGCTAGCCAGAGATTACCGTTCGCCGCATCGATTGCCGTCTCAAAGCCTGATGAAGCTTGGAAGTCATAGAGATCTTGTGAGATCGAGCCTGTAGCCGTTACGCGATAGAGCGATCTCTTGCTATTGGTTGCGGCCTCAATAAACAGGAAGCCATTCTGCGCCTGGAGCGGAGTGAACGTTGTGACCCCAGTGAGTAAGACTACAGGCTGGGTAAATGTCTGATTCGAGAACGTTAGGTTCTGGTTCGCGTCGATGTAAACCAGGCCACTCAGGTTTCCAGTGGTGCCATCATAAACTGGCCACACATTTGTAGGGCTATCGAGGTGTCCTCCCGTTGTGATGCCGCCACTACCCGCGGTTTCTGCGATCGGCGTCAAAGTGGGTGCAGTAGTGATGCTGTCATCGGCGTGAGCGAGATAGAAAACAGCACCGCTCATCCAGCATCCGTTTTGCCCCGGCATCTGAAGCAGGATGATCGCGTTCGATGGGGTATTCAAGGTTTGATTGAACGCCGTGAAGTTACACACGAAGTCGTCGGATCCACTAAGCGTAAAGCTGCCGACCTGAGCGGGTGTTGGGATGCTTGAGGTGTTGCTTAGCTCGACGGTGTAAATATGGTCGTTGACACCATTGTCTGTCAGATAAAATGCGCGGGAAAGCACGGTCTGAGCGATATTGCCATTGTCGGTCAAGTACTGTTCAAGATATACGCCGAAATCAATATTCGAATTGGTCAAAAACGTAGGCGGCGCGCTCGGGTTATTTGATGGAACAAGGAATATTCCAGTGGTTCCTCCCGAAGCAGTTGGCGCGGCACTATATGGAATCCAATAGGATGCGGTTGCACCCGATGATGAGGCTCCGCTAGACGACGAGGACGATGAACTGCTGGATGCTCCCCCCGAAGACGAAGAAGAGCTGCCGGAAGAAGATGAAGCCCCGCCAGACGAAGAGCTACTCGATGCGGTTCCACCTGACGATGAGGAAGAGCTTCCACCTGACGAGGGCATGGCGCTTACCTTGTTCGACGCCGGGCTGGTGATGGCGTTTGGATGGTTGTAGGCCTCGACATAAAAGGAATACGCGGTGCCGTTGGCCAGTCCCGTGATGGTGGTGGAGGTGCTTACGATGGCCGCGCTCTTGGTCGTGGCTCCGCCGGCCGGCGTGCTGTACACGTAGTAGTCGGACGCGCCGGGGGAACCGGTCCAGCTCAGAGTTGCCTGCGCATTGCCCGGAGTCGCGGTGAGATTGGCCGGCGCGGCCAGCGGCGTGATGGTGCTCACTTCGTTGGAAGCGGGACTGGTGATGCCGCTGCTGTGGTTGTAGGCCTTGACCACGAAGTAGTAGGTCGTGGCGCCGTTCAAGCCGCTTAACGTGGTGGAGGTGTTTACGATCGCCGCGCTCTTGGTGGTTTCCTCACCGGATGCTGTGCCGTAGTACACGTAATAGTCACTGGCGCCGCTGGCGGCGGACCAGCTCAAAGCCACCTGCCCGGCTGCCACGGCTGTGGCCTGGAGTCCGGTCGGGGCCGGGAGCACCGCGGTAGTGGTGGCACTGACTTCGTTCGATGGGGCGCTGGCAACTCCGCTGGCGTGACTATATGCCTCGACCACGAAGTAGTAGGTTGTGGCTTCGTTCAAGCCGGTAATGGTGGCGGAAGTAGACACGATGGCCGCGCTCTTGGTGGTCTCGCCGCCGGAGGTGGTGCCGTAATACACGTAGTAGTCGCTGGCTCCGCTGGAGGCTTCCCAGCTCAGCGCTACCTGGGCAGCACCGGTTGCGGTGACGGCGAGGTCGGTCGGCGGCGGCAGGGACGCAGCCGGCGTAAGGCTCGCTTTGCTGTCAGTTTGGAGGCCCGAAGTGGCGGGTGCCTGGATAGCGCTTTGCCCGGCTTGGCCGCAGCCGGCGAGCAGGATGCCCAATGCCAGGAGCGCAGCCTGTCGTGTCCGCGTCCGGACGAAGCTGCTTGCGGTGCTTTTCAGGCTGATCCTGGACATGCTTGTTCCCTAAACTTCTTTGGTCAAAATGATCTGCCGCTTGGCGATCTAACGTATCAGTAGAACAAGGGTTCGTATGCGCTGGCCGGATCGTTGTCGAGTTGATCGAAGACGTTGTTGACGAAGTCAATGGCAGCGGCCGCCGTCGCGTAAGTGCTGGTGGAAGTCAGGATCGATGCGCCGCCAACCGGGTTGAAGTAGTCGCCGAAGTAGAAGTTCTCGAGATCGCCGGAACTGGCGGTATAAGGCATGCCTCCGCTGTCGATCGGCGTGACGGCGAAGCTGGTGGGAGACAGGCTGGTCAGCGTCATGGTGCTGTTGCCGGTCTGCACATAATTGTCGAACATGAGGATGGACGAGACGGTAAAGACCGGGCTGACCAGCGAACCGGAGGCACCGTACTGTTCAGCGGCCATATAGGCATTGGGGATGCTGTTCGCTACCGTGCCATCCGGTTCGATTGCCGCTACGGTGATTCCGGCGGCGTTGCCGCTGTCCATATTGAAGGTGTGCTCGTTTACCAGGACCTCGCCATTCGCCACCACATTGGCGCCGAAATAGCCATCCGGAATGCTGGCGATGACGGCAGGCGCCGTATTCGGCCCGGCAGTCTGAGAGATGATGTTCAAGGTACCCGGGTAGCCTGCACCGTCGAGACCATAGGCCCCCACGTTGAAAATCAAAGTCGAGTTTACGAAACCGGCGAAATTGATCGTGACCTCCCCTTCGTCGGATTGCTGGTTTGGATAGGGCGGCGCCCCGCCCGAGGCGGTGTAGATCTTCTGTGCTGCCGAACTGCCGTCCAACGCCACTTTCTCCAGGATGTCGATATAGCCCGTCGTGTCGTACGTGTTTTCATCGTAGGTGAGTGTGTTGTCCGCAAAAAACAGGCTGCGGCCATCGGGCGTGGGTATGCCGGCACTGCTGTTCAGACAATTCGCCGCGGCGCAGGACTGATAATCGTATAAGTCGGCCGAGATGGCCCCGGTGCTGTCCACCCGATACAAGGAGCCGGCATTCGAATTATTTTCACTGTCCGATGTGGAGAGAACTTCCAGGAACGCGTAAGTCGGTGAAGCGCTGACGATGTGGAAGGAGCTTGCATTGGCGAGCAGATGCCTGGGCGAGGAGAATGTGGTGTCGCTGTAGAAATTCAGGTTGCCGCTGGTGTCGATGCCGACGATGCCGTTGAGTGCGCCGCTGCTCAAATCATGGAAACTGACCAGGCTGGGACTGCCCAGCGGCAAGACGGTCGGGCTGGTGGACGCGGAAGCGCCGTAGTTGATCAGCAGGTATTGAAAGTCCGCTCCGGGGGAATCGAAACAAAAAATCGGATTGCTGCCTTGGCTCGTCGCAGGGGCGACCTGCAGAATGAAGTACGCGGTGGACGGCTGGTTGGCGTTGGTTACGTCGCTCAAGGCAAACTGGCAGAGTTGCTCGTTGCCGCTGAGGGCAAAATTCGAGAGCTGCACCGGCACCTTGCTACTCGTAGACGACAAGTCAAGCTGATACAGGTTGGTGGTGCTTTCCTTGTTCGTGTAGATGAGTGCGTAGGGGATTTGCGCGGTGGCCTGCCCTTGCTCGTTGGTCAGTGTCTGGGTCACTTCGGCGTACATACCGACAGGGGCCGTGCTTACGGACTGCAAAGGCGTATTCAGCGCCTGGGAAGGCACGACGAACAGGCCGGTGGCCCCGCGGGTCGTCACAGGATTAGCAGAGAAGGCGAGCAGATAGTTGGGAACAGTAGATCCGGTGCCGCCACTGGAAGACGAGCCGCTGGATGCGCCACCCGAAGAGGAAGAAGAACTGCCGGATGAGGCTCCGCCGGACGATGAGGACGAACCTGCGCTCGAAGAGGGCGTGGCGCTTACCTGGTTCGACGCCGGGCTGCTGACGGCGTTCGGGTGGTTGTAGGCCTCGACATAAAAGGAATACACGGTGCCGTTGGTCAGCCCCGTGATGGTGGCGGAGGTGCTCACGATGGCCGCGCTCTTGGTCGTCGCGCCGCCTGCGGGGGTGCTGTACACGTAGTAGTCTGAGGCGCCGGGGGAACCGGTCCAGCTCAGGGTCACCTGCGCATTGCCCGGAGTCGCCGTGAGATTTGCCGGCGCCGGGAGTGGCGTGATGGCGCTGACCTCGTTGGAAGCCGGACTGGTGGTGCCGCTGGCGTGATTGTAGGACTTGACCACGAAGTAGTAGGTCGTGGCGCCGTTCAAGCCGGTAATTGTCGTGGAGGTGCTTACGACCGGCGCGCTTTTGGTGGTCTCTTCGCCGGTAGCAGTGCCGTAATACACATAGTAGTCGCTCGCACTGCTGGCGGCGGACCAGGTCAGGGTAACCTGCCTGGTATTTATTATTGTGACCTGCAGTCCGGTCGGGGCCGGCAGCGGAATGGTAGCGCTGACCTCGTTCGACGCGGCGCTGGTGATGCCGCTGGTATGGCTATAGGCTTTGACGACGAAGTAGTAGGTCGTGCCGTCGTTCAAGCCGGTAATTGTGGTGGATGTACCGACGATTGCCGCGCTTTTGGTCGTCTCGTCGCCGGAGGTGGTGCCGTAGAACACGTAGTAGTCGCTGGCTCCGCTGGAGGCGGTCCAGCTCAGCGACACCTGGTTGCTGCCAGTCCCGGTGACGGCCAGGTTTGCAGGTGGCGCAAGTGAAGCATCTGGCGCAACGCTCGTCTTATTGGCGGCTTGGAAGGCCGAAGCCGCCGGCGCCTGGCCACCGCTTTGCCCGCTTTGGCCGCAGCCGGCAAGCAGGATGCCCAGCGCCAAGATCGGAATATGCCATACCCGCGCCCCAACGAAGCCGCATGCGGTGCTTTTCAGGATGATCCTGGACATGTCTGTTTCCCCAACTACCTTGCCGAATTGGTTTTGCTAAAGATCCGAACCTCACGCCCATGCCTCTGCGCCAAGCGCAGGCATGCAATCCAGATGGCACGTCTCTTTGCAGCGTCCGGGCGGAATTGCTGGACTTGTTCCCAGTCTGGCCCGGACTGATTGCATTCTAGCGGCAAATCGTGCTTCGCTTGTGTAGAAATAAAGCGCTACAGGCTAACCAAACATTCACTTCAATGACGCAGGCTGGCTGCGCCGGCGCCCCCCTCCCCAGCCCCCGCCCGGCAATGCGGGGCGAGGGGTATTTATGAGATGAACTTCAGGCCGAGCGCCCGTCGAACTCGCGCTGCGCCGCGGCGATGTCGCGCAGGTTTTGCTCGACCCAGTGGTCGAGCTGGGTGATGGGGCCGCTGAGCGAGGCGCCGAGGGGGGTCAGGGCGTATTCGACGCGCGGCGGGACTTCGGGGTAGGCGCAGCGGGCGACGAAGCCGTTGCGCTCCAGGCGGCGCAGGGTTTGGATCAGCATTTTCTCGGAAATGCCGCCGATCTGGCGGCGCAGCTCGGAGGTGCGGGCGGGGCCGGCGGCGAGTCGGTGGATCAGCAGCAGGGCCCATTTCTCGGCGAGCATGGCGAGCACGGCGCGGGAGGGGCAGCCGGCTTTGAAGACGTCGGCCTTGCGGCAGGGATCATCGGCGGGTTTGCGCATGCCGAAACTTACCAAAAGGTATGTACTTGTGCAATGGAAAGTAAAGTGCAATGCTGCGACCCGTCGCGGCGGCCCGGCATGCCCGGCTCGCCCAGTCGCCGCAGGCGCATCCCCCAATAGCTTGAACCTGGATCGAGGAGAATTCTCATGAAACTCTATTACACGCCCGGCGCCTGTTCGCTGTCGCCGCACATTGCCCTGCTCGAAGCGGGCCTGCCGTATTCGCTGTGCAAGGTGAACCTGCAGGACAAGAAGCTCGAATCGGGCGAGGATTTCAACAGCATCAACGGCAAGGGCTACGTGCCGGCGCTGCAGCTCGACGACGGACAGTTGCTGACCGAGGGATCGGCCATCGTACAGTACATCGCGGACCGCAATCCCGCCGCCGGCCTGGCGCCCGCCGCGGGTTCGGCTGAGCGCTACAAGCTGCAGGAGTGGCTGAACTTCATCAGCACCGAGATTCACAAGGGAATGGGTTCGATGTTCAATCCCGCGCAGACGCCGGAGTGGAAGGAGTCGGTCAAGGCCACGCTGGGCAAGCGGCTTGACTGGCTTTCCAAGCAGATCGAAGGCAAGCAGTATTTGCTGGGCGACAAGTTCAGCGTGGCCGACGGTTATCTGTTCACGGTGCTGAACTGGGCCGGGATGGTGAAGTTCGATCTGGGAAAGTGGCCGGTGATCCAGCAGTATGCGGCGCGCGTGGGGCAGCGGCCGAAGGTGGTGGAGGCGCTGAAGGCGGAAGGGTTGCTGCATTAGAGTTTTTTGGGGTTGCGGGTATTCAATGGGGCCAGGAAAAGCCCCTCTCCTGCAAGCGGGAGAGGGGAGTACTCCGCTTGTCTGATACGCCGCGATTGCTGCGTCGCCTGTCCCATGACCGTACGGCCGTGATCGCAGGCGGCGTGCTGGGCCTGATCGTGTTGCTGGCGGTGTTCGGCCCCTGGCTCAGTCCCTGGCCTTACGATGTGATCGACTTCGCCGGCGACTGGGGTGCGCCGCCCGGCCTGCATGGCGGC
>CAJCJI010000358.1 GCA_903970595.1 Verrucomicrobiota bacterium
GCATGTTTCACCCTTATAATGGCTAAACCTGATAACGCCCAGGCCTCAATCCTGCGCGAGAGAGATGAAAGAAACCCTTCTCGATGTCCTGATGTACCTCTTCGAGAACTACCATGACGGCGAGTTCTCCGATTCCGACAACCAGGAAACCCTGCGCGTAGAGCTGGCCGCCGCCGGGTTCCCAGAAGAAGAAGTGGCCCACGCCTTCGCCTGGCTGGACGGCCTGGCCAGTCAACGCAATGCGCCGGCCCTGGCCGGACGCACCGACGCGCTGCGCATCTACGCCGCGCAGGAGCAGGAGCGCCTGTCGGCCGAATGCCGCGGCTTCCTGCTGTACCTGGAACAGCTCGGCATCCTCAACTCCGAAAGCCGCGAACTGGTGATCGAACGCCTGCTCGCCCTGGAAGAGGAAGTGGACCTGGAGCGCGTCAAATGGGTCTGCCTGCTGGTGCTGATCAACCAGCCGGGCGAGGAGGAAGCGGCCGTGCACCTGGAAGACATGGTGTATTACCAGGGCGAATTCCTTCACTAGGTCCATCCCTGGACAAGACCGCGCCATCCTTGGCGCGGACCGTTCAAATAAGCAAAACAGCGGATTTTTCGTGCTTTTTTGAGCAGTCGGCGCCATGGATGGCGCCGTCTTGTCCAGGACGGACCTATAGACAGGCAGTGAACTCCACGCTATAAGCTGACGCCCCACGCGCGTTTCAGCGCGACCATCGGGCAGCAATGAGCAAACATCTGGTCATCGTCGAGTCGCCGGCCAAGGCCAAGACGATCAAGAAATACCTGGGCAAGGACTACGAGGTTTTGGCCTCGTATGGGCACGTGCGCGACCTGGTGCCGAAGGACGGCGCGGTCGATACCGCGCGCGGCTTCGAGATGAAATACCAGCTGATCGAACGCAACGAAAAGCATGTACGCGCCATCGCCGCCGAGCTCAAGCATTCCGACGACCTGATCCTGGCCACCGACCCGGACCGCGAAGGCGAGGCCATCGCCTGGCACCTGGCCGAGCACCTGAAGGAAAAGGGCCTGCTCAAGGGCAAGCCGGTGCGGCGCGTGGTGTTCTACGAGATCACCCCGCGCGAGGTGGCCCAGGCCATCGCCCATCCGCGCGACGTCTCGCTGGACCTGGTCAATGCCCAGCAGGCGCGCCGCGCCCTGGACTACCTGGTCGGCTTCAACCTGTCGCCGCTGCTGTGGCGCAAGGTCGCGCCGGGCCTGTCGGCCGGCCGCGTGCAGAGCCCGGCGCTGCGCCTGATCTGCGAGCGCGAGGCCGAGATCCGCGCCTTCGTGCCGCAGGAATACTGGACGCTGGAAGCGCGCAGCGAGAAGGAGCAACAGACCTTCACCGCGCGCCTGCTCGAGTACAACGGCGTCAAGGTCGAGCAGTTCACCCTGGGCGACCAGGGCGCCGCCGCGGCCGCGCACGCGGCGATCGACAAGGCCGCCGCGGGCGAGCTGCTGGTGGCCAAGGTCGAGAAGAAGCAGCGCAAGCGCAGCCCCGGCCCGCCCTTCACCACCTCCACCCTGCAGCAGGACGCCAACCGCAAGCTGGGCTTCACCGCCCGGCGCACCATGCAGACCGCGCAGCAGCTGTACGAGGGCGTGGAGATCGAGGGCCAGGCGGTGGGCCTGATCACCTACATGCGTACCGACTCGGTGTCGCTGGCGCAGGACGCGCTGGTCGAGATCCGCGAGGTGATCAAGAGCCGCTACGGCGCCAAGGCCCTGCCGGACGAGGCGCGGCAGTTCAAGACCAAGTCGAAAAACGCCCAGGAGGCGCACGAAGCGGTGCGCCCCACCGCGGCGGCGCGCGCGCCGGAGCAGATCGGCCGCTACCTGACCCCGGACCAGGCCAGGCTCTACGACCTGATCTGGAAGCGCACTGTCGCCTGCCAGATGAATCCGGCGGTGTTCGACACCGTCAGCGCCGAGCTGCGCGCCGGCAAGGACCACGCCTTCCGCGCCAACGGCCAGACCCTGGTCGAGCCGGGCTTCCTGGCCGCCTACGGCATCGCCGTGGACGACGAGGCCGAGGCGCACGAGGACGACGAGAAGCGCCTGCCGCCGCTGACCGAGGGCGAGCGGGTGAAGCTGCTGGAGCTGCTGCCCGAGCAGCACTTCACCCAGCCGCCGCCGCGCTACACCGAGGCCAGCCTGGTGAAGACGCTGGAGGAGTACGACATCGGCCGTCCCTCCACCTACGCCTCGATCATCTCCACCCTGCTGGGGCGCGAGTACGTGCTGCTCGACGGCAAGGCCTTCATCCCCACCGATGTGGGCATGATCGTCAACCGCTTCCTCACCGAGCACTTCACCCGCTACGTCGACTACGAATTCACCGCCCGGCTGGAAGACGAGCTGGACGCCATCTCGCGCGGCGAAGAGGAATGGGTGCCGCTGCTGGCGCGCTTCTGGAGCGACTTCAAGCCGATGGTCGATTCCAAGATGGAGCTGTCGCGCTCGGAAGTGTCCGAGGCGCGGCAGATCGGCACCGACCCGGCCAGCGGCAAGCCGGTCAGCGCGCGCCTGGGTCGATTCGGCCCCTTCGTGCAGATCGGCACCAAGGAAGACACCGACAAGCCGCGCTTCGCCTCCCTGCGCGCCAACCAGCGCATCGACACCATCACCCTGGAGCAGGCGCTGGAGTTGTTCAAGCTGCCGCGCAAGCTGGGCCAGCTGCCGGGCGGCGCGGAAGTGGACGTCAACATCGGCCGCTTCGGTCCGTATGCGCGCTACGGCGACCTGTTCGTCTCGCTGAAGAAGGACGACGACCCCTACACCATCGAGCTGCCGCGCGTGATCGAGCTGATCGAGGCCAAGCAGGCGGCGCTGGAAGCGGCCACCATCCGCCTGTTCGAGAACACCGGCATCCGCATCGTCAAGGGGCGCTTCGGCCCCTACATCACCGACGGCAAGCGCAAGGCGCCGATCCCCCGGACGCGCGATCCGGAATCGCTGTCGGTATTCGAGTGCGAGGCCTACCTGGCCGAGGCGGAAGCCGCCAAGCCGGGCAAGAAGAAAGGCGCGGGCAAGAAGGCCGCAGCCAAAAAGACCGCCGCCGCCGCCGAGACGGCAGCGCCCGCCGCGGCGAAAAAGGCCGCGGCCAAGAAAGCCGCTCCCCGGAAGGCTGTGGCCAAGAAGGCGCCGGCGAAGCGGGCAGCGCGCGCCAAGCGGGCCTAGTGTGGCCGCGCGCAAGCTGCGCCTGGCCTGCACCGCGCTGCGCGTCGGCGGCGTCATCGCCTATCCCACCGAAGCGGTGTGGGGCCTGGGCTGCGAGCCGCGCAACGAAGCCGCGGTGGAGCGCCTGCTGGCGCTCAAGCGCCGCGACTGGCGCAAGGGCCTGATCCTGGTCGCGGCCGACTTCGCCCAGCTCGAGCCCTTCGTGCAGCTGCCCTCGCGCACCGCGCAGAAGCGCGCCTTCTCCACTTGGCCCGGGCCGGCCACCTGGGTCTTTCCGGCCTCCGACCATACGCCGATGTGGATCAGCGGCGAGCGCAACTCGGTGGCCATCCGGGTCAGCGCGCACCCGCTGGTGCAGGCGCTGTGCCGGGCCTACGGCGGCCCCATCGTCTCCACCAGCGCCAACCGCGAGGGACGCCCGCCCGCGCGCAGCGCCACCCAGGTGCGGCTGGCCTTCCCGCGCGGCCTTGACGCGCTGGTGCCCGGCGCGCTCGGCGGCCAGGCGGCGCCGACCACGATCCGCGACGTCACCAGCGGCCTGATCCTGCGCCGATGAGCACGGTGGATATCGCGGCGGTCGAAAGCTACCTGCGCGGCCTGCAGAACCGCATCTGCGCCGCGCTGGAGGAACTCGACGGCGCGGCAAAATTCCAGCATGACTCCTGGACCCGTCCCGAAGGCGGCGGCGGCGAAAGCCGCGTGCTGGCCGAGGGCGCGGTGTTCGAGCGCGCCGGCGTCAATTTCTCCGACGTCAGCGGCGGACGGCTGCCGCC
>CAJCJI010000359.1 GCA_903970595.1 Verrucomicrobiota bacterium
AGGCAGTGGGGTGCCATTGCCCATCAATTGGCTGAGCCCCCACGACGACGGGTGCGGCAAACAACACGACTACGACAATTATTAAGTTAGCGCATATGCGCTTTCGCGGGAATGACGAAGGAGTGAGGGGGAATGACGAGATGGCGCAGGGCCGACAAGCGCCCCTCAGGCCCGTATCAACGTCCCTATCCCCTGATCCGTAAACAACTCCAGCAACACCGCATGCTCCAGGCGCCCGTCGATGATCACCGAATTCCTCACCCCGGAGCGCACCGCATCCAGTGCGCAGGCCACCTTGGGCAGCATGCCGCCGTGGACGGTGCCGTCGGCGATCAGCGCTTCCACCTGTGCGGCGGTCAGACCGGTCAGTACCTGGCCCTGCTTGTCCAGCAGGCCCTGCACATTGGTCAGCAGCATCAGCTTTTCGGCATTGAGCACGCTGGCCAGCTTGCCGGCGACGAGGTCGGCGTTGATGTTGTAGGCGGTGCCGTCGGCGCCCACGCCCACCGGGGCGATCACCGGGATGAAGCCGCCGCTTTCCAGGTGGTCGACGACGCGCGGATCGATCGCTTCCACTTCGCCGACCTGGCCGATGTCCTGGCCCTTGACCAGCAGCTTGCGCGCGCGGATCAGGCCGCCGTCCTTGCCGGTGAGGCCGACGGCGCGGCCGCCCTGGCGGGTGATGGCGTTGACCACGGCCTTGTTGACCAGGCCGCCGAGCATCATCTCCACCACGTCCATGGTCTCGGCGTCGGTGACGCGCATCCCCTCGACGAACTCGCTTTTCTTGCCCAGCCGTTCGAGGTGCCTGCCGATCTGCGGTCCGCCGCCGTGCACCACCACCGGGTCCATGCCCACCGCCTTCATCAGCACGATGTCGCGGGCGAAGCTGTCGATCATGTCGTCGTCGCCCATGGCGTTGCCGCCGTACTTGACCACGATCGTCTTGCCGGCGAAGCGGCGGATGTAGGGCAGGGCCTCGGTCAGCACCCGGGCGATATTCATCGCCGCCTGATGGTCGATCGGCATGGGGTCCGCCCTCAGTGCCGCCCGGTGTGGCCGAAGCCGCCGGCGCCGCGGTCGCTGGCCGCGAATTCCGTCACCAACTCGAACTCGGCCCGGACCACCGGCACGAACACCAGCTGCGCGATGCGCTCGCCGGGCTCCACGGTGAATTCGCTGTGGCCGCGGTTCCAGCACGACACCATCAACTCACCCTGGTAATCCGAGTCGATCAGGCCAACCAGGTTGCCGAGCACGATGCCGTGCTTGTGGCCCAGGCCCGAGCGCGGCAGGATCACCGCCGCCAGGCCCGGGTCGCCGATGTGGATGGAAAGGCCGGTGCGGATCAGGCTGGTGGCGCCCGGCGCCAGCCGCAGCGGCGCATCCAGCACGGCGCGCAGGTCCAGGCCGGCGCTGCCGCCGGTGGCATAGGCCGGCAGCGGCAGCTCACGGCCGATGCGCGGATCGAGGATTTTCAGTTGGATTTTGTTCACGCGCTCAGCACTTTGTTGCAGCCTTGTGGGTTATGGATGCGCTGCGTGGCGGCCGGATGCCTGGCCAGCGCCGCGGCGGACCGTTGCGGCCGCGGCAGCAGTTCGCCGCCGCAGTTGGGACAGCGGCCATGCAGGTGCTCCCGCGCGCAGTCGGCGCAGAAGGTGCATTCGAAGGAACAGATATACGCCCCCGTGCGGTCCGGCGGCAGGTCGCGGTTGCAGCATTCGCAATTGGGGCGCAGTTCCAGCATGGCGCTCAGCGGCCTTTGCCCTTGGAGTGCGCCGCGGCGTAACGCTCCGCGATCAGCGCGGCCAGCTGCTGTGCCACTTCCGTTTTCGGCCCCGGCCCCAGCCGGCGTTCGCCCTCGGACCAGAATACTTCCAGGGTATTGTCGTCGCGGTCGAAGGCGCGGCCCTCGCCGACCCAGTTGGCGGCGATCAGGTCCAGCTTTTTGCGCTGCAGCTTGCCGCGCGCATGTTCGGCCAGCTTTTCGGTTTCGGCGGCAAAGCCCACGATGAACAGCTGCGGCTGCGCGGCGCGCACGGCCGCCAGAATATCGGTGTTGCGGGTCAGCGCCAGGCCTAAGGTGTCGCTGTTCTTCTTGATCTTCTGCGCGGCGGGAGCCTCGGGACGATAGTCGGCAACCGCCGCGGCGCCCACCAGGATCTGTGCTCCCTCGGCCTGCGCCAGCGTCGCCGCGAGCATCTGCTGCGCGGTTTCCACCTCGATCCGCTGCACGCCCGCCGGCGTTTCCAGGCGCACCGGTCCGCTGACCAGGCTCACCCTCGCGCCCAGGCGCGCCAGGGCTTCGGCAACGGCATAGCCCTGCTTGCCGGAGGAACGGTTGCTGATGTAGCGCACCGGGTCGATCGGCTCGCGCGTGGGGCCGGCGGTGACGACGGCGTGCAAGCCGGTCAGCGACTTGCCGGGAGGCGATAGGCGTGAGGCGTGAGACGTAACAGCCAAAGCTGCGGGGGCACCGGCCATTGATGTTGCTTCTACGTCTCCCGCCTCTCGCCTCTCGCCTCCCGGCCGCAAGTCCGCCAGGACTTCGGCCGCGATGCCCTCCGGCTCGCTCATACGGCCTTCGCCCACCTCGCCGCAGGCCTGGGCGCCGCTGCCGGGGCCGATGACGCGCAGGCCGCGGTCGCGCAGGACCGTCAGGTTGGCCTGCGTGGCCGGGTTGGCCCACATCAGGCGGTTCATCGCCGGGGCGGCGTAGATCGGCCGGTCGCTGGCCAGGCACAGGGTGCTGAGCAGGTCGTCGGCCAGGCCATGCGCCAGCCGGGCCAGGAAGTTGGCCGAGGCCGGGGCGATGACAATGGCGTCGGCCCAGCGCGCCAGCTCGATGTGGCCCATGGCGGCTTCCGCCTGCTCGTCCCACAGGCTGTGCCGCACGGTGCGGCCGGTGAGGGCCTGGAAAGTCTGCGCCGTGATGAAGCGCAGCGCGCCCTGGGTCATCACCACCTGCACCTGGGCGCCAGCCTTGATCAACTGGCGCGCCAACTCGGCACCTTTATAGGCGGCAATGCCGCCGGTGATGCCCAGGAGGATACGCAGACCCGGCGCGGCGGCCGGCGGCAAGGCTTGTGACATATGCAAATTCTATCCTGCGCAACCGGCCGACGCTTTGCGCCGGCCGGTTTGGTGGTAATTTTGGAGTGAATATCGGGGAGTTCCGTCGCCGCATGAGCATCCGTCACTGGCCGGAAGGCGAGCGTCCGCGCGAAAAGCTGTTGCAGCGCGGCGCGCAGGCCCTGTCCGACGCCGAACTGCTGGCCATCTTCCTGCGCACCGGCGTGGCCGGCAAAAGCGCGGTGGACCTGGCGCGCGAACTGGTCAGCCGCTTCGGGGGCCTGCGCGGACTGCTGCGCGCCGACCAGACGCAGTTCTGCGCCGCCCGGGGCCTGGGCCAGGCCAAGTACGCCCAACTCCAGGCAGTGCTGGAGATCGCCCGCCGCCACCTGGGGGAAGCCCTGGCCGAGCCAGCCGGCCTGAAGGACCCGGCCCAGGCCAAGACCTTCCTGCGCGCCCGCCTGCGCGACCTGGACCACGAGGTCTTCGCCGCCCTGTTCCTCGACACCCAAAACCGTGTGCAGGCCTACGAGGTGCTGGCCAGCGGCACCCTCAACGCCGCCAGCGTCTACCCGCGGGAAGTGGTCAAGAGCGCGCTGCGCCACAACGCCGCCGCCCTGATCTTCGCCCACAACCACCCCTCTGGAATCGCCGAGCCGAGCCAGGCCGACCGCAGCCTGACGCGGCGGCTGAAGGAGGCGCTGGCGCTGGTGGATATCCGCGTGCTGGACCACTTCGTGGTCGGCGAGGGCGAGCCCGTTTCCTTCGCGGAGCGGGGCTGGCTTTAGGGTTCGGCG
>CAJCJI010000360.1 GCA_903970595.1 Verrucomicrobiota bacterium
CCGAATCGCACGGCAACAATTACGCCGGCATGCTGGCCTGGACCATCGGCATCGTCGCCGTGACGCTGACCGGCGTGACCTTGTTCGGGCCGGAAGCGAAGAACGTCGAGATGGGCGCAAAGCAGAGCTAGGGTCTGTTCGGGCTCATTGGGCTGCCGCCTCGACCACCCGCCGCAGCGCGCGGTAGCCTTCCACCAGCCGCGGGCCGGGACGTCCTAGCCAGGCCTCGGTGATCGGTACGATGCGGTCGTGCCGCAACGCCGGCACCTGCTCCCAGCCCGGCCGGCGCCGCACCACATCGGCACGGTAATTCTCCTCCTTCACGCCGCACCAGGACATCACCACCGCGTCGGGCGCGGCATCGATGATCTGCGCGTCGCTCAGCGGCGCGCTTTTGGCATCGAGTCCGCTCCAGGGATTGATGCCGCCGGCCAGCTCGATCAGATCGGTGGCCCAGGAGTGCCGCCCCGGCGCGATCACCGGCTTAGGCCACCATTCCAGTAATATCTTCGGCGGCCGCGGCAGCACCATCCGCGGCATCGCCGCCTGCATCTGCGCCAGCAGCGCTTCGCCGCGCTCCAGCACCCCCAGCGCCTGTGCGATGCGCCGGATGTCGCTGTAGATGTCCTGCAGATTGAGCGGATCGCAAATCAGGGTGCGCAGGCCGGCGTTCTCCAGCTCGGCGACGATGCGCTCATGGCCGGGCACGGTCAGCGAAGTCAGCACCAGGTCCGGCCGCAACGCGATCACGCCGGCCACGTCCAGGTCGAGGTCGCGGCCCAGCTTGGGCAAGCTGCCGACCACCGCGGGCGGATAATCGGAATCGGTGTCGATGCCGATCAGCAGGTCGGCGCAGCCGAGCGCGCAGACGATTTCGGTATTCGAGCAGGTGTGGGCAAACAGGCGCATCGAGAATCCCTGTGCGGTCAAAGGCGTACAATACTTCGGGGAGCCAACCAGACAACCGCCGCCGCCAACGCCTAGGTGTGACGCGGGGGAGGAAAGTCCGGGCTCCGCAGGGCAGTGTGCCAGTTAACGGCTGGGCGGCGCGAGCCGACGGAAAGTGCCACAGAGAACGAACCGCCTACGTCCCGCAAGGGGCCGGCAAGGGTGAAAAGGTGCGGTAAGAGCGCACCGCGTCCCTGGTAACAGGGGCGGCACGGAAAACCCCACACGGAGCAAGGCCAAATAGGGAAGGTGGGCCGTCGCAGCAATGCGCGGCCCGACGCGCGGCCCGCGTGCCTTCCGGGTAGGCTGCTGGAGACGTCGGGTGACCGCCGTCCTAGAGGAATGGTTGTCTCGGCGCCGCAAGGCCGCTAGACAGAACCCGGCTTACAGGTTGGCTCCCCACTTTTTCCCACCACCGGTGCCTGAATGGCGCCGCGCTGCGTTTTTTACCCGTTTTCCGCCCTCGAATACGGTTTTCGATGCGAAAAATCGCCTGTTCAGCCGTCAGACTGGGCGGCCGTACATTGAATCCGGTGAAAAACCCTACTGCTTCCGCTCACGGCGTGGCGGCGGGCGCCTCGATTTACTTTAAATAACGCATCTAAGTCGCTGTTTTTACGGCTTTGGAGTCTATCCGGAGCAGCACACGTAAGCCCTTGTCCCGGCAGGAAATATTTCTTGCTGGGTGGGTCAGAGTGGATTATAGTGGGGTGTGGGGGAGTCCCGTGGTTTTGATTTGGGCTCCCGTTTACCGGTTCGGGGCACCTCAACACGCAATGTTTTCCGGGTCCAGCAAGCTGACGATAGACGATAAGGGGCGCCTGGCGATCCCCGCGCGTCTGCGCACGCAGCTGGCCGACGAATATGGCAAGCAGATTGCCATAACCCTGGGTCCCGAGTGCATCGAGCTGTACCCGGCGGCGGTGTTCCGCCGCATCGCCGAGTCGATCCTGAAAATCCAGGACCGCGCCAAGCGGGTGCAGATGCAGCGTTTGTTTGTCGGCTATGCGGTGGAATCGGAGTTGGATGGACAGAACCGGGTGCTGGTCCCGCCGATGCTGCGCGAACAGACCCGGCTCGGCAGCGAAGTCGTACTGGTGGGGCAGATCGATCATTTCGAGCTCTGGCCCGAGGCGCAGTGGACCCAGTCGACCAGCGAAGCGCAGGCGAGCTACGCCGACGCCTTCGCGGCGCTGCCGCAGTGATGGTGCCGCGCCGTGTTCAGTACCGCGCCCAAGACCAACACTGCGGGCCTTGCCCGCCGTCCCTCGCCCTGCCTGCGCCAAGGCGCAGGCCGAACGGCGGATGTGCGTGGCGGGGCCAGGGGCCCGGTCCGGCCCGTCGGCCTGGGTTCAGAGTGGCCGGTCCCGCGTACCCCGCAAGCATGGGCCACTAGCCGGATGCACAGCCACCGGCCAGTGATGCTCGAGGAAGCCCTGGCCGGTCTCGCTGTCCGCGCCGGGGGGCTCTATG
The DNA here is from genome assembly GCA_903970595.1 of Verrucomicrobiota bacterium. Lineage (GTDB taxonomy): Bacteria > Pseudomonadota > Gammaproteobacteria > Nevskiales > Nevskiaceae > Nevskia. The sequence continues at coordinate 2,422 of CAJCJI010000360.1, forward strand.
TGGACGGCACCTATGGCCGCGGCGGCCACAGCGGCGCCATCCTCGCAGCCTTGCAGGGCGGCGGCATGCTGCACGCCCTGGACCGCGATCCCGAAGCCGTCGCCCAGGCCCGCGAGCGGCATGGCGCGGCGCCGAACTTCCGCATCCATGCCCGCAACTTCGCCGAACTCGCCGCGCTGGCGCAGGAGCTGGACCTCGCCGGGCGCATCGACGGCCTGCTGCTGGACCTGGGCGTGTCCAGCCCGCAATTCGACGACGCGGCCCGCGGCTTCAGCTTCGCCCAGGACGGCCCGCTGGAAATGCGCATGGACCCGCAGTCCGGCGAATCCGCCGCGCAGTGGCTGGCCCGTGCCAAGGAAGCCGAGATCGCCGATGTGCTGTGGCGCTTCGGCGAGGAGCGCAACAGCC
>CAJCJI010000361.1 GCA_903970595.1 Verrucomicrobiota bacterium
CGCATAGGCCAGGGACACCGCCGCGATCAGGCCGGGCAGCAGTCCCGCGTTGCCTGTTCCCGCAAGCCGCAGCAGGTTCAAGGCGGCAAGCAGCGACAGCGCCAGCGCGTGCCGGCGCAGGCCGGGGTGTAGCGCGGCGGCCGGCAGCGCCAGCACCGCCGCCGGGAGCAGCCCGCGCGCGCCCATGTCCGGCAGCAGCAGGAAAAAGCCGAACAGGGCCAGCAGCGTATTGCGCCAATGCAGCGCCGCATCTTCCCGGCTCCAGCTCGACAGCAGCAGCCAGGCGCTCCAGGGCAGGTACAGGGCCAGGCCGATGTTGTGCGGCGTCAGCAGCCAGCCGATTCCCCCGGGCAGCAGGCCCGGATTGATCGCCGGCAGCGCAGCGCTGACCCCGGCGAAACCGAGCAGGTACCACAGGTTGCAAGCCCAGGCATCGGCAGCGGTGTGCAGCAAGCCGCCCGCGGAGTAGTTCGCGCCCAGCATGGACAGGGTGCTGCCCGCCAGCCAATACGGCAGCAGCGCGAACTCGCCCAGCAGCAGGGCCGGCAGGATGCCCGCCCAGAGGATATTGCCGCGGCGGTGCCAGAGCAGGGGCAGCAGCACGGGCAGCAGGGCGAGCGACTGGTATCCGCACAGCAGCGCCAGGGTCAGCAGCGGAAACACCAGCAACCGATAGCGCCCGGCGATCAGCAGGTGCAGGGCGCAGGCGAGCAGCAGGCAATAGACCAGATCCAGCTGCCCCTGCATCGGCCCGGCGATCAGCAGCGCCGGGTTCAGCGCCGCCAGCACCATGAGCCATGGGAAGCGATGCGGCGGCGGCTGCGCCCGCTCGATCCGGTATACCAGGAGCAGCAGCGCGAGCTGGGCCGCCAGGACCGGCGCCAGCACCAGCAGACGCAGCGGGATGCCGGGCTGGGCGTCCGCGTGCAGCAGCGTCAGCAGCCTGGCGCACAGCCACAGCCAGTGGGCCGACAGCGGCGGACCGGCGGTGCCGGCCGCGGCGTAGCCGCCGTGCTGCAGGGCATCGATGCGCCGCACCCAGGCGGCGGCATCCCAGCCGTAGGCGCCATACGCGGCCAGCCCCAGGTTCAGGGCCGCGCCAAGCAAAAGCCACCCGAGCAGCGGCAGGTCCGCGCGCCAGGACCGCAAGGAAAACCCCATGTCTCAACCTTGAATTGCTGGTTCAGTAGCCGTGGCCGCCTGCTGGCGGCATCAGGGCTGCGTGCATCCGCACCATCTGTTTATCCGCGGACCCAAGCCAAGCGGCGGTCCGCCCCCGCGCATTATGCACGGGGCGGCGCCGGAACGTGCCCTGCCGGGGCACCCCCTGCGTGTCCGCAGGCGCTAATATGCGCCCGATGCAAACCCCTCGCCTGATATGGAACGCGCGCCTGAGCAGGTCTGCCTTGCTGCGCCAATGGCGCACGCGCGCGGTGTTCTGGTGCGGCGCCATCGCCGTGGGACTGGTCGCGGTGGCCTTCGCCGAAGGCTGCGACTGGGCCATCCATGCGCACGCGCGCTTCATCGCGCGCTGGCCGCTGGCCGCGCCGGTGATCACGCCGCTGAGCTTCATGCTGGTGATCTGGACCACCCGGCGTTTCGCGCCCGGCGCGCGCGGCAGCGGCATCCCGCAGGCCATCGCCGCGCTCGACCTGCCTGAAGCGGCGAGCCGCTCGCGCCTGCTGTCGCCGCGCATCGCCTTGGCCAAGATTGCGCTGACCTTGCTGGCCCTGCTGGGCGGCGCCTCGGTCGGCCGCGAGGGCCCGACAGTTCACGTGGGCGCCTCGATCATGGATGCGCTCGGGCGCATCCCGCGCTTCCCTTATGCCTACCTGCGGCGCGCCCTGGTACTGGCCGGCGGCGCGGCCGGGCTCGCCGCCGCCTTCAACACACCGATCGCGGGAATCGTGTTCGCGGTGGAGGAGATGGCGCGCTCGCTGGAGGAGCGCACTACCGGCACGCTGCTGACCGCGGTGATCCTGGCCGGCGTGGTCAGCACCGCCCTGCTCGGCAATTACGCCTATTTCGGCGTCGCCAACGCCCATCTGCCGACACTGCAGGCCTGGCTGGCCGTGCCCCTGTGCGGAGTGTCCGGAGGCCTGGCCGGGGGACTGTTCGCCACGGCGCTGATCGCCGGCGGCCGCAGGCTCGCCGCATCGGCGGAACAGCGTCCGCTGTCGCTGGCCCTGGCGCTGGGCCTGATGGTGGCGCTGTTCGGCCTGCTGTCGCATGGCGCCACCTATGGCACGGGCTATGACCAGGCGCGCAGCCTGCTCACCGGACAGGGCGATCCCGGCCTGTTGTTCCCCGTGTACAAATGGCTGGCCACGCTGGGTTCCTACCTCACCGGCATGCCCGGCGGCATCTTTTCCCCATCGCTGGCCACCGGCGCCGGCCTCGGCGCCGACCTGGCGCGCCTGGTGCCGCAGGCCCCGCTGCAGACTATGGTGGTGCTGGGCATGGCCGGCTATTTCACCGGGGTGACCCAGACACCGCTGACCGGGGCCGTGATCGTCATGGAAATGGTGGACGACCACGCCCTGGTCCTGCCGATGCTGGCCACCGCATTCCTGGCGCTGGCCGTGTCGCGCCTGGTGTGCAAGCAGCAGATCTACCGCGCCCTGGCCCTGCCCTTCCTGCAGCCGCCGCCGGCCTGAGGCCGCGAACCCTGTCGTCGCGCGCGCGCATCGTCTCGCTGCAGCGGGCCTGGGCCCTGGGCGCGGGCCTGCGCGTGCTTGCGCCGGGCTACCTGGAGAGCGTGGAGGCCAACCTGCGCCTGCCGCTGTCGCCGCGCACCCTGGCCGCCTTCCAGGCCGGCGAGGCGGCGGAGCTGAAGGAATACCCGCGTTATCCGGCTAAGCTGCGCGCGCTGTTTTCCTCCGCCGCGCTGGTGGTCAACGTGTTCGAGCATTGGACCGTACGCGATCCCGCCGCGCTGCTGGCGGCCCTGGGCATCGAAGGGACGGCGCAGCGCATCGACTTCGAGGCGCGCTTTCCGATAAGCCCGGACGGCAGCGCGCCCAATCTCGACGTGGCGATTGTGCTGGCCGGAGGGCGCAGCATCGGCATCGAGAGCAAGTTCACGGAATGGCATACGCCGCGGCGGCCGGCCAAGATCCGCTTTAAGGACAAGTATTTTCCGGATGGCGTAAAGCTCTGGACCAGCCGCGGACTGCCCGGCTGCCAGGAGCTGGCGGAGGAGATCCAGAGCGGCCAGACCCGCTACCGCTACTTCTATGCCACGCAGCTGCTGAAGCATGCCCTCGGCATGGCCACGCAATGCCCCGGCGGCATCGGCCTGCTGTATCTGTACTACGACTGGAGCGGGCCGGCGGCGCGCGAACACCGCAGGGAAATCGAACGCTTCGCCGGCCGCGTCGGGCCGGAACTCGGATTCCGCTCGCTCAGTTACCAGGAGCTGTTCCTGCGCCTGCGGCAGACCCAGGCGCCCGCCGACCAGGAGTACCTTGCGTACCTGCAGGCGCGTTATTTCGGCGGCTGAGCGGCCGTGTCGCTGCGTCCGGCCATGCACATCAGCGTGACCATGCCGTGCAGGCACTGCGTCTCCCGCTCTCCCTTCAGCACAAAGGCCCGCAGCTCGCAGATGGTGAGCGTGCGCCCGCTGCGGATCACCTGCCCCACGGCGCGCACGCGTTCACCGTCGGCGGGGGCGATCAGGTTGACCTTGAACTCCACGGTCAGCACCGAACTGTCGGCCGGGAACAGGGTATAGGCGGCATAGCCGCCCGCCGAGTCGGCCACGGCGCTGACCATGCCGGCGTGGAAATAGCCGTGCTGCTGCGCCAGCTGCGGGCGGAACGGCAGATCGATCTCCACCCGTCCCGGCTCGACGCTGCGCAGCACCGCGCCCAGGTGGGCCATCGCGCCTTGCCGCGCGAAACTGTCGCGCACGCGGCCAGCGTAATCCGGATCGAGGGCTTGCATGATCACTCCCCTGTCGGTGTTGCAGCGGATTATGCGACCGCTGCGGGCCGCCGGCCAAAATCCCGCGGGCGGCGGCAGCCTGTCGGTTCCATTCCGCCGTCCATCGCAGGGGCCTGAATCAAGGCCGGCTTTTGCTGCTCAATGGATATGGGCCGCAACGGCCGCCTTCGGATCGCGTCATGCTCAAGCTGTTGCAAAGATGGTTGCACACGCCGGCCGCGCCGACGCAGCCCGCCGGCGAGGGCCGCAGGCTGCGGCTGCCGGCGGGCACCATCCTCGCCGAGCAAGGCCTGGCGCATCAGCGCGACGCATCGGGCGGGCATACCGTGATGGCCCTGCTGGACGAAGCCTACGTGGTACTGCGGCTCGACCTGCACTGCTGCTGGTATGCCACCTGGCAGCCCTACCTGGGCAGTTGGGAGCTGCTGCACCTGGACGAAGAGGAACAGGCCGCGGCGGAAGAGGCACCGGCCCTGTCCGCTCGCGTACTAGGTCAATAGCTCGTAAGCCCCGCCCTGCTTCAGCGCGGCCTGGTACGCGGGCCGCGCGTGGATGCGCTGCAGGAAGGCGGTGATGTTCGGGCCGGCGCCCGCCGATCCGCCGCGCGCGGCGGCGGCTTCCAGCGGGAAGCTCATCTGCACATCGGCGGCGGTGAATTCCGTGCCGGCGAACCAGCCGGTCTTGCCCAGCTCGCTCTCGATATAGCCGAAGTGCAGCTTGAGCTGGGGATCGATGAATTCCTGGTTCACCCTGGCGACGATGCCGCGCGCGATGGGCTTGATGAAGAACGGCATCGGCGCGGTGGCGACGCGGCCGAAGATCAGCTTGAGCAGCAGCGGCAGCATGGCCGAGCCTTCGGCGTAATGCAGCCAGTAGGTGTAGCGCAGCCGCTCCGGCGTATCCGCCGCGGGGATCAGGCGGCCATTGCCGTAGCGCGCAACCAGGTATTCGACGATGGCGCCGGACTCGGCCACGGTGAGCTCGCCGTCGGTGATCACCGGCGACTTGCCCAGGGGATGGATCGCCAGCAGTTCGGGCGGCGCCAGCATGGTCAGCGTGTTGCGCTTGTAATACGCGACCTTGTAGGGCAAGCCCAGTTCCTCGAGCAGCCACAGCACGCGCTGCGAGCGGGAATTGTTGAGGTGGTGGAGGGTGATCATGGGGGCGAGGGTTTCCGTTGGGGGCTGGGCTTGCGCCACACCATTCCCCAAAAGCGCCCGCGGGTCAACCGCCGGAGGTGGGCAACAGCACTGGTTTCAGGCTGCGCGCCGGTTCCAGCGACGCGGCTTGCACCCCGGCGGTGAGGCGCAGCAGCAGCAGGTGGTCGAGCTTGAACAGCGACAGCAGTTTGAGGCTGAGGAACAGCAGCACGGCGCCGATGGCGATGATGCCGCGTATGCCTGCGTTCATGACTTGTTTGCCTCGCTGCTGCCGTTACGATGAGTGAGTTATATGACGCCGCCGATTTATGCCGGCTGAACGGCAGGCAGGAGAGGCAGACTCGGGCCGGGTTCATCGCTTAAAGTGCTCCTCGTCCATTTACTCAAGCGCTGCCGGGCGACGGCGGCTTTCGTCCATGATCGATCTGCGCAGCGACACCGTGACCCGACCCTCCCCCGGCATGCTCAAGGCCATGGGCGCGGCCGAGCTTGGCGACGATGTCTGGGGCGACGATCCCACCGTGGCCAGGCTGCAGGCGGCGGTGGCGGAACGCGCCGGCAAGCAGGCCGGCCTGTTCTTCCCCAGCGGCACGCAAAGCAACCTGGCCGCGCTGATGGCGCACTGCGAGCGCGGCGACGAATACCTGGTGGGCCAGCTGGCGCACACCTACCGGCACGAAGGCGGCGGCGCCGCGGTGCTGGGGAGCATCCAGCCCCAGCCGATCGAAAACGCGGCGGACGGCAGCCTGCCGCTGGAGAAGATCGCCGCCGCGATCAAGCCGCTCGATGCGCACTTCGCCCGCACCCGTTTGCTGGCCCTGGAAAACACCATCCACGGCATGGTGCTGCCGGCCGCCTACGTGGAAGAAGCGGCGCGCCTGGCGCGGAGCAAGGGCCTGGCCACGCACCTGGACGGCGCGCGGGCCTGCAATGCCGCGGTGGCCTCCGGCGCCAGCCTTGAGGAAATCTGCGCTCCCTTCGACACTATCTCCATCTGCTTCTCCAAGGGGCTGGGCGCGCCGGTCGGCTCGGTGCTGGTGGGCAGCACCGAATTGCTGGCCCGCGCCCACCGCTGGCGCAAGGTGCTGGGCGGCGGCATGCGCCAGTCCGGCGTGCTGGCCGCCGCCTGCCTGTATGCGCTGGAGCACAACGTCGAGCGCCTGGCACAGGATCACGCTAACGCTGAGACCCTGGCGCAGGGCCTGCGGCGCATCGAGGAAATCCAGGTGAGGCAGCAGGCCACCAACATGGTGTTCCTGCAAATCCCCCAGCGGCACTGCGTGCCGCTGGGGGATTTCTTGAAAGAACGCGGCATCCTGATACAGGCGCAGTACGGCACGCGGCTGGTGACGCACCTGGATGTCAGCGCCGCGGATGTGGAGACGGCGGTGGCGGCGGTCAAGGGCTATTTTGCGGATTCGAATGGGTAAAGTGAGCGGGGCCGGGTAAGGGGGATTTTTTTGTTAGAGGGCGCCCTCTCGCGGCTTGTTTTCATCATGTGTGACATGCGTGACAGGTTTTTGGTGCTGTTACGCATGGGCGAAAATGAGAATCGCAGGTTCGTGGAAGTCCGCAGACGACGAAGAGTGCCGGTAATTTCCGCGGAGGTTCCGGGATGTTCAGAAAGCCGGCATCTGGTTATTTGCCGCAGCGGGTGGTAAGAAGGATTTCCGTTGCGCGAATGCGGAGTTTTAGTTCGTTAAAGTTGTTTTACGGCGCGTCTTCCGGGCCGATTTTGAGTTTAAGGCGCACGGCACGAATATCGCCTTAATTTGAAGTCACCAGTAACCCTCAACTTCCGTAGTTACCTTACAGGTCGCACAAAATATGTCTGCTTGTGCTCCTTTTTCTCATAGGCCCGACGAACTGCTACAGCGCTGACCTCCAGCAAAAATCTTTGCATCTCGAACTCATTGGCATTGTCATCGACACGAAACAAGGCCCATGCCGCCGGCCCAAGGAACTCACTTTTCCACCTGAGCGCCTCCCAGGACAAACCAAAGCCGGCCACAATTTGTTTAGTTGCAATCTCGGAATCAGCCTCTGTGCTGCGTATGAAAATCGTGACTAGACGAGCCTCCGCAGGACCGTCCGGGTGACTTTCCAAGAGGCAGATAATCTCATCAATCTTGACAAATGCGGCCCTGCATCGCCCGAGCCCATCGTCGTCAAATTCCGTGAATTGAATTTCCCATTGACGTGATATTTCATCTGGCCCAAATGGCAATGTGCAGATTGGAAACGGAGCACCAGGCTCGTCCCAGGCAGTGTCGTCCAGTTGTCGAATCGCCATTTTGTCTTAACCTCGGGGTACCGCAGCCATTCAACTAGACTGACTTTTTGCATCACGATAGGATGAAATTGTGAGGCCTTTTTCGATCACGACTTATGGCATCGGTTCGCTACTGCTTCTGTTCGCGGCGCCACCACGCGGCGACTCGGCCCAAGCGCTTCGGCCAAGGTTCAGCCTCGTGATGGGGGATAGGTACAGGAGTGGTCGTGACTTCGGACGCTGGAAGCGCTACCAGAAGATGCCGTATGGATTCGTAGTCTTCCGATGGCATCCAAGCAGCTTGACGCAGAATCGAAATCCCGGTGTTCCAGGTTTTTCCGTCAAGAAGCACTTCTGATCCGATAATCTCGCCCTTGAGAAATCCTACAAAGACACTAAGCCAATGAGGTCCCGGTTTAGCGTTATGGAGAAATTCATCCTGGATCTTGTGCAGGACTTCACCATATTGGCTCTGGGTCTTGCATTCCACTGTCGCCTGGGTTAACAGAGGTCCACTACATACTTTCCAAGCACCGCTATGCCCCTTCCATTGTTCCCACTCCACCTGTTCAGAATCGCATTTATGTGCGGTCAGAGATTCCGCAACTACATGGAACGACCCTCTGAGAAATTTTTCGAACGCATTTCTTTCTGCGTCAAGTTGAGTGGCACCTAAACCGGCGAATGAATCAACGATCGGGCCGGCACTACCCAGCGTCGGGGATTCGGTTATTACATCCAACTGGATCGTGACGCTATCTGGTGCAGTTGTACGCACCTGAGTTGACGCGCGGATTCGAAGCGAATCACCGACATTTACCCACGAACCCGCAAGGGCCGACTGGATGCCGTGCGCCCGGAACGCATCGTCGATAGCTGACGTTAAGAATTCACTCATATAGGCAGATTTGTACCGTCGATGCGCCATCATCGTGGCGCTGAGAAAACGAGCTAAGGGATTAGATGGCGAGGCTGCCCCCTAGAACTCATTACATATTACTCGGCCGGCATACTTCAGTACGGTGCCTGAATACGCTCGTATACTAGCTTATTGAAATCGTAGAGGGTTTTGATCTTGGTTATTCCATTCTTCTCGAGACGGCCTGCAAACAAGGCGCCGCTCTCGGTCCAGACGATTCGCCCACCATCCAACTCTGCCCACTCCCACTCGCGCTTTGAAATCACCTCACCGCTGCGCTCGTTAAGAAGGGCGTGTTCGTCAAAGTAGCACCCTCGACCAACAGGATGGGCGACGGTCTGATACGAATATTTGCGCAGTGTCCAATGGTCGCTTACCCGCCTGCTAAAGTGAGCAATGCGACCGCCAGCGCCATCGCGAGAGATTTCATTCAATGTCCAGCCGTCGCGTTGCAACCGATGGTAATAGACGCCGGGACACTCGCCACCGAAATTGCCCGGCCATGGGCACTGGGTTTGGTGTTCAACGAACGGCAGATCCTGCGCTGCTTGATGTCTGAACGGTCCGTCGTTGAGCCAGAACTTTTTGTTCGACATGAAAAGGCCTCCACCGTTCCAGCAATCCCCCTTCGGCCAAAGAGCGATTGCCTTCAGATAGGGGGCTTGAGAAACCGCCGTCCAAGATCCCAGAACTTCTGAGTTCCACTTGCCATTCATGGCGAAATAAAGCAGATGCTTGCCGTCCGGAGAAAGGTCGCAGCGGCGCTCATAGATTCGGCCGTGCAGCCATTGGCCCACGGTGAATTTATCTGAGTCCCGGTCCCAGCCAATAACGCATACCTTGCGCGACGGGCCACGCCGGATGACGACCGCAGTATTTGAAGTCGCAGCCAATATGGCATGAAGTCGTGCAGGTATCTGCTTGGGCATCGCTAATTCAGTCAGTGTCAACGTGATGTGTCACCGAATTTTAAGGGGACAGGCTCGAATACCGCTTGCGGGTCACCTAAAAACTTTGTCGGGCTCTTTAAATCTTCTTTTTGGTGGCCGTCTTGCTTAACGTAAAAAATATATGCACCACTCCAATACATAACCAAGCAGCGAAAGGCAGACGAAGCCCAAGAGCCACAGGATGGCGTATGCACCACGCGTGCGGAAAAGATAATAAGGCAGATAGAACGGCCAAGAAACCAGGAGCAAAAAGCCAAATTCAAATGGACGATGGACGTCTTTTTGCTCGCGACAATCAAGCTCAACCCAAAAGACAATGAACCAGAGCGACACAAGGCTCCACATCACAAACAGCGCGTGGCCGACCATATGCCCCAGATAAAACAAAATGGCCTGATAAAAGCCGACCATGACGGCGAGGATCACATAGGTACCGCAAACAGTTCGGGCGCGTAGCCCTAAAGCGTTCAGGGTTTACCTTCGATCGTAAAAGGATTGATCCCGTCGTCAGTCAGAACCTGCGACACGATGGGCGCCGGCGGCGGAATCTTCAGGACGGCGCGAGCGGCATCGATCAGCCGAGCCTTCAATTCCAGGCCGAGGCTTGCAAGCTCCTTAGGGGCAAAGTACGTGAGCGCCTTGAGGCTCTCGGTCGGCGGAAAGGCCGAGAACAGGCTTTGCGCGGCCGCCAGGCCACGTTCAAGATCCACACCGGCGCACAACAGGGCGTCGATGTCCATGTAGTCCTTGACCTCAACCCGCTGCATCAGGACCTTGAGCTTGTGGCCCAACAGGTCTTCCATCGATGCGGCGACGATGACGCCATCCGGCGTGTGCAGCGGCGTGCCGACGCGTCCGAAATTCAGGTTGCCGAAGAAGGACACCTTGACCGTATCCTCCGCAAGCGGCCCGCTCCGGACCAACGCGGTCAGCGTATTGGGTTCGGCCTGTAGCACCTCGGCGCCTGCCAGGAACGGCAGCCGTTGATGCAGCGCGTCCGGGTCGAAGGGCCGCTCGCTGAAGAAATCGAAGTCCACCGACTGCCGATGCCCGAGGTGCAGCGCTACCGCCGTGCCGCCATACAACACGAAGCCTTCCCGGGTGGCGGCCGCGAGTTCCGGCCACAGTTGCTGCTGCGGTGGAGGTAGGACGTCTTTTCGGGGGAAAGGGCTCACGCAAACTGCCGCTCGGGCAACGGCGGGACTTCGACGAGACCCGGACCGCCAAGCATCTGGTGCCAGAAGTGCCATGAACGGTCGGAGAATTCGCCTGGATTCGCCTCGGCCAACACCTGCCGCATGGCGTCGTCGTGGATGAGTTCGCGCAGGATGGCAATGTCGGGAAGAGTGCCCAGGTTCATGAGCTGCGCGATCACCCGATGCGGCGTGCGCAGGGCCTCTTCCGGTGCCTGCCACCAGATATACCGCTTGGCCAAGCGCAACCACGCCGGCGATGCCGGGAGGACCGTCTCCATGGGGCTATTTTACAGCCGGACGGGCTGCGCTGCTTGCTTGTGGACCGCGCATCCCGGGGGGATTCCCTTCGGTCATCGGCGCAGCGCCACGCCACGCCACTATGCTGACACGACGCTGTCAGCAAGCTGTCGCTAGACTGGCAACGTAACCAGCCAAGGCGACACCAACCGTGCCCGACTTTCGCTACTACCTGCGCGTGCGATACGGCGAGTGCGACGCGCAAAGGGTTGTATTCAATGCACGCTGGGCTATGGCACCGAACTCGCCAGCGGCGCGCTCGACTTTCAGCTGGTCAAACAGACCACGCAGTGGCGCGCCCCGGCCCGCTACGACGAGGTGCTGGAAGCGAGCGTGCGCGCGGGGCGCCTGGGCAATACTTCGCTCAGCCTGCTGACCAAGTTCCGCATTGCGGACAAGGCCGATCCGATCGTCACCGTGGAGACGGTGTACGTGCTGGTCGATGCGAGCCTGGGCAAGCGGGCGCTGCCGGATGAGTTGCGCGAGCGCCTGCGGCGCGGAGCGCCGGACTGCGTGGTGGATCACGCGGGCACGTCCGTGGTGAACGCCCCGGGTAATACCGGAAGGATTGATTCGCCGTAGAGGACGCAGACGGAGCTATCGGGAGGTACTCTGCTAGCCAGGCAAGGCCGGACCCGCAGTGTGTTTCAGTTGGCGACCGCCTGCTTCTTGGCCTTGTAGCTGTCGCGCAGTTCGCGGATCAGGTCATGATTGCGGACGGCGCCGTCATACTGACGCTGCACCAGACTGCGGACCTGCTGCGGCAGCTTGCCGGTCAGCGCCTTTGCGTACGCGGCCTTGGCTTTGTCTTCGGCGCTCTCCACCACTTCGAGCATGCCGATGTTGGCGTCGCCGACCGTCGCTTTCACTTTCGCCCATCCGCGCTGCAGCGCACCCTCGACCGTGCCGCTCTCCTGCGGCGTGCCGCCGAGCGACATCACCAGCGCCTGCAGCTCGATCACGGCCGTACCGCAATCGACCGAGCGCTGGTGGAACATGTTCTTGAGATCCGGGGTGGTTGCGTCTTTCGCCGCTTCGGCAAAGCCCATCTTGCCGTCCTCGGAGGTCTGGACCAGATCATTCAGCACTTTTACCGTTTCATCTCTATGCACGATTGTTCCTTGATTGGATGCCAGGAAAGTCCGGCTGCTACTTTCACGGTGGACCGCGGCGGCAGCGAGGTCGGTGCGCTGGGCCACACCGGCTGGTCCTTCGTTCGTGCGCGGATGGTTCGCGCGTACCGCCGGGGCTCTCTTCGGTCACCGGCGTGTGTGCAGAGATTTCTGCGCTAACCCCGGTGCGCGGTGCGCACCCTACGTGGCTCCCGGGTAGCGCTGCGCGCTTCCCGGGCTACGCTCGCTACGTCGCTGCACCTGCTATGGCCTCAGCAAGGGTATCGTCCTGCGTCCGTGGCGACGATAGATGGCGAAGTCGGAATCCAGGGTCAGCAGCAGACAGGATTCGTATAGTTCCGACATGCGAACCAAGCAGGCATCCGCCAGGGAGGCCGGGACGTTGTCGTATTTGTCGAATAACTTCCTGACCGAGCCTGCCTCTTGCGTGAGAGACATTCCCAAGGCAATGGCGCCGCGCTCCAGGAGCGCCAGCACTTTCGCCGCGTCCAGGCCGGCCCGGCGAAGGAGAAAGCAGGATTCGGAAAGAACGGCCTCACAGGTGAGAAACGGTGCCGGATATTCCCTGAACCGGGATCGTGCCCATTCGTGAGCCTGATCGGATTGGTGCAGCAGGGCCACCAGGGGTCCCGTATCGAGAAGCACCACCGGCCGGCTCATTGGCCGTAGTCTTCCAGATGCTTGGGATTCGAGGCCAGATCCTTGGGGCCACCCTTCAAGGAGCCAACCAGATCCCCGGCGAGTTCGCCTGCGGATACAAACCCCGGCTGCTCTTCATCGGGATCGACGACATATCTCTGCACGGCGCGGCGCACGAGTTCCGAACTCGAGATGTTTTTGCGGCGGGATGCTGCGGCAATCTGCTTGCGCAGCTGATCCGAGACTTTCAGGGTGAGAGTGCGTGTGGACATGGCGGTATTACATCGTGTCAGAAGATAATACCATTTACGCGCCGGCGATCAAACTCGCATGGTTGGGATATGTGAAAACACTGCTCCGCTCACCACCAGGGATAAAACGGCGGCATCTCCGAAGCTTTCCCCTTAAAGTCCGGCGCGCGCTTTTCCAGGAAGGACTTCACGCCCTCCTTGCCGTCCTGGAGGCTGGTGTAATACACGGCCAGCGAGTCCACCTTGTGCGCTTCCAGCGGGTGCGGCTGGGCGGCGTTGCGGTACATCATCTGGCGGGTCAGGGCGATGGCGACGGGGGAGCGGTGGTCGATGATGCGGTGGGCCAGCTTGTAGGCCTCCGGCAGCAGCTGCTCCGGCGCGTATACGGCCTTGAGCAGGCCGCCGCGGCGGGCTTCCTCGGCGTCGATGATGTCGGCGCTGTAGGTCCACTCCAGGGCCTGGGCAATGCCGACGATGCGCGGCAGGAACCAGCTGGAGCAGGCTTCGGGCACGATGCCGATCTTGCCGAAGACGAAGCCGATGCGGGCCTTGTCTGAGGCCAGGCGGACGTCCATCGCCAGGGTCATGGTGGCGCCGATGCCCACGGCGGGGCCGTTGATGGCGGCGATCACTGGCTTCTTGCAGTCGAAGATCGCCAGGGTGACGCGGCCGCCGGTGTCGCGCAGGCCGCTTTCGATCACCGGATCGTGCAGGCGCTCGTTCATGTCGCGCAGCGTGGGCGTGAGGGTTTCATCCAGGCCGAAGACGTTGCCGGGACGGCTCAGGTCCATGCCGGCGCAGAAGGCGCGGCCGGCGCCGGTGATCACCACGGCGCCCACGGCGTCGTCCTCGCTGGCGCGGCCGAAGGCGTGCACCAGTTCGTTGGCCATCTCCACGGTGAAGGCGTTGATCTGGTCCGGGCGGTTCAGGGTCAGGGTGAGAACGCGGTCGGCGATGGACCAATTCAGGGTGCTGTAGGTCATGGCTTTTCTCTGCGAATTGTGCCGCGGCAGTTTAGGCCAATACTGGTTTGAATGGCCGGCGCAGTGCGGCGGCCCTGCTCAGCGGCCGCTGGAATTAGCGGTCCTGGCGCAAATGCCAAAAGTGGATTCCCACGTTCGCGGGAATGACGAGAGAAAATTTGGCGGGATTTTTGACATTTCACGCTAGCTCGAGATCTGGGGGGCCGGGTCGGGCTTGGGCGCCGGGTGGTCCTTGGAATCGACCAGGCAGTCCCTGCCGTCGTCGGCGGTGATCACGGCATAGGGGCGGAACTGCGGCGCGGCGGCGGCGGCGGCGTCCTGCATCTGGCGCCAATGCTCGATGCGCTGGCAGAGCAGGCGCGCCTTGGTTTCGATGATTTTGCTGCCCTGCTCGGCCTGGCGGCCGGCCTGGTCGGCGGTGCCGTTGAACAGGCCCTCGAAGACCTGGCCGATGGTGTGCAGGGCGAAGTCGGCGCCTTCCACACCCAGGTCCATGGCCTGGTCGTTGAAGGCGACGGCGTCGGCGTTGTATTGGGCCAGCGCGGCCTGGGCCTGCGGGGTCACGGGCACGTCGGCGCCGCCGATGCGGAGCCGGCCGTCGGGCTTGACCTGGGCCTGGTCGCGGCCTTCGATCTTGATCACCACGGCGCCGTCTTTCAGCGATACCGCGCCGACGCCGAAGCTCAGGTGCAGATGGTGGCTGGAGGCGGCGTGGCTGCAGGCGGAGATCAGTACGGCAAGCAGCAGGGCCAGCAGTCTGATGGTGGCGTGATTCATGACAAACCTCGGTTGGATACCGGCGGCGCCGCGATGGCGCCGCATGTGATGTCCTTCCCCTTGGATGCGCGCGAGGGGCTCGGCGGATGCATCCGGCGCGGGTATTGTTTGGCGGTGCTCCGAAATCTATAGTGCCGGCACATGGATACGCCGACCAGCCGCAGCAGCGCAAGGCCCGCGCCCGGGCCATCCGACGGTGATTCCGGCCTCGCGCCCCACCGCACTTGCCGGGTCAAGGCCTACGATCTGGCGTATGTGGAGGCCGGCAGCGGCGCCACAGTGCTGCTGGTGCACGGCAGCTTGTGCGATTACCGCTACTGGCGGCCGCAGCTGGAGGGCCTGTCGGCGCGGCGGCGGGTCATTGCGGTGAGCCTGCGGCGCTACTGGCCGGAGGCCTGGGGCGGCAGCGGCGAGGGCTTTTCCCTGCAAACGCACGCGGACGACCTCGCCGCCCTGATCGAGGCGCTGGATGCCGGGCGGGTGGACCTGGTGGGACATTCGCGCGGCGGCACGGTGGCGTGGCTGCTGGCACGGCAGCATCCGGAAAGGCTGCGTTCTGTGGTGCTGGCGGACCCCGGCCTCGCGGTCGATGACGCGGACTGCGCCGGCCCGATCGATATCGACCGCAACAATTTCCGCCGCCGCGCCATGGCGCTGATCCGCGGCGGGGATATCGATGGCGGCCTGGCGCTGTTCACCGATACGGTCAGCGGCGCCGGCACCTGGGAACGCATGGTGCCGGGGCTCAAGGGCATGATGCGCGACAATGCCAATACCTTGATCGCCCAGGCGACGGAGCGCCCGCTCTGCGTGAGCGCGGCGGCAGCGCAGGCGCTGCGCCTGCCGACGCTGCTGGTAGGAGGCGCGCACAGCCCGGCGCCTTATCCGGCGATCCTGGACGCGCTGGCGGCACTGCTGCCGAACGCGCGGCGCGCCAGCATTCCGGGCGCATCGCATGCAATGAACCTGTGGAATCCGCGGGCCTTCAACCAGGCAATGGAGTCGTTTCTCTCGACACTTTAGGGAACCTCTGATCAATTCCATGCCCTGCCGCAGGGCGGCGTTACACTGGGCTCATCGCCCCATGCGGTTCGCCCATGCCGGAATTGCCGGATCTGACGGTCTATCTCGAGCGCTTCGAGGCCATCGCCCGCGATGCGCCGCTGCTGCGGCTGCGCATCGGCAATCCCTTCGTGCTGCGCAGCGTGACGCCGCCGCCGTCCGCCTTCGAAGGCCGCCGCCTGCTCGGCGCCACGCGCATCGGCAAGCGCCTGGTGTTCGAGTTCGAGGGCGAATACTTTGCGCTGATCCACCTGATGGTGCTGGGGCGGCTGCACTGGAAGAAGCCGGGCGCGGCGATCCCCAAGGGCAAGGGCCTGGCGGCCTTCGATTTCGAACACGGCACGCTGCTGCTGGTGGAGCACGGCAGCAAGCGCCGTGCGGCGCTGCATCTGCTGAGCGGACGGGACAGCCTGAAGGCCTATGACCGCGGCGGGCTGGAAGTGCTGGACGCGAGCCTGGATGCTTTCGGCGCGGCGCTGGCGCGCGAGAACCATACGCTGAAGCGCGCGCTGACCGATCCGGGCGTGCTCAGTGCCATCGGCAATGCCTACTCCGACGAGATCCTGCATCGCGCACGCCTGTCGCCCTTCAAGCAGACGCGGGCGCTCAGCCAGGCGGAACTGCAGGGCTTGTACGATGCGGCGCGCGCGGTGCTGGGCGAATGGACCGAACGCCTGCGCCGCGAAGCGGGCGCGGGCTGGCCGGAGAAGGTCACCGCGTTCCGTCCGGAGATGGCGGTGCATGGGCGATACAAGCAGGCCTGCCCGGTGTGCGGTGCGCCGGTGCAGCGCATCGTCTATGCCGACAACGAAGCCAACTACTGCGCGCGCTGCCAGACCGAGGGGCGCCTGCTGGCCGACCGCGCGCTGTCGCGCCTGCTGAAAAGCAATTGGCCGAAAACGCTGGATGAGCTGGAGCGATAGGGAAGCGAAGGACCGCGCAAAAGCGCATCGCGCCCTGCCCCAAAATTTTATTACAGCGGTCGATGCCGCCTTGTTGCAGTGCGGCGCGCGCCGGGTTTATCCGCTGCTGTCATGTATTGGTCAGAAATTCGTCACGACCGGAAAAAACAAGCAATGACGGGCCTTGCAGACTGTCACAAAGGCAGTTGTACAAAAGTTATCGACAGGGGTTGTGGATACTCTGGTGCGCACCATGCTGATGCCGCGGGTCTGTATCCGGCCCGGCGTCAGCGAACCCGCAGCAGGGTGCTGGCGCAGCGCAGGTACAAGGCCAGGGCCAGGGCCACGCCGGCCAGCAGGTAGAACGGCAGGCACACCGCCGTCAGCGCCAGCCACCATGCGGCAAACAATACATCGGCCGTGGGGTTTTGCTGCAGGGGCGGACCGAGCCAGGTCTGGGCAGACACCGCGCGATGTTTCGGCCGCGGCGTCAGACCGAGCCAGAATTCCAGTGTGCGATTTTCCACTTTCATCGCCTCCGTCCGAGCCAAACCACGCCGGGGACGGAATGTCCGCGCTGTGATTCCTGGCGCTTATTTCACGGCAGATCGGCGCCACGCGCCATGCCGTCTGTACCCTGGCCAATGCCGTCCGGTGGGAAGCTTGCGCCGCGGCGGACCGGCGGCATGGACCTGGGGATATGCGGCAGTCTGCGCGAAGGGACGCAGGCTGAACAGTCGAAAAAAATACCTGCGCATCAAGCTAAAGACGCTGCCGGATTTGCCGGGTGGCGCACTGTTTCGGGGCGCCGCATCGGAACCCGATGCCAGGGGAATGCTAAGCTTCGAAAATGATGGGCGCCTGGCACTGTTCGGCATGAGACGATCCGGCAACATGAATCAAGACATGCGGCCCGGGGACGACCGGGTGATGGTGCCGGCCGCGGAGACCGCCCGCCGCAACCCGCTGCGGCCGCCGGACCATCTGCCGCGCGATCGGCGCGGCGCGCTATCCCTGTTCTGGCGCCAGCCGAGCCCCTGGCTGATTGCCGCGTTCGCGCTGGGCTGCGGTGTCTGGCGCCTGCAGCTGGGGCCGCTGGGATGGAAGGATGCCGCGGTGGCGCTGGCGGTGCTGGCTTACTTTCCCTTCAACGAATGGCTGATTCACGTTTACCTGTTGCATTACAAGCCGCGGCGATGGTTAGGCCGCAGCATCGATTTCCACCTGCCGCGGACCCATCGCCGGCACCATGCCGAGCCCTGGAGCCTGCGCTGGGTGTTCATACCGCTGCAGGTGCATGCCCTGACTTTGCCGGTGATCGGCCTGCTGCTATGGGCGCTGTGGCCGTGGAAGGAACTGGTGCTGAGCTTCGAGACGGCCTACCTGCTGCTGGGCCTGCATTACGAGTGGGTGCATTACCTGGCGCATATTCCCTGGTGCCCGGATATCGCGCACTATCGCAAGCGCGTGCGCGAGCATCGCTACCACCATTTCCGCAACGAGAATTTCTGGTGGGGCGTGTCGATGGGCAGCGGCGACCGCTGGTTCCGCACCGCGCCGGCGGTGGACGGCATCGGCCGCTCCGGCACCACCGGCACCCTTGGACTGGCCGCCGACGCGGCGGCGGCAGACAAGCGGCAGCGGGACGGCGAACTTCGCCGGCATAGACCGCTCTAAGACCGCATCCCATCCGGCATCGCCGGCCCGGCTCAACCCATCCAGAACTATTGTCATGGCATCCAGATGCATTCTCCTGTTGTTGGCGGCCATCATGGCGGG
>CAJCJI010000362.1 GCA_903970595.1 Verrucomicrobiota bacterium
CACGCCCACCTGCGCGCCGCCCCGGCGGTGCGCGCCGGCCAGCCGGCGCGGGGACGCTGGACGGCGGCCCAGGTCGCGGCCCTGTCCAGGGGCGGAAAGGCATGATCGGCCGCCTGACCGGCGTCCTGCTGGCCAAGCAGCCGCCGCACCTGCTGCTGGATGTACACGGGGTCGGCTACGAGGTCGAGGCGCCGATGTCCACCTTTTTTCGCCTGCCCGCGGCCGGCGAAGCGCTGACCCTGCACACCCATCTGGTGGTACGCGAGGACGCGCAGCTGCTGTTCGGCTTCGCCTCGATGGCCGAGAAAAACCTGTTCCGCGAGCTGATCCGCATTTCCGGCGTCGGCCCCAAGGTGGCCCTGGCGGTGCTGTCCGGCATCAGCGTGGAGGAGTTCTGGGGCGTGGTGCGCAGCGGCGAAACCGGCCGCCTGGTCAAGCTGCCCGGCATCGGCAAGAAGACCGCCGAGCGCCTGGTGCTCGAAATGCGCGACCGCGCCGGCGTGGTCAGCGCCGAGGGCACCGTCGCCGGGTTGCCGGCGGTGCCGGTGGGAGCCCTGTCCGAAGCCCGCGCCGCCCTTGCCACCCTGGGCTACAAGCCAGCCGAAGTGCAACGCCTGAGCGAAGCGGTGTACAAGGAAGGCATGAGCACCGAGGCCATCATCCAGGAAGCGCTGAAGCGGGCGCTGCGTTGAGCGGGTCCGGCCGCGACCTGATTTCTGATAGAGTTTTTGCATGAGTGCCGTACTGCCGCTGAAGCGCCACAAGCTTTCCGTGGAGGACTACCACCGCATGGGGAGGGCGGGGGTGTTTGCGCCTGGAGAGCGGGTCGAACTAATCGAGGGGGAAGTCATCGATATGGCGCCGATCAACAGCGCGCACGCGGGCGTCGTCAGCCTGTTGACCACGTTTTTCGTGCGCAGCCTGGGCGAGGCCGGAATCGTGTTCACGCAAAATCCGATCCGCCTGCTACCAGACAGCGAACCTCAACCGGATATAAGCATCCTCAAACCCAGGGCGGACTACTATCGCAAGTCCCTGCCTGGCGCGTCCGATGTGCTGCTGCTGATCGAGGTGGCCGATACGTCCACTGCCTACGACCGGCGCATCAAGCTGCCGCTGTATGCCAGCTGCAGCATCCCGGAATACTGGCTGGTCGATCTCAAGGCGGAGCGGCTGGAAGTGCATTCGAGCCCCAAGGGAAAGAGCTTCGGCAGCTTGCGGCGCCTGGGCAAACTGGATATTGCGACTCCTGCGCTCCTTCCGGCCATTTCCCTGCATCTGAAGGAAATCTGGCCAGCGGCCCAGTCGTGACCTTCCAGCCAGAACCGCGCCTGATTTCTACCGCCGCCGCCGGCGAAGAGGAGCGCTTCGAGCGCGCGCTGCGTCCGCGCAAGTTGGACGAGTACGTCGGCCAGCCAGCGGTGCGCGAGCAGATGGGCATCTTCGTCGATGCCGCCCGCAGGCGTGCCGAGGCCCTGGACCATGTGCTGATCTTCGGGCCGCCGGGCCTGGGCAAGACCACCCTGGCGCATATCCTGGCCGCGGAAATGGGCGTGAACCTGCGCCAGACCTCCGGCCCGGTGCTGGAGCGGGCGGGGGACCTGGCGGCACTGCTGACCAATCTGGAGCCGCGCGACATCCTGTTCGTCGACGAAATCCATCGCCTGTCCCCGGTGGTCGAGGAGGTGCTGTACCCGGCGATGGAGGACTACCAGCTCGACATCATGATCGGCGAGGGGCCGGCGGCGCGTTCCATCCGCCTGGACCTGCCGCCGTTCACCCTGGTCGGCGCCACCACCCGCGCCGGTGCCTTGACCGGCCCCCTGCGCGACCGCTTCGGCATCGTGCAGCGGCTGGAGTTTTATTCCATCGCCGACCTCGCCAGCATCGTGTTGCGCTCGGCGGCGATCCTCAAGGTGCCGATCGACCCGGCCGGGGCCAACGAGATCGCGCGGCGTTCGCGCGGCACCCCGCGCATCGCCAACCGCCTGCTGCGGCGGGTGCGGGACTACGCGGAAGTGCGCGGGCAAGGGGTGGTCGACGAGCCGATCGCGGCCGCGGCGATGAAAATGCTCGACGTGGACACCAACGGCTTCGACCTGATGGACCGCAAGCTGCTGATGACCCTGATCGAGCGCTTCGACGGCGGTCCTGCCGGCCTGGACAATCTTGCCGCCGCCATCGGCGAGGCGCGCGATACCATTGAAGATGTGATCGAACCCTTCCTGATCCAGCAGGGTTACCTGCTGCGCACCCCGCGCGGGCGCATGGCCGGCAAGCTGGCCTACCAGCATTACGGCCTGCCGCCACCGCGCCGCGGCGAGCCCGACCTGTTCTCCGAATAAGCCCGGAAACTGAACCTCCGCGGCGCGGCGGGGTCTCTGCTGCAGGGCCGCATCCGTTACAATTGGCTCCAATCAAGCCTTTGAAACCTTGAATATTCCTGTGTTTGCCTGGCCCATCCGTGTGTATTACGAGGATACGGACCTGAGCGGCGTGGTCTACCACGCCAGTTACCTGCGCTTCCTGGAACGCGCGCGCACCGAGTGGCTGCGTGCCCTGGGATTTTCGCAGGAGCGGTTGAAGGACGAGTTGGGCGTGGTGTTTACGGTGGCCGGAATGGAGATCGAGTTTCGCAAGCCGGCGCGGCTGGACGACGTGCTGGAAGCCACCGTGGCGGTGGAAGGCCGCAAGCGCGCCAGCCTGAACTTTGTGCAGACCCTGCGGCGTGCCGGCGACGCCGGGTGGCTGCTGACGCAGGCGCGGGTGCGGGTGGCCTGCGTGGCGCTGGCGACGTTCAAGCCTTGCGCCCTGCCCGGCGAGATTTTTGCGGCGGCTGAAAACAGCCGCATCTGACATGGATAACGGAAGGCAACGGAACTCCGCATGAACGACAATATGTCAATCATTCAGCTGCTGCTGCAGGCTTCCCCCCTGGTCAAGGTGATCCTGGGACTGCTCGCGGCGGCATCGGTGCTGTCCTGGGCGATGATCCTGGCCAAGCGCTCGTTGCTCTCCAGCACGGAGAAGGCGGCGGCGGATTTTGAGAACCGCTTCTGGTCCGGCGGCACCCTGGGCGACCTGTACGAGAACCTGCGCCGCGGCCGCGAGAAAAGCGGCCAGGGCCTGGCCCAGGTGTTCTGCGCCGGCTACGAGGAATTCACCCGTCAGCAGGGTCAGCGCATCGACCCGGACGATGCCCTGGCCGCGGTGCAGCGCCAGATGCGGGTGTCGCAGACACGCGAGATCGAGCGCCTGGAAGGCGGCCTGTCGATGCTCGCCACCATTGGCTCCACCAGCCCCTACGTCGGCCTGTTCGGCACGGTGTGGGGCATCATGACCGCCTTCATCGCCATCGGTAATGTGAAGCAGGCAACCCTGGCTTCGGTGGCGCCCGGCATCGCCGAGGCCCTGATTGCCACCGCGTTCGGCCTGTTCGCCGCCATCCCGGCGGTCATCGCCTACAACTTCTTCCCCTCGCGCCTCGACCGCATCGAGACCCGCTTCGGCACCTTCGCCGAGGAGATGACCGGCATCATCGAGCGCGGCCTGCGCGGCGCCAGCGGATCGAGGGCGGTGTAGTGCCTTCCGTCAACGCCCAGGGCGGCCGCAAGAAGCGGCGCCTCAACGCCGAGATCAACGTCGTTCCCTATATCGACGTGATGCTGGTGCTGCTGGTGATCTTCATGGTCACCGCGCCGTTGCTGACGCAGGGGATCGATGTGGAGTTGCCGCAGGCGAGTTCCAATCCGCTGGCCAACCAGGATCAACCGCTAACCCTGTCGGTGAACGCCCGCGGCCAGTTTTTTCTGGAATTCGGTTCCAACCAGGATCAGCCCATATCGGACGCCGATCTCGGCGGCCGGGTTCATTCTGTTCTGGACAACAAACCCCAAACCATGATCCTGGTCAAAGCAGACGGTAGGGTCCCTTACGATAGCGTGGCGCGGGCGATGTCGATATTGCAGGGAGCCGGGGCTTCCAAGATCGGTTTTGTCACAGAAGCGCCCTCAAACAGCAAGAGCAAGAACAACTAGGAATGACCCTGCAGCCCCGCCACCTTATTTTCGCGACGCTGCTGCATGTAGTCCTCTTCGCTTTCCTGTTTGTTGGGGTGCAATGCAGTCAACACGTCGAAACCACTCCGGTGATACAGGGTGTTTTAATCAACCCCAGCGAACTAAAGCAATTCCGGCAGCCGACTCCACCAGCACCCCCGCCGCCCAAGCCGGATCAAACTGACGCCGGACCTCAGCAGGAGGTCAAGTCCGACGTGGTCGCGGACGAGGCCAAGCAGCAGCAGGAGAAAGCAGCGGCGGAGGCGCAAAAGCTGCTGGATCAGCAGAAAATGCAGGCCGAAGCCGCGGCCAAGGCAGCGGACGAACAGCGTCAGAAGGACGAGGCGGCCAAGGCGGCCGAGGAACTTAAGCAACAGCAAGATGCCCAAAGGCAGGCTGCGGAAGCTGAGGCACTGAAGAAAAAGCAGGAAGATGATGCTAGGCGCAAGGCTGAAGCGGATGCCAAGGCCAAAGCCGAAGCGGATGCCGCCGCGGCTGAGGCCCAGCGGAAGAAAGACTTGGACGAACAGCTGCGCCGGGAAGCGCAGGAGCAGCAGGAGGCCCAAAAAGCAGCCATGGACAAGGCAAAGAAGGCTGAGCAGGCAAAAGTGGAAGCTCAGCGTCGGCAGCGCGAAGAGGAACTCAAAGCCCAGCTTGGGGCTGAATCCGCGCAAATGACAGCGCAGCAACAAGCTGAATGGGCGGCGCAGCTTCAGGCGGCCTTGAGCAACGCCTGGGCCCGGCCCCCTGGCACCGACCAGAACCTCAAGGCCGAAGTGCTGATAACGCTTGCTCCAAATGGGCAGGTGCTCAACGCCAAAATCGACACAGGCAGCGGGATGTCCGGTTTTGACGACTCGGTCGTCAATGCCGCTTATCGTGCCAGCCCCATGCCCACTCCGGCGGACCCCAGCGCGTTCCGATCTCGCGTGGAGGTCTGCTTCTCACCGAATCCACGGAACTGTCAATGAACAAAAAAAGAGCTTTTTGTTTTTCCTTGTGCGCCGTGCTCTTGACTGCTGTGCAGATGGGATATGCAGACGACGACGTATTCAAGATCAGCGTCAGCAATGACCGAACCCGCGCACAGCCGATCGTCATAGTGCCGTTCAAACAGGATCCGAGTGTTACCACGGACGTTGCTCAGGTCATTGACGATGACCTTTCGCGTAGCGGCATGTTCACCACCATGCCGCGCTCCGATATGACATTTGGCCAACCTGGCGACGTATCGCAGGTCTCGGCCCCCGATTGGAAACGCTTCGGCAATAACGTGGTGATTGGCAAGGTGGTTCCTGGTTCCGCGCCAGGCAGCATCGACGTCAGTTTCACCTTGATCGATGTGCTGCATGGGGACACCGCCTCGGTCGTCATGAACGGTTCCGACATTCTGGGCCGCGACAAGGCGCACCAGCGTTCCGCCGCGCACCAGGCTGCGGACATGATTTTCCAAAAGCTCACTGGCATTCGCGGCGTCTTCAATACACAGATCGCCTACATCAACTCATCCGGCACCGGAAACAACCGCAGGTTCCAACTCTTCATCTGCGATGCCGACGGCTACGCCGGCAGCCAGCACACCATCGCTACCTCGCATGAGCCGCTGATGTCCCCGGCCTGGTCGCCGGACGGCCGCAAGCTGGCCTTCGTTGGTTACGACCGTGGCTATTCGGCGATCTATGTGCAGACCTGGGAAACCGGCGAACTTAAGAAGTTCGTGGGGGAGAAGGGTATCAACGGCGCCCCGGCCTGGTCGCCTGATGGAACCAAGCTGGCGGTGACACTGTCTTTCGAGCGCAATCCCGACATCTATGTGATCGACGTGGCCACAGGCGCGCGCACCCGCATTACCACCGATCCGGGCATCGACACCGAGGCGACCTGGTCGCCGGACGGGCAGACCCTGGTGTGGACCTCGGACCGTGGCGGCCTGCCGCAGCTTTACATGGCGCCGGCCACCGGCGGCGCGCAAACCCGGCTCACCTTCCAAGGCAACCGCAATGAAGACCCTTCGTTCTCACCTGACGGCAAGCTGCTGGCGCTGGTCAACAGCGACGGCTCGGGCTACCATATTGGGCTGATGGATTGGCAAACTCGTGCGATAAAAATAATCAGCGACGGTTCCATGGACGAACATCCTCGCTTTGCTCCAAACAGTCAGGTGCTGATCTATACCTCACAAGGATCGCGTGGCGAAGAACTGAGAACCGCCACGGTGGATGGCCGTGTGCACCAGGCCCTGAGCCAGCCGGGCAACGTGCGCGAGCCGGCCTGGGGTCCGTTTCCTCCGGGCAATCAATGAGCAATTGTGTGCGGAAAAGCACCTAAGTTCGACATCGCACTAACAACCGATTGGTCCAACCTGTAAAATCAACAATAAGCTGCGCCACGTTCCCCGTAAGGAGTCTCCCATGTTGCACAACAATAAAATCCTCACCGGCTTCGCCGCCGCCGCCTTTGCCCTGGTCCTCGCCGCCTGCTCTTCCGGCGGAGAAACCAAAACCGATGCAGGCCCGAAGCCGCCGCCGGTTGATTCCGGCATTGGCACCGGGGCCGCTCAGGGTAACGATTATTCCGGCCGCTCGACCACCGAAAATCCCCTGAGCGCCCACTCGGTCTACTTCGATTTCGACAAGAGCGACATCAAGCCGGAAGGCCAGGCGGTCATCGCCAGCTGGGCCGGCTACCTGACCAGCCACCAGACCTCGCGGATCCGCCTGGAAGGCAATACCGACGAGCGCGGCACGCGCGAATACAACATCGGCCTCGGCGAGCGCCGCGCCAATGCCGTCGCCCAGGCCCTGGAAGCCCATGGCGTCTCCGCTTCGCAGCTGAACACCGTCAGCTACGGCAAGGAGCGTCCGGTCGCCCTGGGTCACGACGAGGCTTCCTGGCAGCAAAACCGCCGCGTCGATCTGGTGCAGCAGTAATCTCAGCTTAGGGACATCCGCATGCCGATGACCCGTTTTGCGGTTTGTTCCGGCATCAAGTGGTCAGCGCCGCTATTGGCGGCGCTGACCCTTTCCGCCTGCGCCAGCGACTACGGTCCGCCGATCAACGGCCAGCGCGCGCTGAGTCCCGAAGAACAGCGCTTGCAGGCGGTCGAGAACAAGACCGTCGATCTGAGCCGGCGCCTCAACGCCATCGAATCCGGCCAGAACAACTCCCAAGCCGACGAGATGCGCAATCTGCGCGGCGAGGTGGAACAGCTCCGGCACGATGTGGACGTGTTGCAGCAGACCGTCCAGCAGCAGTATGCCGATACGGATGGCCGTCTCAAGCGGCTCGAAGGTGGTGCGCAGTCGCCGCCCGCCGCAGGGGCGGATTCCGGCGCGGCTCCGGTGGGGCCGGCGACTGGGTATGCCGCGCCAGCGGCGCCGGTGATGCCCGCGGCTCCTCCGCCTCCCCCCGCGGCTGCCGCGCCGAACAGCAGTTCAGCCGAAGAGGAAGCGATTTACCTGAAGAGTTTCGACCAGTTGCGCGCCGGCAAGTTTGACGCGGCGATCAGCGGTTTCCACAGCATGTTGAGCCAGTTTCCGCAGGGCAACTATGCGGACAACGCCTGGTTCTGGATGGGGCAGTCGTATCACGTGAAGGGCGATGACGGCAGTGCCCTGAAGTGCTACCAGTCCCTGCTGCAGCAATTCCCGGCCAGCCCCAAGGTGCCGGAGGCCCTGGTCAACAGCGGCGTGATCTACCAGTCCCAGCACCAGAATGCGCAGGCGCGCGATGCCTTCCAGAAGGTGCTGAAACAATATCCGACATCCGGCGCGGCGACCCAGGCGCGCACGCGGCTGGCGCAGCTCCAATAGGCCGGACATGAGCGTTTCGGCCGTCGAGCAGGCGCCCGAAACCTCGTCGGCGCGGCTCAAACTCACTGAGATTTTCCTGTCCCTGCAGGGCGAGTCGACGCTGGTGGGCTGGCCCACGGTGTTCGTGCGGCTCACCGGCTGCCCGCTGCGCTGCCAGTATTGCGATACCGCTTATGCGTTTCACGGCGGCGCCTGGCACACGCTGGAGCAGGTGCTGGAGCGGGTGCGCGCCTACGGCGTGCGCCATGTCTGCGTGCCCGGCGGCGAGCCCCTGGCCCAGAAAGCCTGCCTGCCGCTGCTGGGCGCCTTGTGCGATGAAGGCTACGTGGTCTCCCTGGAAACCAGCGGCGCCATCGATATCGCCATGGTCGATCCGCGGGTGATCCGCGTGGTGGACATCAAGACCCCCGGCTCGGCCGAGGTAGCCCGCAACCGCTGGGACAACCTGGCCGTGCTCAAGGAACACGATCAGATCAAGTTCGTGTTGTGCGGCCGCCAGGACTACGACTGGGCCAGGGGCATTCTCGACCAGTACGGCCTGACGGCGCGCTGTACCGTACTGTTATCGCCCAGCCACGGCCAGCTGGGCGCCACCGAGCTGGCTGACTGGATCGTGGCCGACCGCCTGCCGGTGCGCATGCAAATGCAGCTGCACAAGATCCTGTGGGGGAACGAACCTGGACGCTGAAACCAAAAAGGCCGTGGTCCTGCTGTCCGGCGGGCTCGACTCCGCCACCGTGCTGGCCATTGCCCGCAGCGAGGGATTCGAGACCTATGCCATGTCCGTCTCGTATGGCCAGCGGCATATCGCCGAACTCAAGGCCGCCGCAGAGGTGGCGCGGCAGCTCGGCGCGCATGCCCACCGGCAGATGCAGGTCAACCTGGACGCCGTCGGCGGCTCGGCCCTGACCGACCATTCCATCGCCGTGCCGGAAACGCCCTCCAGCGGGATTCCCGTCACCTATGTGCCGGCCCGCAACACCTTGTTCCTGGCCCTGGCCCTGGGCTGGGCCGAGGTGCTGGGCGCGCACGACCTGTTCATCGGCGTCAACGCCGTGGACTACAGCGGCTACCCGGATTGCCGCCCGGAATTCATCCGCTCCTTCGAGACCCTGGCAGCCCTGGCGACCAAGGCCGGGGTGGAGGGCGGGTCGTTCCGGGTCCACACCCCCCTGATCCAGCTCACCAAGGCCGACATCATCCGCCGCGGCGCTCAGCTTGGCGTGGACTTCGCCGCAACCGTGTCCTGCTACCAGGCCGATGCCCAGGGCCGCGCCTGCGGCCGCTGCGACTCCTGCCGCATCCGCAGCGAGGGCTTCGCCGCGGCCGGAATGGCCGATCCGACCCGCTACCAGGCCTGAACGGGGCCTGATCCCGCCCAAAACCTGTGCGCCAAGCCCGCCAGCCGCTATAATCTGCGCCCCCGTTGTGCGCCTCCATGGCTATTCGGCTCATTCAGCACATGCAAATGAGCTTCAGTCGGAATACGGGTAAGCAAACTTGATTGATTGGGGCCGTTAGCTCAGTCGGTAGAGCAGCTGGCTTTTAACTAGTTGGTCGATGGTTCGAATCCATCACGGCCCACCATCAAGTCTTTGGGACACGGCAATACGCGCCGATCCGTCCGCAACAAGCTATTGATACCCCTGGCTCCTCGCCCTGGACAGCGCCAGCATCGGGAAGTAGTGCCGGTACAGGTTGTAACCGATCATGAAGCCGCGTGACAGTTCCGGACCTTGCTGGAGCTTTTCGGACAGCAGGGGATCGTTCAGCGGTATACGTGTGCCGACGCCGTAGCCGGGAAAGCCCGTGCCGGTGTAAACCGATTCGTCCCAGGTGCCTTCCCGGGTGATGGTGCGCGCAAGGTATTCGACTCCGCGGCTGGTGGCGGATTTCAGCTCGGGGCTTTCGGCGGCCAGGAGTGCCAGCAGGGCCCATGCGGTCTGCGAGGGGGTGCTGGCACCGCGGCCGCGCGCCTCCTCGACCATGTACGAGGAACAGCTTTCGCCCCAGCCGCCATCCGGGTTCTGCCGGCTTAAGAGCCATTGGGCTGCTTTGCGGACGTAGGGCGCGCTCATGTCCTGCTTCAGTGCGTGCAGCGCCGGCAGGACCGCGCCGACGCCATAGATGTGGTTGACGCCCCAGCGGCCGAACCAGCTGCCGTCCTCTTCCTGCTCGGAGCGGATGAATTCCAGGGCGCGCCGGATGGCGGGATGATCGGCGGTGTAGCCCAGGCTGCCGAGGGCTTCGAGCAGGTGCGCGGTCACGTCCACGCTGGGGGGGTCCAGCGCTTCGCCGAAGTTGCAGAAGGGGATGGTGGAGATGATGCGCTTGTCGTTGTCCTTGTCGAAAGCGGCCCAGCCGCCGTTGGCGGACTGCATGCCCAAGGCCCATTGCACTCCGCGTTCGATCGCGCGCTCGATCTCCTCGCGCAGGGCGCCGCCGTCCTTGCGTACCTGCGACAGCACCAGCAAGGCCAGCGAGGTGTCGTCGACATCCGGGTAGAAGGTGTTGGCGCGCTCGAACGCCCAGCCGCCCGGCTTCAAGTCCGGCGCCTTCACCGACCAGTCGCCGGGAACCAGCACCTGTTTGTCGAGAATCCAGCGCACGCCTTTTTGCATGGCCGGCGTATCGGACAGCCGGTGGCCGGATGTGCTCAACGCCAGCAGGCTGAACAGGGTGTCCCAGACCGACGAGTCCGTGGCCTGGATGTGGGTGCCGCCATTGCGCTCGTAGCTCCAGTGATCCGACAGCGCCGACAGGCCCTTGACCATCACCGGGTGGTTCAGGGAATAGCCTTCGTTGCGCAAGGCCATCAGGCCGTAAATCCACGGCGGCTGGATGCCGCCCCAGGCGCCATCCCAATCCTGGTGGCGGATCATCCATTCCAGGCAAAGCTTGATGGCGGTTTCGCGGAACGGTATCAGCTTGCGCGTTTGCGCCGCGTGAAGCAGTCCGTCGATGACATTGAACAGGCCTTCGATCGACCAGCGCGAGGTCTTCTTGGATGGGATGGCGAAACTGAAATTTTCATAGCCCTCGGGAAACAATTCCTCGAGCCGCGAGTTGCCCGGCAGAGGATGCACCGGGCGGCGGGCACACAGCACCGCCAGCGGTATCATGGTGGCGCGAGCCCATTGCGCAAAGTTGTAGATGTTGAAGGGAAACCATAGCGGAAAGCGGATGATTTCCGGGGGCAGGTTCGCGGTCTGACGCCAGGGCCAGACCCCGATCAGGGCCAGCCAGTAACGCGTGAACACGCGCACATTGCGCAAGCCGCCGTGAGCCAGGATCCAGGCCCGGGCGCGTTGCAGTTCCGGGAGATTCTGGTCGTGCCCGGTGGCGCGCAGGGCGGCGTAGACCTCCACGGTGGAATTGATGTCGCCTTCCGGGGCGCCCGGATAGATGTCCCAGGATCCGTCCGGCCGCTGCCGCTTGAACAGCGTCCGGATCACCCCGGCAGCAATGGGCAGTGAAACGCCCAGGATATGGGCGGCCAGCAGCCACTCCGCCTCCATGCACGAGTTGGTCTCGACCATGCCGACCCAGTAACCTTCCGGCGTCTGTTCGCGCAGCAGCCACCCGACGCTGGAGCGCAAAGTGGCCTCGATCCCTTCCGCTTGCGCCTGCACAGCGCTGCTTGCAAGGGATTCTGCCTTGCCGGTCCAGTTTTCGCTGACTGAAAGATTGCTGGTCAAAATTGGCTCACAATGGTTAACGGCCGCAATATGCGGCGGGCGGCCGGGTTTTTCTGGAAAAACTGGATAATTTTAATATAAATGCCCGAAAATGAGCTGCTTTCTGCATTGAGAGCAGCCTGGGCTTGGCAGCCGCCTGTCGCCCAAGTCCTGAGTACGGTGGCGCAACCGGAGGGATCCATGGTCATCAAGAAGCCGGACAACGCCAAGCTCGACCGTATCGTGGCCGATGCCCGGCGCAACGCCGAGCAGCGCGAGTTGGGCTACCGCGAACAGGCCTTGAAGCTGTACCCCTGGATTTGCGGGCGCTGCAGCCGGGAGTTCACCCGCGCCAATCTGCGCGAGCTGACCGTGCACCATCGCAATCACGATCACGATTTCAATCCGCCCGACGGCAGCAACTGGGAATTGTTGTGCGTCTATTGCCACGACAACGAGCATTCGCGCTACCTGGATCATGGCGGAAGCGGCGCGGCGAAGCCGGAAGCCGGAGCCGTGGCGACGGGTAATCCTTTTGCCGATCTGAAAGGGATGCTGTCGGGCCGTAAGTCCTGATCTATTGCCGGCGGCCGCTGCTGACGGCAATGGGGATTTGCGGCCCGGTGCGGCCATACCAGGCGGCGCGCTGCTCGCGGCAGTCATAGCCGCCCACATCGAAGCCGCGGCAGATCCAGGGTCGCAGTTCGTAGATGGTGCAGCGCATGCTGTTCCGGTCGAGCGCCGCGCACCAGCCGTCCTCGCCTTTTGCCACAATTTCCACACCGCGCTCGTCATGATCGACGTAGCGCGAAGGAATACGGTCCTCGGGCATCAGCAGCACCGGCAGGCGGCAGCACACCGCTTCGCAGGCACTGCAGCGGATAGCGGGATCGATGTCTCCGGCCGGGGCCGCGGGGATCGAGGTCACCGGCGTTCAGGGCGCATCTAGTGCTTGAGTCCGCTGCTGGTTACCGCGGCGCGGATTTCACGCAACTTTTCTTTCACCACGGCGGCATTTTCCGGGCCCATGCGGATCAGCATCTTCTGGCCGGCGGAGAGGGACTCCAGGTCCGGGTCGGCATAGGTGTAGAGCACGTTCGGCTGCTCGAGGCTGACCGGAAGATGCGGCGAGGGTGCGGCCAGCAGGTTGTCGATGACTTGCACCAGCCGGTCGTTAAAATAGCCCTTGGGATAGCCCAGTTCGACATAGGCCTGCTGGAACAAGGGATAGAGGTGGACGTAGACCGCCACCAGTTTCTGGGCGTCCAGCGACTGCGCCACCCGCGCATAGGCCGCATAGCGGGAGTAGTTGCCGGCACTGATGCTGAGATTGCCCGGGCCGCCGGCGATGGCGAACTGGCCAGGCACCCGGTTCACCGCCATCAGGCGGCCGGCGACCCGGTCGCGCGGCAGGTTGTCCACCGTGGCGACGATGCGGCGGATCAGCCCCTTGATCTGGAACATCTCGATCAGGGTTTGCCGGCTGAACAGGGCGGCGAGGGATTCGCTCACTTCGGCGTCGCTCTGGTCCAGCGGCGGCAGCGGCTTGGGCGGCGGCGCGGCTGGCTCGATCGGGTAGTGGGTTTGCGGTTCCGCGGCGGGGGGCGCCGAGGCGGCTGCGGCGGCGGGTGCGGGCGGCGGGGCCGGAGGATGCTGCAGGTTGACGTAATAGGCAAACCCTGCAACGCCAGCGACGATGAGCACCACCACCAAGGGCCAGATCCAGTTTTTCATCAGCGAGCCGCCTTTTCCGCCTGATCGGAAGATACCGTTTGGAATTTATTTGAATGCGCCTAGTGTGGTGGACGGCCCACAATGCGGCAAGTGGCTTAACCTGCGCCGGAATCCCCGTTTTTCTTGGGATACTCGTAGCGCTGCAGCACGCCGCCGCCGTGCCGCAGTTCGCGCCAGTGCGGGACGTCGAAGGCCAGCGTGGCGACGGCGCAGGTGGGCATCTCGCCGAACGGCGCGGGTGCCAGCAGCTGTGCCAGTTCGCTGAATCCGGGATTATGGCCGAACAGCAGGATGTGCCGGTCGGCGTCGTCGCACTCCCGCACCAGGCCCAGCAGGGCAGTGCGCGTCGCTTCGTAGATGCGCGGCTCCAGGCGGATATGGATATTGGGCAGCCCCAGCGCCGCGGCGAACACGTGGGCGGTGGTGATGGCGCGCAATGCGGGGCTGGAGATCAGGCGCAGCGGACGCTCCAGTTCGGGCGCAAGCCGCTGGGCCATGCTGGCGGCATCGCGCCGGCCGCGGGCATTGAGCGGCCGTTCAAAATCGCTCAGTTCGGCATAGTCCCAGGAGGACTTGGCGTGGCGGATCAGGGTCAGGCGGCGCATGCTGAACAAGCCCTCAGCGGGTGTTGAATACACCGAACTATAAACCCTGCAAGCCTGATCCCGGCGAAACAGCGGCGGCGATCAAGGCAAGGGGAGCACGCTTTTCAGATACACATCGAAGCGCAATTGCGTCGAACGCAGCGACATCGAAGGTTCGACCCCGTCCAGCCAGGGGGCCTTCGGCGGGCGCTTCACCACCACCCGCCGGCGGGCGCATTGCAGCGCCGGGTGCAGCAGCCGGTCGGCATCCGGATCGCCGCCGGTGAGATCGCGCAGGATCTGCATTTCCTTGCTGGGCAGGGCGGCTTTGCCGTCGTCGGGATACATCGGATCGAGGTAGACCACGTCCCAGCTGCGCTCACCGCCGAACACCGCACAGGCTTCCGCGGCGATGATTTCGATGCGCTGGCCGATGGCCTGCGTTCGCGCATCGGCCAGTACGCGCTGGTGTGCATTGCGCAACAGGGCCACGATGCTCGGGTTGCGCTCCACCAGGGTGACCCTGGCGCCCAGCGCGGCCAGCGTGTAACCGTCGCGCCCCAGGCCGGCATTGGCATCAAGCAGGCTCAGCTCCGGCTCCTTGTGCAGCCCCACCGCTCGCGCCAGCACTTGCCGGCGGCCGCCGCCAATACGCCGCAGCAATTCGGCTGCGTTCCAGTCGGCGGCGATGGGGCCGTAATTCCGGCGATGCAGGGCGCGCAGCTGCAGGCGGTCGCCCTGCTGTTCGAATTCGAAACCGATGTCGCTTGCGGCGATCTGCGTGTCGATGATGGTCAACCGACCCTGATCGGAAAAATCCCGGACCCGTACTGCCGGGTCCGGGTCGGCATATCAGACCAGCTTGGCCGGATCGAACAGGCCGCTGATGCGCTGGGCCAGCATGAGGTCGCCGTCAAGCTGCAACTTGCCGGTCATGAATGCGGTCATGCCGTTGAGCTCGCCTTTCATCAGGGCGATAAGGTCGTCGTCTTCCATGGTCAGGGTGACGTCCGGGCTGGAGGCGCTGCCGGCGGTAACGGTGGCGCTGCCGCCCTTGATGGTGACGTAATGCGGTTGCGAGCTGTTGAACTGGATCACCGCATCGGTGCCGGCGGCAGCCTCGGCATTGAGGGCGGCGGGCAACTTCTGCAGCAGGTCGGCTACGCTCATGGACATTCTCCTGAAAGGGACCCGAATCGTAACCTCCGCGGTTTGCGAAAGGCAATGATTCCAGAGCCACGGGGTAAGGGTGCTTACTCGCCGGTCTGCAGCGCCTCGTGCAGCAGCGCGGCCGCTTCCGGTGCGAGCAGCAGCGGGTTCAGCGAACTGCGGTAGAGCCGGCCGGCGGCATGCAGTTCCGTGGCCAGCGCGGCATGGCTGCGGTGGTCCAGTACCACGAAGTCGCGGCCCTCGGTCAGCTGCGGCAGCAGCCGCTTGAAAGCGCGGAAGGAACTGCCCTTGCCCAGGCCCAGCCCGGCATCGATTTCACGCAGGCTGAGCCAGCCGGGGTAATCCGCGCTACCGTTGCGCTCAGGCGGGTGCATCGGCGTCCAGCAGGAAATGGGCGCGGCCCAGTGCCACGGGCCTGGCGGCGTCGCTCTGCCAGCAGCGGATCTGGACCTGCGCGACGCGGCGGCCGAGGCGTTCCACCGCGCAGGCGGCAAAGGAGTCTTCGGCCTGCGCCGAGCGCAGGTAGTCGATCGAGAAATCGATGCTTTTGGGTACGCGCCGTTCATCCAGCATCAGCAGCAGATGCATCAGCGCCGCGCTTTCCATGAAGCTGGCCACCACGCCTCCATGGATCGCGGGAAGGGCCGCGTTGCCGATCAGGGAAGGCTTGAATGGCAGATGCAGGACCGGCGCTGCCAGGTCGCGCAGGTCCATCCGCAGGCCCAGGAAGACGGCATAGGGCACCAGGGCGAGCAGCGCTCCTGGGTCCTTGTGTTCGCGCGCCAGGCGGCGTGCTTCTTCCATGGAGACTGCGGCCGGTATTTTTTGCGTGGGCGTCATGGCCGGGCTCAGATCAGGCCGCTGAGCCTGCCGTCCTCGCCGGGACGTGCGGTGCGCATGAAGGCGCCCATGCCGGAGGCGACCGGCGTGGCAGGATCGTTCTGCCAGACTTCGGCGCGCAGGAAGGCGATTTGCTCGGTGAGGCGGTAGCACTCCGCGCGGCAGTTCAGATCCTTGCCGGGACGGCTGGGACGCAGGTAGTCCACGCGCAGATCCAGGGTGGCGATGCGGGTGGGCTTGCCGATGTGCGCGATCAGGGCCAAACCGCAGATCGAGTCGATCAGGGCGGTGACGACACCGGTGTGTATCAGCTGATGCTCGACATCGCCGAGAAATTCCGGCTTGCTCGGCAAACGCGCTTCCACCGCCCGGCCGTCGACACGGATCAATTCGATGCCGAGTTCGCCCACATGCGGTACCGAGGTGGCGTAGGTGCGCCGCAGCATGTCGTAGAAATCCTGCGGGGTCATGCGGCCAGGATCCGCCGCTGCAAGTCCTTGCCTTCGATCGACAGGTATTCGAAACGCGGCGGCCGCCAGTCCGCCAGGACGATGCGTTCGCAGGTCCGGCCGTCGATTGTGTAGGGGTGTTCGGCGGGGCGGTGCGTGTGGCCGTGGATGATGCGGGTCACACCATACTTGACGAAGGCTTCGCGGATGGCCGCATCGTTCACGTCAAGGATGGTGGGCGGCTTCTTTTCGCTGCCGGTGCGGGCCTCGCCGGCGACGCGCAGGCG
>CAJCJI010000363.1 GCA_903970595.1 Verrucomicrobiota bacterium
GGGCCGATCCTTCGGCTTGGCGTTGCGCAGCTTCGTATCCGTAAGCTTCATGTCCTGCCCCCACAGGCTTTGAACATGCCCCCACTTATGCCCCCGAACAGGGTCGGATGTCAACAGAAATGTCGGGACGAGTACGGACGAAAAACACGTCTAACTATTTGATTATTATTATTTTTATGGACGTATCCGGATGAGTCCGGAAATTTAGATGGAGGCTCGGGCCGGAATTGAACCGACGTACGGGGATTTGCAGTCCCCTGCATGACCACTCTGCCACCGAGCCGCTGCGAGGCTGGATTCTACTCCAGCGCTATTTGTTGCCGCCGCGTTCCGGAAAACCGGCCAAAACCGGGGAACGGGTTGCCAATACGAAAAAACCTCGTGGATAACGAGGTTTTCCGGATCGATCTTATTGGAGCGGGAAACGAGATTCGAACTCGCGACCTCAACCTTGGCAAGGTTGCGCTCTACCAACTGAGCTATTCCCGCTTGCGAGT
This sequence comes from Verrucomicrobiota bacterium, assembly GCA_903970595.1. Lineage (GTDB taxonomy): Bacteria > Pseudomonadota > Gammaproteobacteria > Nevskiales > Nevskiaceae > Nevskia. Next base: position 498 of record CAJCJI010000363.1, read on the forward strand.
TGCGTATTGTAGGGATCGAGGGCGGGGCAGGCAAGCCCTGCCCTGGGGTGTGGATGGTGGGGTCTTGGGTTAGGGTCTTGGATAAGCTTGTACTTCATTGAAATGGCGCGCACTCATCCGCGCTTTTGGCGTGGCCTTTCCGCCAAGCCACCCCTACCCTCGGTCCCCTCCCACAAGGGGAAGAAAAGCTGCCCCTCACCTGCGCCTTTGGCGCGGCCTCTCCCGGAGGGAGAGGCGGAAAAGCGCGGGAGGTGGGGGACTTACGATCGGGCTTTTCTAGGGGCTGTCGCGCATGACCGGCCAAGCGGCGCGCAGGTACACGATCATGGACCAGATGGTCAGGGCGGCGGCCAGGAACAGCAGCAGGTAGCCGATCTGGTAGGTGGGGAACAGGCCGAAGGGAGACTGCCAGGGCGTTTGCCACAGCATCAGGCCAATGGCGGTCATCTGGAACACGGTCTTGAACTTGCCCAGCAGATCCACCGCGGCGCGCTTGCGCTGGCCCAGTTCGGCAAGCCATTCGCGAAGGGCGGAAATGGTGATTTCGCGGCCGATGATGACGGCCACCAGCACGCCCATGACGCTGCGCGGATCGTCGCGCAGGAGCATCACCAGGGCCACCGCCACCAGCAGCTTGTCCGCCACCGGGTCGAGGAAGGCGCCGAAGGCGCTGGTCTGGTTCCACAGGCGCGCCAGGTAGCCGTCGAGCCAGTCGGTGAGCGCCGCGGCGATGAACAGCAGCGCGGCGACATGCCGCGCCGGCGGCCAGTCCACGTAGAACAGGCCCAGCACCAGGGGGATCACGGCAACGCGGCCCAGCGTGAGAGTGGTTGGAATGTTCAGCCGCATGACGCTAGTTTCGGGGTTCCGGTGCCGGGTTTCCAGTCCGGGAGGCGTGAGGGGAGAGGCGAGAGGCGCAACGGCAAAACGGAACGCCGCATTGCTGGCTGTCTTTTCGCCTCTCGCCTCCCGGTCTCAATGAAAATACGCATAAATCCGCTCCGCCAGGGTGCGGCTGATGCCTTCCACCTTGGCCAGCTCGTCGATGCCCGCGCGCTTGACCTGGGGCAGGCCGCCCAGGGTCTTGAGTAGGGCGCGGCGCCGCGCCGGCCCCAGGCCCTCGATCGCTTCGAGCCCGGAGGTCAGGCGGGCCTTTTCGCGGCGCGCGCGGTGGCCGGTGATGGCGAAGCGGTGCGCCTCGTCGCGGATGCGCTGGATCAGGTGCAGCGCCGGCGAATCCGGCGGCAGCAGCAGCGCCTCCTCCCGCTCCGGCAGGATCAGCTGCTCCAGGCCGGGCCGCCGCGTCGGCCCCTTGGCGATGGCCACCACCCGCAGGTTATCGATGCCCAGCTCGCCCAGGGCCTCCAGCGCGGCGCCGAGCTGGCCCTTGCCGCCGTCGATGAACAGCACGTCCGGCGACTGCACTTCCCCGCCCTTGATGCGGGCATAGCGCCGCGCCACCGCCTGCTTGATCGCGGCGTAGTCGTCTCCCGGCGTGATGCCCTCGATATTGAACTTGCGGTAGGCCGCCTTGAGCGGGCCTTCTTCGTTGAACACCACGCAGGACGCCACCGCCTTTTCGCCCATGGTATGGCTGATGTCGAAGCACTCCAGGCGCCGCGGCGGCTGCTCCAGGTCCAGCGCCTGGCTCAGCTCGACCAGCCGCTGGTCCATGCTGGCGGCTTCCATCATGCGCGTCGACAGGGCCTGTTTGGCGGTACCTTCCGCCATTTCCATCAGCCGCTGCTTGGCGCCGCGTTCGGGCCGGGCGATGCGCACTTTGCGCCCGGCCTTGGCGGACAGCGTGGCCTCCAGCCATTCGGCGTCCTCGGGCAGCTCGCTCACCAGCAGCTCAGGCGGCGGCGGACGTTCCAGGTAGTACTGGGCGATGAAGCCCGCCAGCAGCTCATCCATGGCCATGCCGGGCGGATGCCGCGGGAAGAAGCTGCCGTGGCCCAGGTTGATGCCGTCGCGCACCGACACCACCACCACGCAGCTTCCCGAAGTGTGCGGCGCCGCCGCGATCACATCCAGCTGCTCGGCGCCGCCGGTGATGGCGCGGTGCTCGCGCACCCGGTTCAGCGCCGCGATCTGGTCGCGCAGGCGCGCCGCCCGCTCGAACTCCAGCTGCGCCGCCGCCTGCTCCATTTCCGCGCCCAGCTCCTTGGCCAGCTCGTCGCCGCGCCCCTCGAGCAGGCGCTGCGCCTTGGCCACGTCGTGCGCATAGTCCTCCTGCGAAACCAGCTTCACGCAGGGCGCCGAGCAGCGCTTGATCTGGTGCTGCAGGCAGGGCCGGCGGCGGTTGGAAAAGAAGGCGTCGTTGCACGGGCGCAGCAGGAACAGCTTCTGCAGCGTCTGCAAGGTCTCGCGCACCGAGCCGGCGCTGGGGTACGGCCCGAAGTAATGGTCCTGCCCGGTCTTGGCGCCGCGGTAGAAGGCGATGCGCGGAAAGGCATGGGCGGTGATGCGGACATAGGGAAAGCTCTTGTCGTCGCGCAAGGACACGTTGTAGCGCGGGGTCTGGTCCTTGATCAGCGCCGCCTCCAGCAGCAGCGCCTCGTCCTCGGTATGCGTCAGGCTCACTTCCACCCGGCGGATCTGCCCCACCATGCTCTCGATGCGCGGGTTGCCGCTGGCGCGCAGGAAATAGCTGCCGACGCGCTTGCGCAGGTTGCGCGCCTTGCCCACATAAAGCAGCTCGTCGCCCTCGCCGTACATGCGGTAGACACCCGGCTGCGTGGTCAGCTGGGACAGGAAGGCGCGGGGGTCGAATGGCGGGGACGGCTGATTCATCGGCTTGCAAGAATACACGCAGCTCCAGCCGCTGGCGGAACCAACAGTAGGGCGGCCCGTGGCCGCC
>CAJCJI010000364.1 GCA_903970595.1 Verrucomicrobiota bacterium
GGCGACCTGTCGCGCGACCGCGTCGAGGATGCCACCAAGGTGCTGAAGGAAGGCGATACGCTGGAAGCGCGCTTCATCGGCGTGGACCGCAAGAACCGCATCGTTACCCTGTCGGTCAAGGCCAAGGAAATCCAGGAAGAAGAGGAGACCGTGGCGGAATACAGCCGCAACGCCTCCACCGGCAAGACCAGCCTGGGCGACCTGCTGAAGGAACAGATCGGCGGCAACGAGCGCTGATTGTCCGGCGGTAAATTGTTGGAGAAAGGGCCGTGGCGACACGGCCCTTTTTTTGTGCCATTGGTGCCTTCTCGATGTTTTGGCAGGTGGCAGATGTTCGGTTTTGGGAGGAAATGCCCGCCATTGGGGGCCCTGCAGTGGAAGTCGCAGGCCGCAGCAATCCGGCCGTCCCAGCCGGACTCCTGAGTCCCCGCGTTCGCGGGGGGATGCCTGTTTTTGCTACAGGCTGTGCCTGTAGCAAAAACAGGCACTTGCATCGCCCTGGTTTTTTCTTTATTGTAAAATCAATCGCTTAAGCCTGAGTCTTTACCGAGCCCATGACCCGCGTCCATGACCAAGTCTGAGCTGATCGAATCCCTTGCCCTCAAGCAAACCCATCTGATGCAAAAGGATGTGGAGCTTGCGGTGAAACTCGTCCTCGACCATGTCAGCAATGCGCTGGCGCGTCAGGAGCGGGTGGAAATCCGCGGTTTCGGCAGCTTTGCGCTGCACAGCCGGCCAGCGCGGGTTGGCCGCAACCCCAAGACCGGCGAAGCCGTGCGCATACCCGCCAAGCACGTGCCGCATTTCAAGCCCGGCAAGGAAATGCGCGAACGCGTCAACCTCACCCGCCAGGAGGAAGAGGCCGCGGCAGCCGCCCGCCAGGCGGGCGCCGGTAAGCCGTAATGCTGCGCATCCTGGTTTACCTAGTGCTGGTGGCGGTGTTCATCGCCGGGGCCGCACTGGGATATTTCAACGCGACGGCGGTGACTTTCAACTACCTCCTTGGCACGGTGGAGGTGCGGCTGGCGATTTTGGTGGTGATGACCTTTGTTCTGGCCGCCCTGCTGACTCTGCTGCTCTGCGCCGGGCGCTTGCTCAGCCTGCGGGGAGAAACCCGGCGCCTGCGCCGCGAGTTGCGGGATGCCGAGACCGAGTTGAAAAACCTGCGCAATCTGCCGTTGACGCCAGGGCGCTAGTGCTCCCTGGCATCGAAGCCCTGAGCTGAGGCCCTCATGTTCGACGGCTACCTGGCCTGGCTGCTGCTGCCGCTGGGAGTGGCTCTGGGCCTGGCCTGGGCGCGCGGCCGCCCAGCCGCCGGCGCGAAGCCGTCTTCGCGTGAAGATACCCTGGCGGGACTCAACAGCCTGGCCAATGACAATGCCGATCAGGCCATCACAGCACTGAGCCGTGCCGCCGATGCCGAACCGGCGGCGGAGTTGCAGCTGACACTCGGCGCGCTGTTCCGCAAGCGCGGCGAAATCGACCGCGCCATCCAGTTGCACGAAGCCGTGATGGCGCGCAGGGACCTGCCGCGCAAGATCGCCGATGCCGCACGCATCGAACTGGCGCAGGACTTCCTCAAGGCCGGCCTGCTGGACCGGGCCGAGTCGCTGCTGCAGGGCATGGACGGCTCCAGTCCGCAGCTTGCGGGAGCGCTGGACCTGCTGCTCGACCTGTACGAGCAGGCCCGCGACTGGTCCCAGGCGATCGAAACGGCACGCCGTCTGCAGGCGGTCAAAGGGCAGGGGGCGACGGTACGCCTGGCGCAATACAGCTGCGAGCTGGCTGATGGGGCGCTGCATCGGGGCGCGCTTGCGGATGCCGGGCGGCATCTGCAGAGCGCAGTGGAATTCAATCCTGAGTGCGTGCGCGCCAGCCTGGCGCAGGCCGCGCTCGCCGAACGCGGTGAGGATTGGGCGGGAGCGATCAAGGCTTACTGGCGCGCCATGCAGCAGGACGGCCGTTTCTTTTCCGAGGTCGCCGCCGCGATGGAACGCTGCTACAGCGCCAGGGGCGATGTACGCGGCTACGGCCAGTTTCTCGACGAGGCGGAGACGGCGCTGGCGGAATCTGCGGCGCCGGCCTTGTTCAAGGCACGCTGGCTGCAGGCCCAGGGCCAGGATTTGCGCGGCTATTTCGCCGAACACCTGGCCCGCAGCCCGAGCCGCCAGGGCATGCTGCTATGGCTTGAAGGCAGCGGCGCCGCGGACGACGCGCCACCGCCCTGGCTGCAAACCTTGTGTGAATCCTTGAAGAAATCCCTGCAGACGCGGCCGCGCTACGCCTGCACCGCTTGCGGGCTGCAGCCGAGCCTGCTGTTCTGGCAATGCCCCAAGTGCAAGCGCTGGGAGACGGTGGTGCCGCTGGAGGAGAGGCTTTGAAAAGCTGGGAATCGGGAGTGGAGAATGGGGAATCGTAGCAGCAACCGCAAAGCGCCTTTAAACGACTCCCGATTCTCCACTCCCGATTCCCGGGCTGATCACCCTTGCCGCTGCAGCGCCCGCAGTTCGTCCTTCGGAATGCTGTCGATCAGCTGCTTGCGCCGCGCCAGCAGGCGGGCGCGGTCGTCGCCGTTGATGCTGGCCACGCGCAGGCCGGCGTTGAGCTGTTCAACGGCGCCGCGCAGGTCGCCGCGCTCGTACAGGTAGTTGGCGAGCTGGTATTGCGCTTCGGCGGTGTTGCCGGTGGCGCGTGCGGCGGCCGAGAGCAGGCGGTAGGTGTCGATACGCGTGCCCATCCCCTGACTGTAGCTGAGCAGCACCTGCCGCGCCTGGTCCGGCCTGCCGGCGTTGATCAGGGCCTCGCCGTACTTGAGGATGCCGGGCGAATAGCGCGGGTAGGCCGCCAGATTGCGCGCATAGGCGTTCAAGCCGTCCTGGGTCTTGCCCATCTGCATCAGGATCTGCGCCTGCAACATCACCAGGTTCGGTTGATGCGGGTAGGCATCGAGCAGGGGCTGCAGCGCCGCCAGGGCGTCCTGGTTCTGATCGAGGTTGGCCAGGGCCACGGCATAGCCATAGCGATTTTCGGCGGTGTCGTGGCCGGCTTGCAGTTCGCCGGCAAAATAGCCTTGCGCCTCGTTCGGCGAATCCGTTTCCAGCACGCGGGTGCGGCCGCGCATCAGCCCGTACTCGAACGAGTCCTTGACCGTGCGCGGGCCATACTGGGCGGCGCGCTCGGTGGCGTCGGCGATGCGCGCGGTGTTGACCGGATGGGTCTGCAGGATTTCCGGCACGCGGTTGCCGTAAAGGCGGGTCTGCTGCGACAGCTTGCCGAAGAAGGTGGCCATGGCCATGGGGTCGTAGCCGGCTCCGGCCAGCTTGCGGATGCCGAAGCGGTCGGCCTCGCGCTCGTCGTCGCGCGAATACGCCACCTGGCGCTGGTAGTTGATGCTCTGGCCCAGGGAGATCGCCCCCAGCACGACATTGGGGTTGGCCGAGCCGGCGATGATCGCGGCCAGCACGCCGATCCAGGTGGCGATGTCGGCCACCTGCGTATCGCCGGCGGCACGCGCCATGTGGTTCTGGGTGATGTGCGATTCCTCGTGCCCCATGACCCCGGCCAGCTCGCTTTCGTTGGCGGAGGCGACGATGGTGCCGGCGTTCATGTTGACGTAGCCGCCGGGGAGGGCAAAGGCGTTGATGCGGTTGTCGGCGATCAGGTAGAAATTGAATTGCGGGGGCGTCGGATTGACGGTGTCGGCCGCGGCCAGTTTCCAGCCCAGGTTGGTCAGGTAGTCGGTGACTTCCGGATCGTCGACGATGTAGTCGTACTCGTACATCTCGGCCACCACCTCGGCCCCCAGCTTGGCTTGCTGGGCCGGGGACAGGCTCAGGTCTGCCGGGCTGCCAAGCTGCGGCAGGTTGATATCGTTCTGCGACCAGGCAGGCACGGCCGTGAGGGCGAACACGGCGCAGAGGATGAGGGTAGATCTGACCATTTAAATGCCGCGAGACTCGATTGCTATTAGAAGTTTACGCTTAGAACGCCGGCTTGGTGGGGAAGTTTCGGCTAGCGGAGGCAAAAATCACACCGCTTCCACGCCGAAATGTTAAAATTGCGTTACCGTTGCGGCGGACTGGTGCGCATGGCCTGGGTGGATTATGTTTTACTTGGAATCGTCCTCATTTCCGTGCTCCTGGGCGCATTGCGCGGCTTCATCCGCGAAGCGCTGAGCCTGGCCACCTGGATCGCCGCATTTGTCGGAGCCCTGTACTACGGCGCCGAGTGCGCGGCGCGGCTCCGCTCCACCATCGTTTCCGAGCCGATCCGCGTCGTCCTGGGATACACCCTGCCATTTTTTCTGATCCTGCTGGTCGGCGGACTGCTGACCTGGGCCATTGCGCGGGCCGTACGCGGCGCCGGGCTGGCCCCGGTGGACCGCATGCTGGGCTCGGGGTTCGGCCTGCTGCGCGGCGGCTTGATCGTGGTGGCGCTGGTCATGATCGCCGGGGTCAGCGCCCTGGGCCGCGAACCCTGGTGGCGTCAATCGGCGATCGCTCCGCAGCTCCAACCCCTGGCCGCCGGCTTGGTGAGCTTGATTCCGGGCAAATGGTACGCATATATGCGGGCGCAGCAGCCACCCGGGCAGGCCCCCCTCCCTCAGAGAGAGAAATGATTCCATGTGCGGCATAGCCGGCGTCGTCGCCAAGCAACTGGTCAATCAGGAACTCTACGATGCCCTGACCATGCTGCAGCACCGCGGCCAGGATGCGGCGGGCATCATCACCAACGAAGGCGACCGGCTGTTCCTGCACAAGGACAACGGCCTGGTGCGGGACGTGTTCCACTCCGACGACACCATGATCCGCCTGCGCGGCAACATGGGCATCGGCCACGTGCGCTATCCCACGGCCGGCTGCAGCAGCTCCGCCGAGGCGCAGCCGCTCTATACCAATACCCCGTTCGGCATCTGCCTGTCGCACAACGGCAACCTCACCAACGCCGAGCAGCTCAAGCATGAACTGTTCGTGGAAGACCGGCGGCATCTGAACACCGATTCGGACTCGGAAGTCCTGCTCAACGTATTCGCCCACGAGCTGATGATGTGCGGCACCTTGCGGGTGACGCCGAATGACGTGTTCAAGGCGGTGTCCCAGGTGCATGTCCGGGCGCGCGGCGCCTACGCCTGCGTGGCCCTGATCAGCGGTTACGGCATTGTCGGCTTCCGCGATCCCTTCGGCATCCGTCCGGTGGTCTACGGCCGGCGCGAAGGGCCTTACGGCATGGATTACATGATCGCCTCGGAGTCGGTGGCGCTGGACGCCGCGGGCTTCGAGCTGATCGCCGACATCGCTCCCGGCGAGGCGGTCTACATCACGTTGGACGGCAAGCTGCACAAGCGCCAGTGCGCGCAGAACCCGGTGTATTCGCCGTGCATCTTCGAATACGTGTACCTGGCGCGCCCGGATTCGGTGATGGACGACATCTACGTCTACAAGGCACGCCTGCGCATGGGCGAGAAGCTGGCCGACAAGATCCAGCGCGAGTGGCCCGACCATGACATCGACGTGGTCATCCCGATTCCGGATACCAGCCGCGTCGCCGGCGTCGAGCTGGCCATCCGCCTGGGCGTGAAGTACCGCGAGGGATTCGTCAAGAATCGCTACATCGGGCGTACCTTCATCATGCCGGGCCAGGCGCAGCGCAAAAAGTCGGTGCGGCAGAAACTCAATCCGATCGACCTGGAATTCCACGACAAGAACGTGCTGCTGGTCGATGATTCCATCGTCCGCGGCACAACCTCCAAGGAGATCATCGAAATGGCGCGCGACGCGGGCGCCAGGAAGGTTTATTTCGCCTCCGCCGCGCCGCCGGTGCAGTACCCCAACGTCTACGGCATCGACATGCCGACCTCCAGCGAACTGGTGGCGCATGGCCGCAGCCACGCCGAACTGGAGCAGCTGCTCGGCGCCGACCGGCTGATCTACCAGGACCTGGAAGACCTGATCGAAGCCGTGCGCCACAAGGATTCGAAGATCCAGCGCTTCGACACCTCGGTGTTCACCGGGGAGTACGTCACGCAGGACATCAACGAGCATTATCTCAACCAGCTCGAACTGTTCCGCTCGGATGCCGCCAAGGAAGCCCGCCGGGTCCGGGCCGGGAATGTGGTGATCGAGCTGCACAACGCCCGCTGAACCGACGAGCAGGTCAGATCCAACCAAAGATCGGCATAGGTAGGATTTTTTATTGAAGGCCTGCGCGCTTGCTGGCATGCTGCTTGCTGGAATGCCTTTTAATTTTTGCTTTTAGGGAGATAAGAATGCGCAGCAGCAGAATGGTATTGGTGGGCGGCTTGTTGGCGGGTTTGTTTCAGAGCGGTTGTGCGACGACGACGGACGCCGCATCGGACCAGAAGACAGACGAGGTGGTCTATTGTCAGACCGATGATTCCACCGGCTCGCGTCTGTCGCGGCAGACGAGTTGCGGGGGCGATGCGAGCGGTGCACAGGCACTCCGCTCGATGCAGACCGGGGGCAACGGCGGCACTTCCAAGACCATGGGCGGTCCGTAACACCCTGCGGAATCTGCGCGACAGGGCAGCAATCGCCGCTTCCTGATCCCAGCTTGCGCGGTTAATGCGCTCGAAATCCGGGTGTTGACGGTAGAGCCGGGCGTGGGCACTTGCCGTACGGTGCTCATGCCAGTAAAGTTTCAATGCGCCGATTTGTTGCCAGCTTGCGGGGCGCGTAATAAGTTCTGCTAAAAGGGTGCAAAAGGCCCGTTTAGCGCTCGCTGGCGGGCTTTTTTGTGCGTTACGGAATGGCTGGACGATGAACGACGAGTTTGACCCGCATTGGGGTAGCGCCACGCTCGGCGTACGCGCCGCCGAGCCGCGCACGGAGGAACGCGAGCATTCCGCCGCGCTGCACCTGACCTCGTCCTTCGTGTTCGACAGCGCCGCGCAGGCAGCGGCAGTGTTCGGCGGGCAGGTGCCTGGCAACATCTACTCGCGCTTCACCAATCCAACGGTGCATGCGTTCGAGAGGCGGCTGGCGCTGATGGAAGGGGCGGACAGCTGCGTCGCCACCGCCAGCGGCATGGCCGCGATCATGTCGATGCTGCTGGCCCTGCTCAAGTCGGGCGATCATGTGGTGGCATCTCGCACGCTGTTCGGCTCCACCATCAACCTGCTCAACAACGTGTTCAGCCGTTTCGGCGTGAGCACCAGCTTTGTCGATCCGGCCGACGTCGGCGCCTGGTCGGCCGCGATCCGTCCCGGCACCCGGCTGCTGTTCGTGGAAACCCCGAACAATCCCCTGACGGATATCGCCGATATTCGCGCCCTGGCCGGGGTGGCGCACGCGACCGGCGCCCTGCTGGCGGTGGATAACTGCTTCCTCACCCCGGTATTGCAGAAACCGCTGCAGCTCGGCGCGGACCTGGTGATCCATTCGGCCACCAAGTATCTGGACGGGCAGGGGCGTTGCGTCGGCGGCGCCGTGCTGGGCGACGCCGAGCGGGTCGGCAAGGATGTCTTCGGGTTCATGCGCACCGCCGGCCCCTGCATGAGCCCGTTCAACGCCTGGGTGTTTCTCAAGGGCCTGGAGACGCTGAGCCTGCGGATGCGCGCCCATTGCGCCGCGGCGCAGCAGCTGGCGGAGTGGCTGCAGTCCCAGCCGGCGGTGGAGCGGGTCTACTATCCGGGGTTGCCGGACCATCCCCAGCACGAACTGGCCAAAAGACAGCAGCAGGGATTCGGCGGCATCGTCGCCTTCGAGGCCAGGGGCGGGCGGGCGGCGGCGTGGCGGGTGATCGACGCGGTGAAAATGATCTCCATCACCGCCAATCTGGGCGATACGCGCAGCACCATCACCCATCCGGCCAGCACCACCCATGCGCGGATCAGCGCCGAGGCGCGCCAGGCTGCCGGAATCGGCGAAAGCCTGCTGCGCATCGCCGTGGGGCTGGAAGACCCTGGCGACATTATTGCCGACCTGTCGCGCGGCCTTGGAGCCGAGGCTTGAACGGAGCACCCGTGCATACCCCGACGCTGGCGCGCCTGGACCAGGTGCTGCGCGGCAGCAGCGAGAAGATCCGCCCGGTGGCGCGGATGGAGCTGCCGTTCAGGCTGGACAGTTTTTTCACGCCCGCCGCCCTGGCGGGCTTGCGCGCGGCGGCCGTGCTGGTGCCGGTGATCGACCACCCGGCCGGCGCCACCATCCTGCTGACCCGCCGTGCCGAAACCCTGCGCCATCATCAGGGGCAGATCAGCTTTCCCGGCGGAGGCCGCGACGCCGGCGATGCCAGCTACGCCGCCACCGCCCTGCGCGAGGCCCAGGAAGAGGTGGGACTCGATCCGGCGCGCGTACAGGTGATCGGCTATCTGGACGATTACCCGGTGCTGAGCGGGTTTCGCATCACCCCGGTGGTCGGCGTGGTGCGCGAAGCGTTTACGCCGGTGATCGATGCAGACGAGGTGGCCGAAACCTTTGAATTGCCCCTGGCGGTGCTGCTTGCCGAGCGGACCTTCGAGCGCAAGTTCCTGAGCCGGGAGGGATTCAACGTGCCGTTCTTCGAGCTGAACTACGCCGGGCACCGCATCTGGGGCGCGACCGCCGGAATCCTGTGGAACCTGCGGCAAAAGCTGCTGGCATGAGCGAGCCGCTGCTCGAGGCCTTGCAGCTGCAACTGGAGGCTGCGGCCGAAGGCTTCGATTGGACCGACCCGGCCGGGCTGTGGGACAAGCTGGCCGAGGAGATCGGCGAGCTCAAGCAGGCCCCGGACGCCCGCAACCGGGAGGAGGAACTGGGCGATCTGCTGTTCATGGTGGTGAACCTGTCGCGCCACCTGGGGGTGGACGCCGGGGCGGCGCTGACCGCCGCCAATGCCAAGTTCCGCCGCCGCTATGGCCACATACAGCAGCACCTGTCCGAACTGCCGCCGCTGGGGGAGCCGCTGCGCCTGCAGCGCATGGAGGAGCTGTGGCAAGAGGCCAAGAAACTGGAGCAGTATAAAAAAACGGTTTAGACTTCAGTCAATTAGTGAATATTATTAAGAAGTCATATTACTAGGCTGTTTTGTTGGTTCCCGTCCGATTCCGCCTGGATGAAGACGGGGCAAAGCCCCAGTCCATACGCGGTGCAGAACATGGCGGGGATCAGGGTTCCGTTCCGGATTCAAAGATAAGGACGGGCCCGTGCGCTGCCGGGGAGGATCGGCATGAGGATTGGCTTGGTGGTGGACTCGGCCTGCGATCTGCCGCAGGATTTTTGCCGCGAGCACAAGATCGTGATCCTGCCGGTGACGATTCATATCGGCACCGAGGAATTCGTCGACCGGCGCGATCCGCAAGCCACCCAGGAGTTTTATCGCCGTCACCTGGCCAACGCGGCGCATGCCGAAACGGCGCCCCTGAGCGTGGAACAGATCAAGGATCTGTTCCTCGAGCGCTTGGTGCTCGATTATGACTTCGTGTTCTGCCTCACCGTCGCCGCATCGCGCAGCCCGATATTCGAAAACGCCACCCGGGCTTCGTTGACTATCCTGTCCGAATACAAAGCGGTGCGCGCGCGGGCCGGTTTGCCGGGGCCTTTTTCATTGCGGGTGATCGACAGCCAGAACCTGTTTTCCGCCCAGGGAGTGCTGGCCGCCGAAGCCGCCCGCATGATAGCGGAAGGGCAGACCCCTAACCGCATTCGCGAGCGCCTCGACAGCCTGATCCCCTCGCTCTACATGTACGGTCTGCCCAGCGACCTGTACCACCTGCGCTCGCGTGCCCACAAGAAGGGCGACAAGAGCGTCGGCTGGGTCAAGTATGCCGTGGGCATCGCCCTGGACTTCAAGCCATTGATCCGTGCCAATCGCGGCGAGACCGGTTCGATTGCCAGCATCCATCATTTCAACGAGGGGGCGCGGCGCCTGTGCCAGTTCGTCGGCGAGCGCATCAAGGCCGGACTGCTGGCGCCGGTGGTCTGCGTGAGCTATACCGGCGAACTGGAGCAACTGGAAAATTTGCCCGGATACGCGGAGCTCAAGTCGGTGGCGCAGCAGCATGGGGTTGCGCTGTATACCAGCGTCGCCAGCATCACCGCCTGCATCAACGTGGGCGAGGGGGCCTTGAATATCGGCTTCTGCGCGCCGGAGCACGAGTTTAAGTAGCTCGCCCTTCAGGGCAGGCATCTGTGTCGGCCTGAAGGGCGACCTACATTTTTAGTCCAGGGCGTCGTAGAGCGCCACATATTCCTGCGTCACGCGGTGGCCGGGTTCGAGCTGGATCATCGGCAGATGGCGCTCGTGCGACTCCTTCACCCGTACCGAAGTGGACAAGGTCTGCTCCAGCACCGGCTGGCCCTCCTGGCGCAGCTCCGCCACCACGCGCGCCGGCAGCTTGGCGCGCCCTTGAAACTGGTTCACCACGATGCCCTCTATTTCCAGCGAATCGTTGTGGTCGGCGCGGATTTCCTGCAGGTTTTCGAGCAGGGTATACAGCGCCTGGCGGGCGAATTCATCGCAGTCGAAGGGGATCAGGCAGCGGTTGGCGGCAATCAGCGCGGAGCGGCTGTAGAAGTTCAGCGCCGGCGGGGTATCGATATACACCGCGTCGTAGCCCTTGAGCTTGTCCAGGGCCTGGCGCAGCTTCTGCACCTTTTGCTTGGCTTCGAGCTTGACCTGCAGGTCCTCCAGGCGCGGATCGGACGCCACCACGTCGAGATTCTCGAACGGCGTATTGGTGGCATAAGTGACGAACGGCGGAGTCTGCAGCGAAAAGCCCAAGGTCGATTCGAAGAAGTCGCCGATGGTGCGGTCGGCCTTGCCCGCCTTGCCGCCCAGAAGATACTGCGTCGCATTGCCCTGGGTATCCAAATCGATCACCAGGGTGCGCAAGCCGCGCGAGGCCGCGATGGCGGCGAGATTGCAGACGATGGTCGTTTTACCGACCCCGCCCTTCTGGTTGAATACGACGCGACGGATCATCCGGGACCTACTCCAAAGCCAGGCGACAGTGATATGGGGTGCCGGTTTCATTATCGCCAGTTTTGAGCCGGAACTGGCAAGCACGCCGCGGATCTTTTGCAATTGCCCGCCAGGGGCTACGATGCCCGGCCCGGAACAGTTCCGGGCTTTTCCAACCATACAACGGTGATTCATGCTGAAGCACAACAGCTACTTCAACGGATCGGTCCAGTCCATCGGCTTTGAACGGAACGGCCTGCGTGCCACGGTCGGCGTCATCGAGGCCGGCGAGCAGCGCCATTTCAATACCGCCGCCGCGGAGCGTATGACCGTGATCAGCGGCCTGTTGCGCGCCAACCTGGGTGGAGGAAGCGGCTGGGCCAGCTTTCCCGCCGGCACCAATTTCGAAGTGGTGGCCAACAGCGGTTTCGACGTGCAGGCGGTGGGCGGGCCGGCCGCGTATTTATGCGAATTTTTGGGGTAGCAGGATCAAGGGCACTTGCGCGCCTTTGATCCTGCACGAACTGCTTATTTGAACAGTCCGGTCATGAATGACCGGTTCTTGGATAGTATGTCCACTACTACCCATCACGCCGCAAGCTGCCGCAGCATGTAATGCAGCACGCCGCCGTTCTCGTAGTACTCCCACTCCTTCGGCGTATCGATGCGCACCCGCGCCTTGAAGCTGACGGTGTTGCCGTCCGCCTTTTTGGCCTTGACCGTGACTTCCTTGGCGCCGTGCTTGAGGCCTTCGATGTCGAAGATCTCGCTGCCGTCCAGGCCCAGGCTCTGGGCATTCTGGCCGTCGACGAAGTTCAGCGGCGCCACACCCATGCCGACCAGGTTGGCGCGGTGGATGCGCTCGAAGCTCTCCGAGATCACCGCCTTGACCCCAAGCAGGATGGTGCCCTTTGCCGCCCAGTCGCGCGAGGAGCCGGTGCCATATTCCTTGCCGGCCAGAACCACCAGCGGGATCTTCTCCTGCTGGTACTTCATCGCCGCGTCGTAGATCGACATCTGCTCGCCGTCGGGCAGGTGCCTGGTATAGCCGCCTTCGACGCCTGGAACCATCTGGTTCTTGATGCGGGTGTTGGCGAAGGTGCCGCGCATCATGATTTCATGGTTGCCGCGGCGCGAACCGAAGCTGTTGAAGTCCGCCCGCTGCACGCCGTGCTCGACCAGGTACTTGCCGGCCGGGCCGTCTTTCTTGATGTCGCCGGCGGGCGAGATGTGGTCGGTGGTGATGGAGTCGGCCAGCAGGGCCAGGCAGCGCGCGCCGCTGATGCTGGGGATGCCCGGCTTGGTCTTGGTGATGCCGTCGAAATACGGCGGATTCTGCACGTACGTGCTCTTGGAATCCCAGGGATAGGTTTCCGACTTGGCCACCTGGATCGACTGCCAGCGCGTATCGCCCAGGAACACTTCGCCGTAGCTTTGCTTGAACATTTCGGCGGACAGCGACCTGGCAATGGTCTCCTGGATTTCCTTCTGCGAAGGCCAGATGTCCTTCAGGTAGACCGGCTTGCCGTCCTTGCCGGTGCCGATCGGGTCCTTGGCCAGGTCCATGTCGACGGTGCCGGCGAAGGCGTAGGCCACCACCAGCGGCGGGCTGGCCAAGTAGTTCATACGCACGTCCTGGTGGACGCGGCCCTCGAAGTTGCGGTTGCCAGACAGCACCGCGGCAACCGACAACTTGTTGTCGCCGATGGCCTTGCCGATCGGCTCGTTGAGCGGGCCGGAATTGCCGATGCAGGTCGTGCAGCCGTAGCCGACCAGGTTGAAACCGGCGCCTTCCAGCTCGGTCAGCAGGCCGGCCTTCTTCAGGTATTCGGTGACGACCTTGGAGCCGGGGGCCAGCGAGGTCTTGACCCAGGGCTTGGTCTTCAGGCCCAGCGCCAGCGCCTTCTTCGCCACCAGGCCGGCGGCGATCAGCACCGCCGGGTTGGAGGTGTTGGTGCAGGAGGTGATGGCGGCGATGACCACCGCGCCGTCCTTGAGCTCGAAATCCTTGCCGGCGTCGCTGACCTTGGCCGGGCCGGCGGAGGGGCGCAGTTTCTGCTCGCCCTCGAAGGCCTTCTTGTAGTTCGGCTGCACCTGCGTCAGCAGCACGCGGTCCTGCGGCCGCTTGGGGCCGGCCAGGGAGGGCAGGATGCTGGCCAGGTCCAGGTGCAGCACGTCGGTGTATTCGGCTTCCGGCGTTTCCGGCGTCCACCACAGGCCCTGCGCCTTGGCGTAGGCCTCGACTACCGCGATCTGCTCCTCGCTGCGGCCGGTCAGGCGCAGGTAGTTGAGGGTTTCGCCGTCGATCGGGAAGATGCCGCAGGTGGCGCCATATTCCGGCGCCATGTTGGCGATGGTGCAGCGGTCTGCGGTGGCCAGGTTGCCGAGGCCGGGGCCGAAGAATTCGACGAACTTCTCCACCACGCCGCGCTTGCGCAGCATCTCGGTGATGGTCAGCACCAGGTCGGTGGCGGTGGCGCCCTCGGGCAGCTTGCCGCTGAGGCGCACGCCGATGACGTCCGGCATCAGCATGGTGGAGGGCTGGCCGAGCATCGCGGCCTCGGCCTCGATGCCGCCGACGCCCCAGCCGAGCACGCCGATGCCGTTGACCATGGTGGTGTGGGAGTCGGTGCCGAAGCAGCTATCCGGGTAGAGCAGGCCGCCCTTGTCGAACACCACGCGGGCCAGGAATTCGATGTTGACCTGGTGCACGATGCCGGTATCCGGCGGCACCACCTTGAAGTTGTCGAAGGCTTCCTGGCCCCAGCGCAGGAAGCTGTAGCGTTCCTTGTTGCGCTGGAATTCGAGCTTGGCGTTGAGGTCGAACGCGTCGCTGGTGCCGTAGTGATCGACCATCACCGAATGGTCGATGACCAGTTCGGCCGGGCACAGCGGATTGATTTTCCTGGCGTCGCCGCCCAGGTTCTTCATGGCGTCGCGCATCGCGGCGAAGTCCACCACACAGGGCACGCCGGTGAAGTCCTGCAGCACCACGCGGGCCGGCATGAAGGCGATTTCCTTCTGCGGCAGTTTTCTCAGGTCGGCGCCTGCCAGCGCTTCGACGTCGGCTTTGGTGATGTTGACGCCGTCTTCGTGGCGGACCAGGTTTTCCAGGAGAATCTTGTAAGAATAGGGCAGGCGGGACAGCTTGAACTGCGGCTCCAGCGCTTTGAGGTTGCAGTAGGAATAGGTTTTGTCGCCGACTTTGAGGCTGGACTTGGCTTTGAAGCTGTCCGACATGGTCTGTCTCCTGATAAAGATCGATACGCGCTGAGCAGCGCCGCTGCGGCGCAAATTATAGCAAGCGGAGGCCCTATGTT
Organism: Verrucomicrobiota bacterium; assembly: GCA_903970595.1. Taxonomy (GTDB): domain Bacteria; phylum Pseudomonadota; class Gammaproteobacteria; order Nevskiales; family Nevskiaceae; genus Nevskia. Next base: position 14,220 of record CAJCJI010000364.1, read on the forward strand.
TCCTGTTGCGGCGGCCGCCAAGAACCGGCCGCCGCTCAACCGGCCTGCGCGATTTCGCCGCAGCCCAGGCACTCCTCGCCATCGTAGAGCGCCAGATACTGGCCGGCCGCGGCCGCGCGCTGCGGCTGCTCGAACACCGCTTCGAGCGCGTCATCGGCAAGCGGCTGCACGGTGCAAACCTGCAGCGCCTGGCGATGGCGGATGCGCGCGGACAGGGGCTGGCCGAACGCTTCCGGCCGCCGGATCCAGTGGAACGGCGCCGTTACGATCCGGTGCGACATCAGCCGCGGATGGTTTTCTTCCTGCGACACCAGCAGCGCGTTGCGCGCCAGGTCCTTGGCGATGACGTACCAGGGCGCCTCGCGCGCGCCGCTCCTGCCGCCGATGGCCAGGCCGCGGCGCTGGCCCAGGGTGTAATACATCAGGCCGCGATGTTCGCCCATCACGCGGCCGGCGGCGTCTTCCATCGGTCCGGGGTTGGGCTGGAGATACTGCGTAAGGAAGCCGCGGAATTCGCGCTCGCCGATGAAGCAGATGCCGGTAGAATCCTTGCGGCGGTGATTGGGCAGGCCGGCGCGGCGGGCGATCTCGCGCACCATCGGCTTGCTCAGTCCGCCGATGGGAAACAGTACGCGCTCGAAGTGCCGGCGGGCGACCGCGGCCAGGAAATAACTCTGGTCCTTGTTGTCGTCGACCGCCCGCAGCAGGCGCGGACCGTCCGGCGACTGCTCGATGCGCGCGTAATGGCCGGTGGCCACGAAGTCCGCTCCCAGCCGCAGCGCGTGTTCGCGGAACGGCTGGAATTTCACCTCGCGGTTGCACAGCACGTCAGGGTTCGGCGTCTTGCCGGCGCGGTAGTCGGCGAGAAAACGGTCGAATACGCGGGCGCGGTACTCGGCCGAGAAGTCGACGCGGTGCAGCGGAATATCCAGTTCCTCGCACACCGCGCGGGCCGACTGGAAATCCTCGGCGGAGCTGCAATAGCCCTCTTCGTCCTCGGTCCAGTTGACCATGAACAGGGCCGCTACGCGGAAACCCTGCTCCTTCAGCAGCCAGGCGGCAACGGCGGAGTCCACACCGCCGGAAAGACCCACTACCACCTGCGCCGCGGCTGAGCTGCGCGGATGCAAGCTCATACGGGGCTCATCCAGCCCAGATGCCCCGGTTGCGCAGGTGGTAATAGCCGCCGGCATCCGGCTGGCCGGCGCCGCCGGACTGCAGCATGTTGCGCAAGGCCGGATCGGCATTGTCCTTGGCTTTGAACTGCAGGTCGTAGTCGTAGCTGTGATCGGTCTGCAGGTGCACTTCGCCGCTGGCGTCGAGCGGACCGCCCAGGGTCTCGATCACCACCTTGATGCTGCCGTCGGCGCTGGTGCCGGCCGGGGGTTTCTGGTTGCTGATGGTCGCCTTGAAATCCCCCAACGCCACCGGATTGCTGCCCAGCGTAAATGCCACCCCGTGCAGTTCAAACACGCCGCTGGCGGAACTGGGAAAGCCTTTGCGCAGATGCAGGCTGTCGAGATCGAAGTGCGCCAGCCCGTCGAATGGCACGAAGGGAAAGCCGCCGGCGGCGGCCAGTGCCTTGATGCTGCCGCCGCCCTCGGCGGTGATGTCGAAGCCGCCGAACACCCTGGCGAAGCGGCCCTTGAGCTGGAGGTCCTGGCCGCCGCCCTCGACATGAAAGCTGGCGCGCAGCAAGGGCAGCCACCAGGGCTGGAACGACCAGCGCAGGTTCTGCAGCAGCGGACGGCCGTTCAGGGCCAGGCTTTGCGCCTTGCCCTGGCCGATGCCGCCTTCCAGACCATACAGCCGCGCCGTCGAGGCGGCCGGCGGGAAGCGCGCGTAGAGGCTGGCCACCGGCGCGTTCATCAGCAGGGTCCAGACGAAAACCAGGACGCCGATCAGCAACAGGTTGCGCGTCTTCATGGCGCGCGCATCAGGGTCAGGCGCGCGCTGACCAGGCCCGCGGTGGGGCGCCGCTCGACGGCGACGGCGTCGATGCGCACGCCGTAGCGCGATTGCAAATCGTCGATCCAGCGCAGCAGCGCATCGAAATTCACGTCGTCGATCCAGACCCGCACCTGCTTCTCGCCATCCGGGTTGATCCGCGACAGCGGCTTGCCGAGGATGCCGTCCTTGCTGGCCTGATCCACGGCGGCCAGCAGCGACACCTCCGGTCCGACCACCGGCGGCCCGTGTGCCGAGCGCGACTGCTGCCCCAGGGCGCCGATCTGCTCGATGCGCACCGCCAGGTCGCGCGCCGCATCCAGCTCCGCTGCCCGATGGACGCGCGCCAGCGCGAACGGTTGCCACAGGATCAGATAGATCAGCGCCAGCGCCGCGACCAGGCTGCCCACGCCGACCAGAAGCTGTTCGCGGGGCTGCAGCGTTTCGAAGCGCGCCCGCAGCGGTGCCAGCTGGGGGCCCAGCTGCGTCTGCACCAGCTCACCCATGGATTTGAAGGGGGATTTCATCAGCACTGGCCTGGGCTGAGCTTGACGCGGATCTTGGCGCCGCCCTCGCCCGAATCCGCCGACTGCACATCCAGCCTGGCGCAGTGATGGCTGCCGTACCAGCCGCGCAGCTTTTCCAGCAGCTGCAGGTCGCTGGCGCTGAGGTCCAGGAACAGTGCGCCTTCGCGGTACTCGGCGTTATTCAGGGTCAATCCGGGCGTGGCGTTCAGGCTGTCGGCGGCCTGCTGCAACAGCGGCAGGGGTCCGTCCTGGCCGCTGCCGCGGGTGAGCATCTGGGCCTGCTGTTCGACCTGCGTGGAAAGCGACAGACCGGGGACGCGCTGAGCCGGGAAATACTGGTTGAAGCGCGCTTCATTGGTTTGCTGCAGGTCCGCCGCGGCATGCTTGAAACGCAGTGCCTGCACCGAGTTCACCACCACGCCCAGCAGGAACGCGGCCGCGCACAATGCGGCGGCGAAGCGCCAGGGACGCCACAGCCGGTCCAGGCTTTCGCGTTGCGAATAGCCGCCCTGGAGCAGGTTGATGGCCTGCGGCATGCGCAGGTGCCGGATCATCGCTTCGAGCGGGTGCTTGAAGCCGGGCAGCAACTCCAGCGGGCGCTTCAGGGTGGTGTAGTCCTCTTCCGTGCCCAAGGGCACCAGCACGCGCAGAGAATGCGGCGTGCCCTGCTCGGCCAGCTGCAGAAACAGTTCGAAGTCGTGCGGTACGCAGCTGAAGCCGCTGAAAGCGCCGGTGCGCGCGGTGAGGTGATCGTGCTCCGGCAATACGGTCCAGGGACCGCCGCTGTCCCAGGGCAGGGCCAGGGTTTCCGGGATCAGGGCGTCGGGGAGCACATTGCGCTCGGCGAAGGGCGCCAGCCATTCCCGCATGTGCGCATGCGAGGCCACCGCCACCGGAAACGATCCGTCCAGCTGGCGCGGCCCCAGGGCGAAATGCAGGGTTTCGACGTCGTCGGCAAACTGGTCTTCGAGCACGAACGGCGCCGCTTGCAGGACTTTCGCCGGCTGGCGCGCGGGCACTTTGACCTGGGTCAGGCGGATATCGGCCCCGGGCGCGAACACCACCAGCTTGCGCCCGGCCGCCAGGGCCAGCACCTCATGCAGGGGGGCTTCGCGCACGTAGACGCTGGCCGGGGCGCCGGCCAGGCCGTCGGTCGTGACGACCGCATGGGGAGTCAGCGCATCAGTAACAGGCTGGCGCAGACGGATGTACAGGGTTTCGCGCACAGTAAGGCGACGGTGTAGGGCGACAGTTTTATTCGGTATTGGTGCTATGGGCCAGAACCACGGGGACGCCGCCGCCCGGCCGGAAAATGACACTGTACAGCGCGAGCCGACCGCTGCCAATGACGATCTCGGCCTGGAGTTCGAAATAGTTGCTGGTGACGCCGGTTCTCACCTGGCCGATGGTTCCGGTGTTGTTGGTCGGGCTGGGGATGAAGGCAAACTCCCCGCTGCCGCTGAGTTCGCTCACGCTGGTGATGGGCTGGCCCTTGCGGGCGGCGATGAACTTCTCCACCGCGGCCCGGTTGGTGATATTGGGGGCCAGGGACATCAGCACCGGCTCGGGCGCGGTGTTGACATTGATCGCCGTCACCGATCCCGAGTTGCTAGCGGCGGAGGCGGTGGCGGCGGTGGATGCCGACACGGGCAGCGGCAGGGCGGTGACATAGGGCGACAGCGCCGCGTACAGCTCCTTGGTCATGCCTCTCACCAGCATCAGCTCGCTGACGCTGCGCATCGGCTGGTTGGCGGCGCGGTAGGGCGGATCCTGCGACAGGTAGTCCTGGTCTTCGGCGCCCTGGGTGCCGGAGCGCTGGTCGTCGGCATCGACCCAGTCGCGGATCGCGTAGCCCAGGCCGTGGTACTTGGAAGCGTCGAAGTTCGGCAGGTTGTCCAGCAGGCGGTCCATCTGCTCGATGTAGAGCATCGGGCCGGTGGCCACGGCCCCGCTGCTGGTGCTGGAATTGAGCTGACCCACGGCCAGGTTGTTGAGATTGAACAGCCCCTGCAGATCTTCGATATGGCCGCGGATGCCGCCCCCGTCGATCGGAAGCGCCACCTCGGGCACGGCCCACAGGCCGTTGAATCCGGTAGTCTGGGGATTGAGCTTGCCATCCTGCATCAAGATGCCCTTGACCCAGGACTCGACGCCGCTGGCGTACCACAACTCCGCCTCCGACTGGACCAGGTTGGCACCGCGGTGCAGGGAGACATTGGCCGCTTCGAACATCGCCACGGCCGCGATGCTGGCCAGCGCGACGACGAAGATCGCGGTGATCAGGGCGATGCCGCCTTGTTTTTTCACCATCTGCCGCCTCTCTAGGGGGTAATGCCGGGACTGGTGCCGGTGGTCGAGCCGGAACTGGAACCTGAGACGGGGGTGGCACCGGACAGGCCCTCGGCACCGAAGCGGAACAACAGGCGCAGCTGGCCCCAGTCGCGGGTTTGGAGGGTCAGCTCCACCGCCAACGGCGGCAAGGCCGCGGCGGCGCTGCTGCCGCTGCTGAGCAAGGCACCGCTGGCGGGCCACTGGGCCTGCCAGGCGTTATTGGCGTCCAGGAAGCGCCACTGAACCTGCTCGACATGTTCCAGCAGGCTCAGGTCCACCGGATCGGTCTGCGGTGCGCGGTCCAGCACGCGCCAGCTGCGCCGGATCAGCCTGAAATTGTCGGAATTGCTGTCGTCGAGAAAGTAGCTGACCCGTTCGATGGTCGCGCGCGACAGGAGGGCCGGGTTGCTCCAGCCGCCGCGGCTGAATTCGAGGCGCTTGTTGAAGCTGTCGAAGGCAACGGCCGGCTGCATGGTGCCGTTGCTGTCGCGGATGGTGCGCCCCGAGCCGTTGACGAAGTCGTCGCGCAGGCGCATGTAGGCCTTCTGGTATTCCGCGGTGCGCGCCAGGGACTCCTCGATATGCCGGCGTGTGTTGAGCACGCTGGTCAGTCCGCCGTAGGCCATGATGGCGAAGATGCCGAAGATCAGGATCACCACCAGGATCTCCAGCAGGGTGAACCCGTTGCGCCGCGGCGAAGGACCATGCCGCCGCGCTCCTGCTTGGGGCGGGCGCATCACTGCGTTTGCCGTCCGGTGCTGGAAATAAACGTCGTCAGCTCGACGTAGTTGTGCTGCGACTCCGATTTCTTGCTCACGCCGATGTTGATGCGCCGCAGCGTCGGGTCCTGCGTGCCCACCACTTCGACCCGCCAGGTCCAGGTCTCGCCGCCCATTGGCACGTCGTCGCTGCTGGTCCCGCTCTGCGGCCATACCGGCAGCATCTCGATTTCGGCCAGGCGGTTGCGCGCCACCCACAGGGCCAGGGTTTTGTCGCGCATGCTGGCCGCGGTGCGGGCGTAACCGGAGCCACCGGAAATGATCGCCGTGAGAGCCAGGGCCAGCACGGTGACGGCAACCAGCACCTCGAGCAGGGTAAAGCCCCGCTGCGACAGAACTGCCTTGGGCCGGCCGGCGTAACCACTCATTGCAGTACGCGCCGCTCGAATTGCATGCGGCCCAGAACGTCCGATTCGATGTGGAAGTAGAACGGATAGCCTTCCACCTTCATGTCGGCGGCGAAGGCGGTCACTTCGCCGCCCGGCAGCAGCAGGATCTGCGGCAGGACTTTCTGCTCCTTATCCAGGGCCAGGGCGCCGGCCTGCTGGTCCTGCGCCGGCGGGACCATGCGCCCCTCGACCCATAGTTCGGCGAAAAACGGCGCCTGGAGCGGACGCGGGCGCAAGGCACCCTGGCTGTAGTTGACCCATTGACCCTTGTCGCCCATAGACAGGAACTCGTAGCCGCTGGCGGTAAAGCGCAATCCGATCGGAATGCCTTTCACCTGCGATTCCTCCTCCGCCAGACTCACCAGTTGCTGAAACCGCTCGGCTTCGGTCTGCAACTGGTCGTCCACGGCGCGGCCGCCGATCTTCAGGCTGGCGAAGGCGGCCAGGATGCCGATGATGAAAATCACCACCATGATTTCGATGAGGGTGAAGCCGGCGGGGCGCCCGTGGCGGAACGGTGCGTGTTTAGGGAGGTGCATCAAGACTTTTCCCACCGGGCCTTTGCCGGGTAGGTCAAGGCCGTCCCTGGCGGGATATCAGCCTTTTTGAGAGAGCCCGGCCCGGCCATCCCTGGCCGGGCGTTCGCCCCTGCGCGAAGCTTTGCTTCGCGCAGGGGCTCACCCACCCAGATTCCAGTTGCCGATGTCGGCGTTGACGCCGTCGCCGCCCGGCGCGTTGTCGGCGCCGAGCGTGAAGATGTCGATTTCACCGTGCAGTCCGGGGTTGAGGTACTGGTAGGGGTGGCCCCAGGGATCATCCGGCAGGCGGTCGATATAACCGCCCGGCTTCCAGTTGCGCGCTGCCGGCTCGCCTTGCGGCGGGGCGACCAGGGACTGCAGGCCCTGCTGCGTGCTCGGATAGACATAGTTGTCGAGCTTGTACAGGTTCAGCGCCGATTGCATCGACGCGATATCCTGTTTGGCCTTGGTCATGCGGGCCCTGTCCGGAGCGTCCATAACCCTGGGTACGACGATGGCGGCCAGGATGCCGAGGATCACCACCACGACCATGATTTCAATTAGGGTAAAGCCCGCTGCGCGCGGGCGCAGGAATGATCTGTTCATGGTGTTGGCTTCATGATTTTGTAATGAAAAATAACCGCAAGTTCGGGCGATTATGATACCAGAGGCGCCTCTAAGTTCCCCGCAGGTGTGGGGGCCGCCGGCCGTGCTGTCGGCGTTTTGCCTGCTGCTGACCCTGGCTGGCCCGCAGCTTTCCCCGGTCCTGCGCTATGATCGCGCCGCCATCGCGGCGGGGGAGTGGTGGCGGCTGCTCAGCGGCAATTTTGTCCACCTGGGTTATTGGCACCTGGTGTTGAACGTGCTGAGCCTGGTGCTGCTGGTGGTGCTGTGCCCGGAGCGGCTGTCGGCCGGGGAGTGGCTGCGCCGGCTGGGGGTCATCGGCATGGGCATGAGCCTGTGCCTGTACTTCCTGTCGCCCTGGGTGCAGACCTATGTCGGGCTGTCCGGCTTGATCTACGGGCTGTTTGTGCTTGGGCTGGGGCGCCAGGCGCTGACCCGGGACCGCATCGCCATTGCCTGTCTGGTCTTCCTGGTGGCCAGGATCACCTGGGAAATGGTGGTCGGTGCGCCGAAGTCGGAGACCGATCTCATCGGGGGTGGGGTGCTGGCGGAATCGCATGTTTACGGCATCTGCAGCGCGCTGGCCTATGCCCTGGCTTGCTACGGCTGGAACCGGCTCCGCGCGAAATCCGGAGGACGGAACGAGGGGGACAAAGGGGCTGCTGCAGGGTCGAATTGAACAATACGGCTGCGGATGGCCTGAGTGTGCGGATAGGATGTCGTTTTCGGGAGGTGTGGCAGCATGAGTTATGCGCTGTTGTTTCCGGGCCAGGGCTCGCAATCGGTCGGCATGCTGGCCGGCCTGGCGGAGAGCGAACCGCGGGTGCGGGAGACCTTTGTGGAGGCGTCCGCCGCGCTGGGCTGGGATGTCCTGCGGCTGGTGCAGGAAGGGCC
>CAJCJI010000365.1 GCA_903970595.1 Verrucomicrobiota bacterium
GCCGCCCTACTGCTGATCGCTGGCCGCTTCGCGCTTGAATCCCGCCGCAAAGGCGCAAAATAGGAAAAGCCCCCTCACCGGCAGTTCCATTTGCGCACCCACCGCCGCAGCACGCCCGACACCGGTTCCCCGCAAGAGGAGCCGCTGAGCATCCGCCGCACCCTGGCCACCTTGTGGCCTTACCTGACCGAGTTCCCCGGGCGCGTGGTGCTGGCGATGGCGCTGCTGGTCGGCGCCAAGCTGGCCGGGGTGTGGCTGCCCCAGCTGCTCAAGCACCTGGTCAATACGCTGTCGGTCAGGGGCGCCGCCGGCGCGGTGGTGGCGGTGCCGCTGGGCCTGCTGCTGGCCTACGGCCTGGTCCGTTTTCTCAACGTGCTGTTCGGCGACCTGCGCGACGTGGTGTTCGGCAAGGTGGCGAACCGGGCGCAGCGGCGCGCGGCGCAGCGGGTGTTCGAGCATCTGCACAGCCTGGACCTGGATTTTCACCTGTCGCGGCGCACCGGGGGACTGGCGCGCGACATCGAGCGCGGCGTCGAGGGCATCAACTTCCTGCTGCGCTTCAGCCTGTTCAACATTGTGCCGACCCTGCTGGAAATCGCCCTGGTGGCGGCGATCCTGTGGAAGCAGTACGACATCCGCTTCGCCGCCCTGGCCCTGGTCGCGGTGCTGGTCTACGTCGGCTTTTCGGTATGGGTGACCGAGTGGCGCACGGTGTACGTGCGCGAAGCCAACAACACCGATGCCAAGGCCAATACCCGCGCCGTCGACAGCCTGCTCAACTACGAGACGGTGAAGTATTTCGGCAACGAGCGCTGGGAGGCCCAGCGCTACGAGGACAGCATGATCGCCTGGGAAGATGCCAGCACGCGCAACCGCCTGTCGCTGTCCTCGCTCAACACCGGCCAGTCGCTGATCGTCGCCGCCGCCATCACCGCCATGATGTGGCTGGCGGCGCAGGATGTGACGCAGGGACGCATGAACGTCGGCGATTTCGTCGCGGTCAATGCCTACATGGTGCAGCTGTTCGTGCCGCTCAACTTCCTGGGCTTCGTCTACCGCGAGATCCGCCGCGCCCTCATCGACATGCAGAAGATGTTCGGCCTGCTCGGGCAGCGCTCGCGGGTGCAGGATGCGCCCGGCGCGCAGGCCATCGCGGCCCAGCGGGCGCGGGTCAGCTTCGATCATGTCAGCTTCGGCTATACCCCGGCGCGGCGCATCCTGGAACAGGTCAGCTTCGACATCCCGGAGGGCAAAAAACTGGCGGTGGTGGGCGCCAGCGGCGCCGGCAAGTCGACGCTGGCGCGGCTGCTGTTCCGCTTCTACGATCCGGACTCCGGGCACATCCGCATCAACGGCCGCGACCTGCGGGAAGTGGGCCAGGATAGCGTGCGCGCGCTGATCGGCGTAGTGCCGCAGGATACGGTGCTGTTCAACGACACTATCGAATACAACATCGCTTACGGCCGCCCCGGCGCCAGCCGCGCCGAGGTGGAGCGGGCGGCGCGGCATGCGCACCTGGACCGCTTCATCGCCCAGCTGCCGGAGGGCTACGCCACCATGGTGGGCGAGCGCGGGCTCAAGGTCTCCGGCGGCGAAAAGCAGCGCATCGCCATCGCCCGCGCCCTGCTCAAGGACCCGCCGATCCTGATCCTGGACGAAGCCACCTCTTCGCTGGACTCGGCGGCCGAGCAGGCCATCCTGGGCGCCCTGCGCGAGGCGACGGAACGGCGCACCACTCTGGTCATCGCCCACCGTCTGTCCACCATCACCGACGCCGACGAGATCCTGGTGCTGGATCGCGGCCGCGTGGTCGAGCGCGGCACCCATTTCGAGCTGCTGGCGCGCGACGGCGCCTACGCCAGGCTGTGGGCGCACCAGCGCGAACAGGCACAAGAAGAGGCCGCGCCGGCGGAGCCTGTACCTCTGGCTTGAGCTACCGCAGCGCTCTGTGCGCTGTCGCACAGATGCGACGGCATTAAAAAATACTGCGGCCGCGCCTTCCACCGCCTGCGCTTTTCGTCTAAGTTGTGCGGGCGATAGGAGAGGCTCCGTACCCGTTCCGGAGTCGATAAATCAATGCTCGGTTTCGGCAAGCTGAACCTGAAGGAAAGGACGCTGGCGCACCTGGTGACGCCGGAGATCGAGCATCTGGTCGCCAGTATTCCCAAACCGGTCGGCAGCTTCGGCTACGACCCCTGGGGCTACAACGAGGAGCGCTTCAAGGTCGCCCTGGGCGTATGCAAACTCCTCTACGAAAAATACTTCCGGGTGACGGCGCATGGCCTGGAACACGTGCCGAAGAGCGGCCGGGTGCTGATCATCGGCAACCACAGCGGGCAGCTGCCGATGGACGGCGTGCTGGTGGGGGTGGCGGTCGCCACCAATCCCGACGGGCCGCGCCTGGCGCGGGCCATGATCGAGCGCTTCTTCCCTACGGTCCCCTGGTTGGGGAATTATCTCAACGCGCTGGGCGGGGTGATCGGCGATCCGGTCAACTGCGTCAAGATGCTGGAGATGGAGGAAGCCATCATCGTTTTTCCCGAGGGCGTGCGCGGCTCCGGCAAGCTGTACAAGGACCGCTACCGCCTGCAGCGCTTCGGCAACGGCTTCCTGCACCTGGCGATGCACCTCAACACGCCGATTGTGCCGGTGGGCATCGTCGGCTGCGAGGAGACCATGCCGGCGCTGCTGAACATGGCGCCACTGGCGAAGCTGCTGGGCCTGCCCTACCTGCCGGTTGTGCCCTCGCTGCTGCCGCTGCCGGCGCGGGTCTACCTGAACTTCGGCAAACCGATGCATTTCTCGGGTTGCGCCACCGAGGCCGAAGTGGCCGAGCGGGTCGAGGAGGTCAAGGCCGAACTGCGCCGGCTCATCGACCTGGGTTTGCAGGAACGTACCAGCATCTATTTATAAGTCATGGCCGCCGCCAAACCGCACATAAGCAAGAAGACCATCCTCGTCACCGGCGCGGCCGGCTCCCTGGCCAAGCGGGTCATTGCCCGGCTGCACGGCAAGTATCACATCATCGCAGTGGACTTCCGGCGCAAGGTGGATACCGACGCCGGCATCCCCAGCTACCTGGTGGAGTTGCACAAGCGCGGATTCGAGGATGTCTTCGCCGAACACAAGATCGACGCGGTGATCCACATCGGCCGCATGTTCGCGCACGAGCGGGACCGGCTGCAGCGCTACAACGCCAATGTGCTGGGGACCAAGCGCCTGCTCGACCTGTCGCGCAAATACGGCGTGACGCAGGTGCTGATCCACAGCACTTATTTCGTCTACGGCGCCTCGGCCTACAACCCGGCGCTGATCGACGAGGAGGCGCCGCTCAAGGCCAGCGAGGTGACGCAGGAACTGGTGGATTCGGTGGAGGTGGAAAGCCTGGCCAACATCTACCTGTGGAAGCATCCGGACCTCAACATCACCATCCTGCGTCCCTGCAATGTGCTGGGCCCAGGGGTGCGCAACACCATGTCGATCCTGCTGGCACGGGCCATGGTGCCGGTGCTGGTGGGCTTTTCGCCGATGATGCAGTTCCTGCACGTCGAGGACATGGCCGAGGCCATCGTGCTGGCCTTCGACAAGAACAAGCCGGGCATCTACAACGTGGCGCCCGATGACTATGTGCCCTACCAGCAGGCCGTGAGCGAATGCGGCTGCCGCAAGCTGCCGATTCCCTCGATACCTCCCCTGCTGCCGCGCGGCATCAGCAGCCTGCTGAACTGGAACGGCTTCTTCCCCCCGTACATGGTCAGCTATTTCAAGTACCCGGTGATCCTCGACGGCAAACTGTTCCGCGAAACCTTCGGCTGGAAACCCAGGCGCAATCTCAACGACATCTTCAGCTACTACCGTAAGCAGAAGCTGGTGGCCAAGGCCGTCGTTTGATAGTTTTTAACAATCGAATTATAAAATATATATTGCTTTAGTAATTTAGTGCCGGCCGCTAGAGTGTGGCCCTCAAAGACAGTCCCCTACACAAGGAGTGCGCCATGTCCACCTACGCCACCAAGATCGATCTTCCCGCCGATACCCGCGGCAAGGCCATTGCATTGCTCAACCAGCAGCTGGCCGATACCTTCGACCTGTTCAGCCAGATCAAGCAGGCGCACTGGAATGTGAAGGGCATGCATTTCATCGCCCTGCATGAGCTGTTCGACAAGCTGGCCGAAGAGGCCGAGGACTACGTTGACGACATCGCCGAGCGCGCCACCGCCCTGGGCGGCGTCGCCATCGGCACCGCCCGCGCCGCCGGCAAGGCTTCGCGGCTGCCGGAGTTCCCGCTGGACGGCGTCCACGGCAAGGCGGCGGTGGAGGCGCTGGTCGAGCGCTATGCGCTGCTGGCGGCCAGCACGCGCAAGGCGATCGAGACGGCTTCCGGCATCGGCGATGCGGATACTTCGGATTTGTTCACGGGGGTGTCGCGGGGCTTGGATAAGAGTTTGTGGTTTTTGGAGGCGCATTTGCAGTAAAGCGCCGGCCCGGTTCCAGTTCCCCCTCCGGCATGTCCCCTCTGCTTTAGGGGGAAGGGTGTTCGGAGGAGAAGCAGCACGGGCAGCCGAGTGCCTGAGTCATTGAGTCCGGCGACTTGTTGGGGGTATGCTCTGAAGCATGAGTTCCGAATTTGCGCCACTGTTCAAGCTGGGCCGCGCCGAGCGGCTGCAACTTGTTGAGGATCTTTGGGATAGCATCGCCCAGGAAGATCAAGAGGGACTGAGCCTGTCCGTCTCTGATGCGAAGGCCGCAGAACTGCACCGGCGTAAGCGGCGGCTTGCGCAGGAGCCAGATTCAGCGCGCTCATGGGAAGAGGTGAAGCGGCGGGCGCGCTCGGAGCATGTCTAACCGCGTTGTCTTTACCTCTGAAGCAGACGACGACATCGCCGAGTCATATGCCTGGTACGAGGCGCAGGAACCAGGCCTCGGGGAGGATTTCCTACGTTGCGTCGAGGCGTGCTTGGAAGCCATCCAACGTCGGCCACTTCTGTATCGCGTGGCGATCGACGAATTCCGGCGTGCATTGGTGCGGCGATTTCCTTTCGGGATTTTCTACGAACCAACAGAAAGGGAAATCGTTGTGTATTCCGTGTTCCATTGCTCGCAAGACCCGGCGAAATGGCGAGAGCGGTTGAGCCGTGGCTGAAGTGGACGGAATCGTCGGCATACATGCCTCGACCCACGTCTGTGGGCGGGCCTGATCGACGCGTGCTGTGATACTCGGCGCAGCCAGACGGGGACAACATCAACAGCTGAACAGCAAAGCCAACCGCTAAAGGAAGGACGCGCTGCGCGCGTCCCTCTCCTAGGGCCGAACCATAGTGCCAGGTAATGGCGGTTTTTCCACAAGGGGTGGCCACTTCGCGGCTTGTTTTCACCATGTGTTACATGCGTAACAGCTTTTTGGTGCTGTTACGCATGATTCAAAATGAAAATCGAAGATTCGCGGAGGTCTCTGGGCGACGATGAGCGCCGTTAACGTCCGAGGAGGTTCGAGGGCATCCGGGAATGCCTGGCTCTGCTGAACCTTTGCAGCGGCCTGTAACCAGGATTTCCGTTGTCCGATGGCAGTCACCGTCACTGGTATACAGCCCAGCCATCAACGGATGTCGCCGGAATTTGATCCGGCATAATATTCCCAATCAAGCCAACTTCAGCGCTTACGTCATGGACTACTGGACTAGACGTCAGCGAGACTTTCTTGTCGCTGTTGACAAGAAAGTGACCCGCCAGCAAGGCGGAACCGCACTCCCAACATGTGCGCTAATGAGCCGCGCGCCAGCGCGCATGCAAAAGCTTCAGAGACCGGCGTTGGTCCCTCGATACGCCCGCTCCGCGGGCACTCAGGACGAACGGGAGTTCGGTGTTAGCCAGGGAGAAAAGCAACCCCTCCCCTCAGTCCCCTCCCGCAGGGGGGAGGGGAAGAAAAAAATCACCTCAGCCCCGCTTCACCGCAAACGCCGCAAACCCCTGGCAAGTCGGCATCAGCGAAACCGTATTGATATTCACATGCGCCGGCCGCCCGACAATCCAGTGCACCGTATCGGCAATATCCTCGGCGGTTAGCGGCTGGATGCCGGCGTAGACCGACTTGGCCCGGTCGGCGTCGCCGCCAAACCGCACCAGGGAAAACTCGGTGTCCGCCATGCCGGGCTCGATTTCGCTCACCCGCACGCCGGTGCCGACCAGGTCGGCCTTGAGGTTGAGGCTGAACTGGCGCACGAAGGCCTTGGTGGCGCCGTAGACGTTGCCGCCCGGGTACGGCCACTCGCCGGCGACGGAGCCCAGGTTGACGACGTGGCCGCGGTTGCGGGCGACCATGCCGGGCAGCAGGGCGCGGGTGCAGTACATCAGGCCCTTGATGTTGGTGTCGACCATGCGCTCCCAGTCTTCCGGCTCGGCCTGGTGCGCCGGGCCCAGGCCCAGGGCCAGGCCGGCGTTGTTGACCAGCACGTCGACCTCGGCGAACCCGGCCGGCAGAGTAGCCACGGTGGCCTCCACCGCGGCGCGGTCGCGCACGTCCAGTTCCAGCGGTAATAAAGCGGGGCCAAGCTCGTCGCGCAGGGCCTGCAGGCGCTCGTGACGGCGGGCGGTGGCGACGACCTTGGCGCCGTCGGCGATGAAACGGCGCGCGATGGCGGCGCCGAAGCCGGAGGAGGCGCCGGTGATGAAGAGGATCATGGATGCACATTGTAGGGTGGGTGCAGCGAAGCGCAACCCGCCGGGCGATGCAGGTGCAACGGTGGCTTATGCGCCTGACGGCGCGCCACCCTCCCTACCTGGAAACTGCTTTACGCCGTCAGCCCGTGCGACACCATCTTCATGACGTCGTCGACCACGCCCGGCTCCGGCAGCTTGCCCTGCCACAGGCACCAGTGCATGCCCAGGAAGTGGCCGATGCCCATCAGGGCCCAGGCCCGCGCCTCGGCATCGCCGGGGCTGATTTCACCGCGCCGCACGGCGTCGCTCAAGCCTTCGCTGTAGCCCTTGGCCAGCCGCTCGTAGTATTCGCGGAACACCGGTTCGTCGACGAACTGGGCTTCCTGCACGATGCGGTACAGACCGGGGTGCTGCTGGGTGAATTCGAGGAAACCCTGGAGGTTGCAGCGCTCGGCTTCGAGCCGGTCGACGACGCCGCCGGCCGTGGCCAGCATCTGCTTGCGCAGCTTGCGGCCGATCTCGCGCACCAGGGTGATGAAGATCTCGTCCTTGCTGTGGAAGTACAGGTAGAACGTGCCCTGGCCGACGCCGGCGCGGGTGGTGATGGAGCTGACCGAGGCGGCATGAAATCCTTTGCCGCCGAATTCTTCTTCGGCAGCGGCGAGCAACTTGCGGCGCGTCGCTTCACCGCGAGCGGTGACCGGCACCAGCTCTTTCAACACCTCGGCATTCGACATCATGGCCGCGCAATCTCCACGTTTTCCACGGAAAGCCGGAGCTTAAAGCATGGATCGCCGGAATTGGCGGGAGTTGCCGGCCTTCGCCGGGGCTGCCGCAGCACTTTCCGATGCACGGTGCTCCCCGGCAGAGTATCGGTCGGAGGCGGTTGGCATCCGGGCCAGGAATTGCCGCCCAGCCGGACCCGCGGGCGGGGGCGCGGCCGCGCGCCGATGAACATACCATAGAGTACGGCGACCGGAACGCCGGGCTGGCCCGGCCGGC
>CAJCJI010000366.1 GCA_903970595.1 Verrucomicrobiota bacterium
AGGCAGTGGGGTGCCATTGCCCATCAATTGGCTGAGCCCCCACGACGACGGGTGCGGCAAACAACACGACTACGACAATTATTAAGTTAGCGCATATGCGCTTTCGCGGGAATGACGAAAACTAAAGAGGGCGGCACTTCGTGCGAACGGCGCGCCCCTCTCCCCACTCCGTGGGGAGAGGGGGAAGCAACACAGGTCACCAGCGCAACAATACCGTCCCCCACGTCATCCCACCCCCCACCCCCTGCAACATCACCAGCTGCCCGGGCTTGATGCGCTGGTCGCGTACCGCGGCGTCCAGCGCCAGGGGCACCGACGCCGCTGAGGTGTTGCCGTGGCGGGCCACGGTGGTGACCACGCGTTCGCGCGGCAGGCCGACCTTGTCGGCAAGGGTATTGATGATGCGGATGTTGGCCTGGTGCGGCACGAACCAGTCGAGCTGGTCGGCGCTGACGCCGGCGGCCTGCATGGCCTCGCCGGCGCTGTCGTAAAGGCCGCGCACGGCTAGCCGGTACACCGCCTGGCCGTCCATCTCCAGGAAGGGGTGGCCGCGGATTTCGCCGTGGGCGATGCCGCCGTCGACGCGCAGGATTTGCGCCAGGCTGCCGTCGGCGTGCAGGTTGCTGGTGAGGATGCCGGGCTGCTCCGAGCGGGTCAGCACCACGGCGCCGGCGCCGTCGCCGAACAGCACACAGGTGCGGCGGTCGTTCCAGTCGAGCAGGCGCGAGAAGACCTCGGCGCCGACCACCAGGGCGCAGCGGTGCTGGCCGCTGGCGACGAACAGGTTAGCGGTGGCCAGGGCGTACATGAAGCCGGTGCAGACGGCCTGCACGTCGAAGGCGGCGCCCTGCTTGACCCCCAGCTTGGCCTGCAGCAGGCAGGCGGTGGAGGGGAAGATCATGTCGGGGGTGGTGGTGGCGACGATGATCAGGTCGATGTCCTGCGGCCCCAGGCCGGCGGCTTCCAGGGCGCGCCGGGCGGCCTGCATGGCCAGGTCGCTGGTCATTTCGCCGTCCGCGGCAACGTGGCGCGCCTCGATGCCGGTGCGCGACACGATCCACTCGTCGGACGTGTCGATCCTGGACTCGAGTTCCCGGTTGGTTACGACGCGCTCCGGCAGGTAGCTGCCGGTGCCGATGATTTTGGAATAGGTCATATGGATCGTTAAGGAGCCCTAGGGCCTGTTCACATTAGTTTGATCGCTGCGACCAAACTAATGTGAACAGGCCCTTGGCCAGCTTACCTTACGGCCGGCGCCATACGCTCCAGCATGGTCGGCCTGGCTTAGAATGGCGGCCCAGCATTTCCATATAGCCGTAATTCACAGTCCGGAGGATATTCATGAGCATCAGCATGTATCAGGCGTCGGTCCCGGTGTTCGTCCGCATGCTCGGCAATCTGCGCGCCATCCTGGAAAAGGGCGCCGCATTCGCCGAAACCAAGAAGATCCAGCCCGAGGTCCTGCTCAACAGCCGGCTGGCGCCGGATATGTTTGCGCTGACCCGGCAGGTGCAGATCGTGACCGACCAGGCCAAGGGCTGCGCCGCGCGGCTGGCCGGGGTGGAAGTGCCCAAGTACGAGGACAACGAGGCGACGTTCGCGGAGTTGTATGCACGCCTGGACAAGACCATCGCCTTCATCCAGGGCCTCAAGCCGGCGCAGATCGACGGCAGCGAGGACAAGGACATCACCCTGCCCTCGCCGCGCGGGGCGATGCAGTTCAAGGGCCAGCCCTACCTGCTGTTCTTCGTGTACCCCAATGTGTTCTTCCACTGCACCACGGCTTACAACATCCTGCGCCATAACGGGGTGGAGGTGGGCAAGATGGACTTCGTCGGCAAGCTCGCCTAACCGCCGCCGCTGCCTTCCCTGTCTCGCGGGGAGGGCAGCAGTTCCAGCAGCTCGGCCTCGACCGATTTGCCGTCGATGCGCAGACGCGCCGCCGAAATGGGCAAGCTGAAGCGCCGCGGCCCGGCGCTGCCGGGATTGATGTAGAGCACGCCGTCGCGCGTGTGGCTGGCGGGCTTGTGTGAATGGCCCGATACCACCACCTGGAATTCCGCAGCCGCAGGGTCCAGGTCCAGCTCGTTCAGGTCGTGGATGACGTAGATCAGCGCCGCGCCGGCCTGCAGCACTTCGGTTTCGGAGATGCGGGCGTATGCCGGCCCCTTGTCGTTGTTGCCGCGCACGGCGGTCACCGGCGCGATCCGCGCCAGCTGCTCGAGGATGGCGGGATCGCCGATGTCGCCGGCATGCACGATGTAGTCGCTGCCGCGCAGCGCGCGCAGGGCCTCGGGCCGCAGCAGGCCGTGGGTGTCGGAAATCAGGCCGACGCGCAGCATCGGCCTACCAGATGACGCAGGCATCCGGCTTCAACAGGGGGCTGTCCGGCGCGAGCTTGAAGGCCTCACGGAATGCCGGCACATTGGCCAGAGTGCCGTTGACGCGAAACTCCGGCAGCGGGTGCGGGTCGGCGGTGGCCAGTTCGCGTGCCAGTTCCGGCCGGTACAGGTCGGCCCAGGAGTGGGCGTAGCCGATGAACAGCTGCTGCAGGGGCGTATAGCCGCCGATGACGGGGGCGCTGTCCGCGCCGGGGGACGCGGCGAAGGCGCGCAGCGCCAGCAGCAGGCCGCCCAGGTCGGCGATGGCCTCGCCGGTGACCAGCTTGCCCTTGACGTGCAGGCCGCCGTCCACGGTGTATTGCGAGAACTGCCGGGCGATGCAGTCCACCCCGGCCTGGAAGCGCTGGGTGTCGGTGTCGGTCCACCAGTTGACCAGGTTGCCGTGGCCGTCGAACTGGCTGCCCTCGTCGTCGAAGCCGTGGGTGATCTCGTGGCCGATCACCGCGCCGATGGCGCCGTAGTTCACCGCCGCCGCGGCCTTGGGATCGAAGTACGGCGGCTGCAGGATGCCGGCGGGGAAATTGATGTTGTTCATCGAGGGGTCGTAGTAGGCGTTGACCTCCTGCGGCACCATGTCCCAGTCGCTGCGGTCCACCGGCTTGCCGATCTTGGCCAGCTCGCGCGCGCTCTCGTAGGCGTTGGCGCGCATCAAGTTGAGCACGTAGGGGCCGCGGTCCACCTGCAGCGCGCCGTAGTCGCGCCACACTTCAGGATAGCCAATGCGCTCCTCGATCAGGGCCAGCTTGTCCAGTGCCTTGGCGCGGGTGGCCTGGCTCATCCACGGCACGCCGGACAGGTCCTGCTGCAGCGCGGCGCGGATGCCGTGCAGGATCTCCAGCACCTGGCGCTTCGCCTCCGGCGGGAATTTCTTCTGCACGTAGAGATGGCCGACGGCGAAGCCCAACACGTGATCCTCGGCGTTGGCCACGCGGCGCCAGCGCGGCAGCTGCTCCTGGTTGCCGCGCAGCACCTTGGTCAGGTTGAAGGCCTCGTCGACGAAGGCCTTGGACAGGTAGGGCGAGAACTCTTCCGCCAGGTGCCAGCGCAGGTAGCTGCGCCATTCCGTCAGCGGCGTGCGCTGCATTTCCCGCGAAGCCGCGGCGAAGAACTGCGGCATGGCCAGGTTGATCCGCTGCAGCTCGGGGTGCCCCAGCGCTTCGAAATAACCCGGCCAGTCGATGGCCGGCGCGGCGCGCTGCAGCGCCTCCCGCTCCATCGGATGATAAATGGCGTGCGGATCGCGTTCCTCCTCCACCGGCATCGAAGCCCGGGCCAGGCGCGTTTCAAAGGCCATCACGCTGTGCGCCTCGCGCGCCGCGGCGGCGGGGTCGTCGCCGAGCAGGATGAAGCTGCGCGCCAGGTGCCGCAGGTATTCGGCGCGGATTTTCGTGAATTTGGCATCCTGCTTCAGGTAGTAGTCGCGATCGGGCAGGCCCAGGCCGCCCTGCATGGCCACGCCGATGACCTGGCTGCTGTCCTTGAAATCCTGCATCTGGTCCAGGCCAAACAGGGCATCGACGCCGATGGCCTGCAGGTGGGCCAGCTCACTGCTGAGGTCGGCGCGCAGCTGCAGGTCCGCGATGCGTTGCAACTCGGCGCGCAGCGGCTCGATGCCGGCCTTTTCGATGCCGGCCTCGTCCATGCCGCTGGCATAGAAGTCGCCGATCTTGCGCTCCTCGCTGCCGGGCGCGGCGGCGCTGTCCTGCGCCGCGGACTCCAGCAGCGAGTGGATGAAGTCCTGGTTCTGCTGCGCCAGGATCTGGTCGACGCCCCAGCTGGAATAGGCTGCGGGGATGGGGTTGCTCTTGAGCCAGCCGCCGTTGGCGAATTGGAAAAAATCGCGGCCCGGATCGACCGAGCGGTCGAGCCACTCCAGATGCAGCGCGGCAAGCTGCTCCGGCGCCGCTTCGGCCGGGGCATCGGCAGCCGCAGCCTGGACCGCAAGCAGCGGCAGCAGGCAGGCGCTCAGGCGCAGCATGGTCTTCATGAGTCCCCAGCGGTGGACGCGGCCCAGGGCGGACCGCGGACAACTTTACCGATTTGGCGTGCGCTGCGCATGGCGGCATGTGAAGCCGGGGATGACGAGCAAGCAAGCAGTAGGGCGGCCCGTGGCCGCCGGCTGTTTTGCGCGTACATCACGGCGGCCATGGGCCGCCCTACTGGACCCCGGCATTCGCCGGGGTAACGACTTCCCTAAAAATCGCTATGCCGCTTCTTGCGGCTGCCCATCCAGGGCAGGAGCAATCCAAGCAGCATGCCGCAGCCGACCAGGATGCCGCCGGTCAGCAGCGTTTCGCGCCGCGCCTTCTCGGCGTCGAACTGCTGCTCGAACGCGCCGACCTGCTGCTCGCGCTGGGCGATGGTGGCGCGCAGCTTGTCGTTCTCACCGGCCATTTCCAGCGCCGGCCTGGCCTTGGCCAGCTGCTGCTGCGCGGCGTCGAGGTCGCGCTGCAGGGATTGCGCCTGGCTGTGGGCCTGGTCCAGCTGCTGCCGCAGCAGCACCAGCTGTTCCTTGGCGGCCGGCTGGTCGGACAGGAACCGCGCGGTGATCCAGCCGTCGCGGCCGTCGGCGGTGCGGATGTGGGCAAAGCTGTCGGCGCCGAGCGATTCGAGCACAGTGACCCGCGCGCCGCTCTTCACCGCGCCCACGGACTCGGCATCGTTGCTGGGCTTGTTGCGGATGGTGACGCTGATGTCGTCCGCGATGTACTGCTGGCGCTCGTCGGCAGCCTGGGCACGATACGCGATGGCGCAGGCACAGACGGCCAGCGCCCAGAACTTCCTTGTCTTGGTCATCGTCCGCGCAGAGTAACAGCTGATGCCGGAACTGGAAACCCTCAAGTACGCCGGCACGGGGCCGCGGCCCCGTGCCGGCGCTTAACGCCAATCCGCCCTAGAGCCGGCCGAAGCTGTAGCGCATGCCCAGTTCATAGCGCTGGTCGTCGCCGACCTGCATCGCCCCCTGCAGCGCCAGGTGCGGCGCGATGTCGACCAGGGCGTTGAGGCGCAGCGAGGCCTGGTCGCTGTGATACAGGTGCACGTAGCGGAACTCCGGCGACAGCTCCAGGTTCGGAGCGGCATGCCAGCGCAGGCCGCCGCGGGCGCCGACGCCGGCTTGCGATTCTTGACATCAGTGTTGTGCCTCCATGGCGGTGCGATAAGCATCATTGCTGGTTTAAAAACGCGGCCGGCACACGGCGCCCTTCCCTGGGTCCCGTGTGCCGGCCGCGCCGTATTGACCGCGCTTCCTGCGCAGCGGTTCGGAGGATGCCGAAGGCTTGCTGAACGGTTTCTGAACAAGCCGCCGTCGCGCGGCCGGCTATTTTTCGATCTGGCGGTAGCGCGCGTTGATCCACTTGGTCAGGGTCAGCAGATCGTTGGTGGCATGACGATAGGTCTGCATCATGTCTGGCGTGGGGTTCAAGGGGTTGTTGTCGAAGCCGACCAGCAGGCCGCTGAAGGCCGTCAGGTAGCTGTCGATGGCGCGGCCGCGGTTGTAGTGCGCCCAGAAGATGGTGATCTGCTTCTCGCATTCGAACAGCTGGATGCGCTGGCCGATGCTGGCGGCGGAACAGGGCGCCACCACCTGGATCAGCGCGTCCAACTCGGGGCGCTGGAACTCGGCGAGATCTTTCTGCGCCTGCTTGAACGCTTCCGGGTCGTTGAGCGTGGACAGCGCGTCCGCCGCGGCGGTGCAGTTAAAGCCCAGCCCCAGGCCCAGGCACAAGGCCGCGGCGGCGGATTTCATTCCGTTCATGATGGTTCTCCTGGCAACAAGGCAGCAAGACTAACGCATTACGCGCGCGGGCCCGTAACTGCGCCGCGCCGCGGCGGCATGCCGATGCCTTGCCCCTGTTCCTGGAGCCGCCGCTAGGCGAGAATATTGCTTCACCAATTTTGTGCCTGACCGCCACGGTTTGCCGATGTCGCGTTCCATCATCGTTCGCCGCTCCCCCATCCACGGCAATGGCGTCTTCGCCGCCGCCGACTTCCCCGCCGGCAAGAGCCTGATCGAATACCGCGGCAAGCTGCTGCGCCACGCGGTGGCCGACCGCCGCTATTGCGACAACGTGGAAACCGGCCATACCTTCCTGTTCGTGCTGAACGATCACTACGTCATCGACGGCACCGAGGGCGGCAACTCCGCGCGCTGGATCAATCACAGCTGCGCGCCGAATTGCGAGCCGGTGCTGCTGGAGAGCAAGGACGGCAACCCGGCCCGCGACCGCCTGTTCATCGAGACCCTGCGCCCGGTCAAGGCCGGCGAGGAGCTGACCTATGACTACGGCATCGAACTGGAAATCCGTTATACGCCGCGGCTGAAGCAGCTCTGGGCCTGCCGCTGCGGCTCACCGAACTGCACCGGCACTCTGCTCAAGCCGAAAGGCCGCAAGAGGACGGCGAAAGCCTAGGGTCTGTTGACAGTCAACAGACCCTAGCTTGGACACGCGGCCCTTTCGCGGTGTCCGTACCGCCAGCTTGCGGCGCAGCCTGCGCCCGGCGGCCGCGGCCATGCTCGCCGCGCTTCTCAGCCTGGCCTGCGTGTACGCCATCGATCCCGAGTTGGGGCCCGGCGCGCTGGCCGTGGTGCTGAGCCTGGCCCTGTCCCGCAGCCACCTCGAGCGCGATCGGCGCGGACGCATCGAAGCCGCGCTGCTGCTGCCGCTGGTGGGACTGGCCTGCCTGGGCGTCGGCGCGCTGCTGCGGCTGCTGCCCCCGGCTGGCGCGCTGCTGTTCGTCGCCGCCATGGCCGTACCGATCTGGCTGCGCCGCTTCGGCCCTGCCGCGCGGCGCGCCGGCTCCCTGTTGGCACTGCCCTTCGTGGCCCTGCTGGTGACGCCGTACACCCCCGCGCACCGCGTGGGCCAGGTGCTGGCCTGGACCATGCCGCTGATCGTCGCGCTGATCGCGCTGGCCTCGGTCAACGCTATTCATTTCCTGGGGCGGCGGATGAAGCTGCTGCCGTCCCCTGCCGTCAAAGAGGACCGGGACGCCGCCGCTGCAAGCGCCCCCACTCCCGCGGCGGGAGGCGATGCCGCGCCGCGCCTGGCCGCGAGCACCCGCATGTCGATCCAGATGGCGGTTGCCCTGACCGCCGCGTTCCTGGTGGGATTCGGCTTGTTTCCGCAGCACTGGAGCTGGGTGGTGCTCACCGCCTTCATCGTCAACAGCGGCAACCGCGGCCGCGGCGACGTCGCCTACAAGAGCCTGCTGCGCGTGCTCGGCGCCGCGGCCGGAACCTGCGCGGCGCTGCTGTTCACCGGCTATCTCCATGCCGCGGCCAGCGTGACCGTGGCGCTGATCCTGCTCGCCGTGTTCCTGGGCCTGTGGCTGCGGCCGCTCAGCTACGCCTGGTGGGCGCTGTTCGTGACCCTCGCCCTGGCCTTGCTGCAGAATTTCTCCGGCGCCCAGAACGGCTTGATCCTGCTGCCGCGCCTGGAACAGATCGTCATCGGCGCGGTGATCGGCGTCGCCGCGGCCTGGTTCGTGCTGCCGGTGCGTTCGACCGGGGTGCTGCGGCTGCGGATCGGCCAGGCGCTGGCGGCGCTGGCTGCGGCGCTCGACCCCGCCGCAGCCGAGCGCAGTACGCGCGGCTTCGTCGTCGCGCTCGAACGCGTGGAGGAACTGGCGCCGGCGTTCCGGGCGCAGCGGCTGCTGTTGCGGCGCATCCAGCCGCTGCAGCCGGCGGATTGGGTG
This sequence comes from Verrucomicrobiota bacterium, assembly GCA_903970595.1. Taxonomy (GTDB): domain Bacteria; phylum Pseudomonadota; class Gammaproteobacteria; order Nevskiales; family Nevskiaceae; genus Nevskia. The sequence continues at coordinate 8,100 of CAJCJI010000366.1, forward strand.
GATGCCTTGCAGGCCTGCGCGGCGCCGGCCGCCGCCATCATCGTCGACGGCAGGGTACCGGCCGGTTTGCGGGCGGAGCTGGGCAAGGCGCGGCGGGCAATGCGGGAGCCGGGGGAGATTCTGCCCGCCCTGCAGGCGCTGAAGAAACTGATCGATCAGCAGAAGCAGCAGTCCCTGTAGTAATCTTCGTCTTTCGCCGGGCGCATCGCAATTCCAGTTTTGGTGACGCTTGCCGGAGCAGGGGAGACAAGATGGACAAGCAATGGGATCGTTTCTTCGCCTTCGTACTGCGCGACAGCCTGATCATCCTGCTGACCGTTGCGCTGTGGATGGTAACGCTCAAGCTGGGCCAGGCACACAACCTGCCCTCGGCCGCGATGCATGTGGCGACGGCGCTGCTCACTGTGCTCGTCGCCTACCTGTTGCATGAATGGGGGCACCTTATCGGCGCCTGGATTTCTGGCGCCGCCTTCGAGTTGCCGGCGCGTGTGACCGAATCCCCCTTTCTGTTCCGCTTCGACACCGGGCGCAGCAGCCGCGCCCAGTTCCTGCAGATGTCGCTTGGAGGGTTTACGTCCAGCCTGCTGACGGTCGTGTTCCTGGCGGTCGCGCTGCCCAGGGATATGCTGGCCTCCTGGATCGCGCTGGGTCTGACGGCTGTGGGCGTGGTGGCGACCCTAATTACCGAGGTGCCGATGTTTGTTGGGGTGTGGCGGGGAGGGCCTATGCCCACGGGGGCTGTGTTTATTTCGGCTGTTGCGCCGCCGGGGCGGCAAGATAGCGCGGGAAGCGCGTAGCGCTACCCGGGGTTGCGCAACTCGCAGCCGCGTAGGGTGCTCACCGCGCACCGTTCTCGCTCTGCCACCGTGTTGAAACGACTGCGAGCGCGCTTGCGCGCGGCCCGTATCCTCCCTGCAGCGTACCTCCCTATTTCGCCCTTGCGGCGACCTACTTCTTGTCAGCAGCGACAAGAAGTAGGCAAGAAGCGCCGCCCCCGATGTCTGCGCAGCCAGACGGGGGAGAAAATCAAAAGCGGAGAATCAAAAGCGAAACCGCGAAGGGCGGGATAAGCTACGCTTCTCCCGCCCTTGTAGACTCACTGTGCTCTCCGCACGTTGAGAATGGCCAGGAATGTGAAGCCATTCTGTGACGGCGTTCGGTACACGCCTCGTGCCCCCAAAACCTCCACAGCCGCGGATGACATCTCCCAGCCATCGACTTCCTCGGCCGGCCATTTAGGAATTATTAGTTTTGGGAAATCACGCTCTTCCCCGAATTCCCTGACTTTACCCATCGACGCGCGAACCGCTGCGCTAAGGCTGAAATTGGCCCAACTCCACAGCCAAGTATTCGATTTCGTCGACACACTCCCGACGAACGCGATGTCGCATAGGAGCGCTGCGACCCCATCGTTTGAGAAGACTAATTGCGCTTTGTCCTGATCCCAATCCCAGCGTTTATGACTCCCGAGTTGAAAGGTTTCTTCAAGAAGCGCTTGCTTCTTTTGGAGAACAGCGGACGAGTTGTCCACGAACTCGTCCCAGGTTTGCGCAGCGGCCCCGCTGAGGCGATTTAGGCTTCGCACTTGGGCGCTCTCGTAGCATATATGACAAAGGATTTTTGGAACCAGCCCTTTCTCGTTCCTTTCATTCCATTCCCCTTGCTTCAGGAATTCCACGTTGCATTTCGAGCACCATGCATCGGGCCAACGGTTGTCCTCAGAAGGGGCGGCTGAGTGCCAACGTTGGACCGGGTTATTGACCAAGTGCTCACACACATACGTTGTATATGCTTCGCCGTGGGCAGCGCAGCTGACTTTGCTATCGTCGGACATAGGTTCCAACACTGATTAGCCCGAGGGCAGGAGAAGCGTAGCGTATCCCGCCTTTCGCTGTTTTGCTTTTGATTCTCCGCTGTTGACTTACCTCCCCGTCTGGCTGCGCCGAGCACCGCAAAGACGGAGCGACGTGGGCTCGCGCCTGTTTGGCGCGAGGCGAGGCAGGGATGCCGAAGCGTCCATCGTCAGGCCATGGATGGCCTGTCGATGGACCCCGCTCCGGCTGCGGAGCGCAGGGGACCGATCAATCGCTCCGCGATTGATCGGCGCAGACTCAGGGGCTGCGTTTCTTGCCTACTTCTTTACGCTGTTGTAAAGAAGTAGGTCGCCGCAAGGCGAAATAGGGAGGTACGCTGCAGGGAGGCTACACGCCGCGCGCAAGCGCGCATGCAGAAGCTTCGGAACCAGATGGTGGGTTACGCGCCTACGGCGCTAACCCACCCTACTGAATGAAGGCTACGCCGCGCCCACATGCCCCAAAATCAACTCCCCGATCCGCGGCACCAACGCCGCCGGCAAATCATGCCCCATACCCGGAATCGTTTCGAGCTTCGCTCCAGGAATCTCCCTGGCCAATTCACGCCCCGCCGCCACCGGCACCAAGGGATCAGCCTCACCGTGAATCACCAGCGTGGGCGCGGCGATGCGCTTGAGCAGCGGCAGGCGGCTTTTGGCCGCCATGATCGCCAGCGTCTGCCGCGCCATACCGCGCGGATACAGGCACCGTGCTTGATCGCGCTCGACCATCGCGCGCAGTGTGGCGTCATCGGTCGGATAGCCGGGGCTGCCGATCAGTTTCCAGGTGTTCATCGAATGCTGGATCAATGACTCGCGGTCGGTGCGCCGCGGGCGCCGCGTCAGCCGCAGGCGCAGGCTGAAGCTGGCCTGCGGCAGCCGCGGGTTGCCGCTGGTGGTCATGAGGGCGACGAAGCTGCGCACCCGCGCGGGATATTGCGCGGCCAGGATCTGGGCGATCATGCCGCCCATCGACATGCCGACGATGTGGGCGCGCGAGATGTTCAGGGCATCGAGCAGGCCGATGGCGTCGGCGGCCATGTCCTCCAGGCTATAGCCGGATTGCACCGGCAGCCGCAGCAGGACGCGGATGCCGGCGCGAGTCAGGTCCGGCTTGCCGGCGCTGTCGATCTTGCTGGACAGGCCGACATCACGGTTGTCGTAGCGGATGACGTAGTAGCCCCCGCGCGCCAGCGCCTGGCACAGCGCCTCGGGCCACAGCACGAGTTGCCCGCCCAGGCCCATGATGAGCAGGATGGGCGGATCGGCGGGGTTGCCGAAGGTTTCGTATTCGATGGTGAGGCCGTTGGCCTGGGCTTGAGGCACTATGGCTGCTCCAGTTGCGGTGATAGGCAGCGCGGCAGTTGCGAAGCGTTAGCCGAGCTACGGCCCCTCTCCCCCCTCTCCCTCAAGCGGGCGAGGGGAACCTTATGTAGCTATAGCAAAAATGCCCTAGTGCCGGAAGTGCCGAATCCCGGTGAACACCATCGCCATCCCGTGCTCGTCGGCGGCGGCGATGACTTCGGCATCGCGCATCGAGCCACCGGGCTGGATCACCGCGCTGATGCCGGCGGCGGCGGCGGCGTCGATGCCGTCGCGGAAGGGGAAGAAGGCGTCGCTGGCCATCACCGAGCCGGCGACGGCGAGCTTCTCGTCGGCGGCTTTGATGGCGGCGACTTTGGCGGAATAGACGCGGCTCATCTGGCCGGCGCCGACGCCGATGGTCTGCCGGTTGCGGGCGTAGACGATCGCGTTGGACTTGACGAACTTGGCGACCTTCCAGGCGAACACCAGGTCGTGCAGTTCGGCTTCGGTGGGGACGCGCTTGCTGACGACCTTCAACTCTTCCAGCTTGATGCGGTGGTCGTCGCGGTCCTGCACCAGCAGTCCGCCGCCGACGCGCTTGTAGTCCAGCGAGGGCGCGGGCTCGTCCGGCCAGGGGCCGGTTTCGAGCAGGCGTACGTTCTGTTTGGCCGCGACGATCTGCCTGGCCGCCGCGGACACCAGCGGCGCGACGATCACTTCGACGAACTGGCGCTCGACGATGGCCTGCGCGGTGGCGGCGTCCAGTTCGCGGTTGAAGGCGATAATGCCGCCGAAGGCGGAAGTCGGATCGGTCTGGTAAGCCAGGTCATACGCTTTGCCGATGCCGTCCAGGCTTACCGCCACGCCGCAGGGATTGGCGTGCTTGACGATGACGCAGGCCGGCTTGACGAAGGACTTGACGCATTCCAGCGCGGCGTCGGCGTCGGCGACGTTGTTGTAGGACAGCTCCTTGCCCTGCAGCTGGTGCGCGGCGCCGATGCTGCCCAGGGGCGCATGGCGCTCGCCGTAGAAAGCGGCGCGCTGGTGCGGATTTTCGCCGTAGCGCATTGCCTGCTTTTTGTCGAACTGCAGGCCCAGCACACCGGGAAAGACATCGCGCGTGCCGTCGGCCTGCAGGCTGGACAGGTATCCGGCCACGGCCGCGTCGTAGCGCGAGGTGTGGGCGAAGGCCTTGGTGGCCAGCGTGCGGCGCAGCGCATCGTCCAGCCCGCCCGCATCCAGCGCGGCCAGCACGGTGGCGTAATCGGCCGGATCGACCACCACGGCGACGTGCGCGTGGTTCTTGGCGGAGGCGCGCACCATCGCGGGGCCGCCGATGTCGATGTTTTCGATCGCCTCGTCGATGCCGACGCCGGGCCTGGCCACGGTCTGCTCGAAGGGGTAGAGGTTGACCACCACCAGGTCGATGGCGGTGATGCCGTGTTCGGCCATCACCGCTTCATCGCTGCCGCGGCGGGCGAGGATGCCGCCGTGGATCATCGGGTGCAGCGTCTTGACGCGGCCGTCCATGATCTCGGGAAAGCCGGTGACGTCGGAGACCTCGCGCGCGGCGATGCCGGCGGCGTGCAGCGATTTATAAGTGCCGCCGGTGGAGATCAGCTCGACGCCGTGCGCCAGCAGCTGCGCGGCAAACTCGATCAGTCCGTGCTTGTCCGAGACCGAGAGCAGGGCGCGCAGCGGCTTGAGCGCGCTCATCGCGGCGTGATCTTATACTGGCTCAGTTTCTTGCGCAGGGTGGCGCGGTTGAGTCCGAGCAGGTCCGCGGCCCTGGACTGGTTGCCTTCGCAATAGCGCAGGGTGGCGCGCAGCAACGGTGGCTCCACCTGGCCGAGGATGGTTTCGTACAGATCCTTGGGCGCATGACCGTTGAGCGTGTCGAAGTATTCGTCGAGGCACACCGCCACGGAGTGGCAGAGTGCTTGGCTGTGATCAGTTTTGGACATACAAGAAAAGTAGTGCCGCCTTGCTTGTCATGAGTTGTTGTCGACGAGGCCCCGCAACATCGTTCACGCCCGTTCCCTGCGGTCGCAGCGCGGGCGGACTTGAGCCGCCGCACTCCAATGGTTCGCCATGCCTGTTCCAGCGCGGGGCGTGCGCGAGATCAGGCCAGTTCAATTTTGGTGATGTCCCGCTGTTTCGTCCGGCTCATACTCCTTCCCGGAACACCTTTTGGCCAGATCGAAAAACGGGGAGGCGATAATACTCAAGTGCCCGGCGCGGGGAAAGCACCGTTCGTCACGTTACAGTCATCAAATCACGCAAATGTCACAAGGCGGCGGCCGCTGAGGCAGGCCCAGCCATCCTGCAGCGCGTCTTCGTCGAACACGAACCAGGGCGCGTAGGCGCCGCGCACCTCGTCCGCCTGCGATTGCAGCACGCCGGCGAGAACGATGCGGCCGCCGCCGCGCAAGCGCTGTGCGAACAGCGGCGCCAGCTGCATCAAGGGGCGCGCCAGAATATTGGCCAACACGATGTCCACAGCTTCATCCACAGCTTGTTCAGTGAATTGCGCAACGCCCGCGCAGCGCAGCTGCCGCGCCACCTGGTTGAGTTCGGCATTGCCCTGGGTGGCGATCAGCGCCTGCGGATCGATGTCGACCGCGTCGGCATGCGCCGCGCCCCGTTTCAGCGCAGCAATGGCCAGAATGCCGGAACCGCAGCCATAGTCGAGCACGCGCTTGCCGGCTAGATCGTGCAGCGCCAGCCATTGCAGGCACAGCGCGGTGCTGGGATGGGTGCCGGTGCCGAAAGCCATGCCCGGATCGAGCTGCACCACCGTGGCGCCGGCTTCATCAATCTGGTGACCGCTCGGGCAGATCCACAGGCCGGGCGCATCTCCGGTGCCGAAGCGCATCGGCTTGGCGTGCTGCAGCCAGGCCTTGATCCAGTCCTGGTCCCGCACCGTGTGCTGCTCGAACACCAGCCCGGCCCCGTCCGGCAGCAGCTCGCGCAGCACGGCGCGCACCTGCTCCAGATCGGTTTCCTGCGCAAACAGTCCGCGCGTCAGGGTGTGCTGCCATAGCGGCGTGGCGCCGGGCGCAGGCTCCAGCACCGGCTCGTCGGCGGCATCGGTCATGGTGACGGAGACGGCGCCCTGCGCCAGCAGGACTTCTTCGGCGCATTCGGGGTAGCGGCTGGCGACGAGCAGTTCGATCCAGCTCATTGGCATGAGTCCTCAAAAACAGCGGCGGGCTCGCGCAAAGACGCAAAAGCCGCAAAGAAAAACAAAACAATTTTTGAAAGTCTTTTTTTGCGGCTTTGCGGCTTTGCGCGAGAAACGCCGTTGCCGTTCGGGCGTTTACTCCGCAGCCCACTCCGGTATTCGCTCGCCCAGGTAATGAATATGGTGCTCGCCGCGCACGAACACTTCGTCTTCGAGGATCTTGCGCTGCAGCGGGATGTTGGTATGGATGCCTTCGACGATCATCTCCGCCAGAGCGGTGCGCATACGGGCGATGGCCGACTCGCGCGTGGGGCCGTGGGCGATCAGCTTGCCGATCATGGAATCGTAATTGGGCGGCACGCGATAGCCGGCATAGACGTGCGAGTCCATGCGGATGCCCGGCCCGCCCGGCGCGTGGTATTTCTTCACCTCGCCGGGCGAGGGGATGAACTTGAACGGGTCTTCGGCGTTGATGCGGCATTCGATGGCGTGGCCGCGCAGCTGGATGTCTTCCTGGCGGAACGGCAGCGGCTCGCCGGCGGCCACCATGATCTGCTGGCGGATCAGGTCGATGCCGGTGACCATCTCGGTGACCGGGTGCTCCACCTGGATGCGCGTGTTCATCTCGATGAAGTAAAAGCGGCCATGGTCGTAGAGGAATTCCATGGTGCCGGCGCCGCGGTAGCCGATGCGGCGGCAGGCGTCGGTGCACAGCTTGCCGATCTCCTCGCGCTGCTGCTGCGTGAGGTGCGGCGCCAGGGCTTCTTCCAGCACCTTCTGGTTGCGCCGCTGCATCGAGCAGTCGCGCTCGCCCAAGTAGACGGCGTTGCCGTGCTCGTCGGCCAGCACCTGGATCTCGATGTGGCGCGGCACTTCCAGGTATTTCTCCAGGAACACCGAGCCGTCCTTGAACGCCTGCAGGGCTTCGTTGCGGGCCAGGCCGATTGACAGGATCAGGTCCTCTTCCTTGCGCACCACGTGCATGCCGCGGCCGCCGCCGCCGGCGGCGGCCTTGATCAGCACCGGGTAGCCGACGCGGGCCGCGATTTCGCGGCACCTGGCCTCGTCGTCCGGCAGGATGCCGTCGGAGCCCGGCACGCAGGGCACGCCGGCGGCGATCATCTCGGCCTTCGCGGTGGTCTTGCCGCCCATCAGGCGGATGGTCTCCGAGCGCGGG
>CAJCJI010000367.1 GCA_903970595.1 Verrucomicrobiota bacterium
CCCACCGCCAGGCCGCGCGCCAGGCCGGCGGCGGGGCGCAGGCGGCCGCCGTAGGTCCGGCTCAGGTAGGTAATGATGTCCGCCGATTCGTACAGCGCCGTGCCGGTATTCGGGTCCGCCAGGTAGGGAAACTGCAGCTTGCCGCCCTGGGCCCGCACCTCCGGCCGGAAGCGGCTGCCGCCCTGGGGGCAGGGCAGGATCAGCGCGTCCAGGTCCAGCTCGGTCAGGGCCTCGCGCACCAGCCGGCAGTAGGGGCTGGCCTCGAACTCGTACAGCCGCAGCGCCTGCTCCGGCTGTCGCGTGCGCGGGCGGAAGGCCGCGGTGCCGCGCCAGCCGCGCAGGCTGCTGGCCAACAGGGAACTGCCAAGAACCAGAGGGGTGGGCACGGCGCTGCTCGGATTTGAGGCGGAGCGCCTATTATGGACGGTCGCAAGAGAATTGCGGCTGGGTGCCGGCGAATTGCCCCGCCGGGCCCGCCAAACCCGGGCCGTTTCAAACCTTGTGCCGCGCTGGCGTATCTGAATGACAAATGACCACGGCAAGCTTATGTACCAGCATAGAGTCCGGCCTGACCGCCGCGGCGGCAAGCGTGGTTAGCACGGGCGCGGTCGCGGAAAGTGAAGACCTGACGCTGGTGCGCCAGGCCGCCGCCGGCGATTCGCGCGCCTTCGAGCAGCTCTACCGCATGCACGTGGACCGCATTTACGGCCTGTGCTGCCGCCTGTGCCACGGCGACAGCGCCCGCGCCGAGCAGTCCACCCAGGACGCCTTTGTGCGCGCCTGGGAAAAGCTCGGCAGCTTCCGCGGCGAGAGCCGTTTCGGCACCTGGCTGCACCGCTTGACGGTCAACGTGGTGCTGGGCGAGCACCGCCTGCTCAAGCGCTGGGTCAGCTTCGAGGATGGGGTTGGCACTGAAGATGAATCCTCCGGTGATGCGCTGATGGCAGTGCAGCCGGAAGACACCAGCTTGAAAATGGACATGGAGCGTGCCCTGTCGCGTCTGCCCAAGGGTGCGCGCACGGTTTTGGTGCTGCATGATATCGAGGGCTACCAGCACGAGGAGATCGCTGCACTGACCGGCATCGCTGTCGGTACATCGAAAGCGCAGCTGCATCGCGCCCGGCGCTTGATGAGAGGATGGCTGCAATGAACGAGTTTGAAAAACGGCGCAATGACCGGCTCATTGAGGATGCCGCACGCAACGGCGACGAGGAGCCGCCGATCCCGGGCCTGGGCGCCCTGCGCAAGTCCGCCGCGCCCGGGCGGGACCTGTGGCCCGGCATCGATTCGCGCATCCGCGCCCAGCGCATCCGCAAGCAGCGCGCGCCCTGGGTGGCCGCGGTGGGCCTGGCAGCGAGCACGGTGCTGGTGCTGACCGCCTCCATCGGCCTGCAAGGCCTGCGTAGCGACTATAAGGTGCCGGAGATCCTGAAGGCACCGCCCCGCCTGCCGGTCGTGGCCGCCAGCGACAACCTGCTGCCCGCCACCAACCGCATGCACCCGGAAACGCGGGCCCTGGTCAAGGCCAATCTGAAGATCGTGGACAGCGCGGAAAACCAGATCCGGCGCGCCCTCGCCGCCGATCCCGACGGCGCTTACCTGAAGAGCCTGCTCAGTGCCACCCGGCAGCAGCAGGACGAACTGCACGTAGTGCTGGCGGACGCACGATGAACCCCTGCAGCAACACGCACAAAGCGCCGGCCCGGCCTCTGCACGCGGCCCTCCTGGCGGCCGTGCTGGCCTGCGCCATCCCGGCCCACGCCGCGGACGATTCCGCGGCGGACCAGCCGACGCCCTCCGACCGCGCGCAGGAACTCAATGACCGCGCCCAGCGGCTCGCCGATCATGCGCAGGCGATGGCCGAGCGGGCGCAGCGGCAGGCCGAGCAGAAGCAGCAGCAGGCACAAGAGCGGGCCGAGCAACTTCAAATGGCCGCTGAGCAGCGGCAAGAGGCCGCGGAGCAACGCCAGGAGGCTGAGCAACAGCGCCAAGAGGGAGAGCAACAGCGCCAGCAGGCGCTGCAGGAACGACAGCACCTCAAGGAACTCGAAACGCTCGACCGCCAGGCCGAGCGGGAACAGCTCAAGATGCTCAAGGACTACGATATCACCCGCCTCCAGCGCGAGGCCCAGGTGGCGGCGCAGCAGGCACAGCGCACCGCCCAGCAGGCGCAGGTGGCGGTGCTGGAAAGCCTGCCCCTGATGGCGGTCTCGCCCGACCCGATGCAGCACAAGCATCGCCGCGACAGCGTGGACTCCGGCGATGAAGCCGGCGGCGAGAGCCAGATCAACGAGCGCCATCCGCTCAATGCCGACGGCCGCGTCTACGTCAACGACATCGCCGGCACCGTGGTCGTCAACGCCTGGGAAAAGAACGAAGTGCTGATCACCGGTTCGCTGGGCTCCAGCGCCGACCATCTCGAAGTGACCGGCGACGCCTCCAATCTCAGCTTCGTGGTGAAGCGGCCCAACCATTCCCACAGCTCCGGCGACAGCGACCTGCGCCTGATGGTACCGGCCGGTTCCCGCGTCGAGGTGGAGACCGTCAGCGCCGACGCCTCGGTGCGCGGCACCCGAGGCCCGCTCAAGATCACCACCGTCAGCGGCGATGTCGGCGTCGACGTGCAGTCGCCTGAAGTGGCGGTGCAGACCGTCAGCGGCGACGTCATCCTGCGCGCCCCCTCCCGCTCCACCCAGGCCAACACCGTCAGCGGCGACCTGCACCTGAGCGGCCTGCAGGGCAAGCTTGCGGTGGACACCGTCTCCGGCAACCTGTCGGTCAAGGGCAGCAGCTTCTCCGACCTCAAGCTCAAGTCCGTCTCCGGCGACATGGGGCTGGACGCCAGCTTCCTGCCGCAGGCCGTGGTCACCGGCGAATCCCTGTCCGGCACCATCACCCTGCACGTGCCGGTCAATCTCTCCGGCACCGCCAGCATCAAGAGCTTCAGCGGCGAGGCGCAGTGCGACCTGCCGCAGACTTCCGAGGTGTCCAATACCCGCAACATGCACAAGAAGCGGGACTTGGTCTTCGGCGACGGCAAGGGGGTGAGTTTGCAGTTGTCCACGTTCAGCGGCGATGTGCGGATCGACCGCCTGACGGCGCCGATTGCACCGCCTGCGCCGCCTGCGCCTGTGGCTCCGCCGGCACCGCCGGCGCCGTGATAGAGATGTTCCCCCTCTCCATTTGGGGGAGAGGGCCGGGACTGACGTTCCCCGCTTTTTCATAGAGCCAATCGCCGACAGAGTGCCTGAGTAACAACAGGAGTCAGTGGCGGGCCGGTTTCTTTGCACAGCAGCAGCGCCAAAGTGATGATTGAAATCTCGCGGGCGGCTCGCGTGGTCAGTCTGTAGCGGCGCTGCAAGCCTTCTGCCCCCGCCAGCTGGCCGATATGTCAGAGCATGAAATTTGACCGAAGTGGACTGTGCCAGGCCCCGACCCAAGCGTGATACCCCGATCCAGTGGCCCCGCATCACCGCAGCCACGACTGCAGCCAGCAAGCGTCGTCGTGAGCCGTGCATCAATCCAACATGACAATCCAGAAACCGCTATACCATCGATCCTGCGTGCATGATCGGTCTTCGCCTGGGTGGCCGCCCTGGCGAAGAGAAAAAAACCGGTCATGCACGCGCAGTTTTCCCGCACCCTATCTGCGCAACGTACTGATGCGCAAGAGTTTCAGCTTAAAAAAGAGGGGAAACCTCAGCCCCAGCCCTCTCCCCACTACCGTAGGGAGAGGGAGAAATAGCAAGCAAGGGTGGGCAGACAATAACAATATGCGTTTAGCGTGGGCCGAATCAATCAATGTGACTTCAGGCCGCCGCTACTTCTGTGCAATAACCAGGAACTGCTTGCCAAACAGGGGCCATGCGAATCGCATCTTCAGATAAAGCGATATCAACATCAGCGGCGGCCTGGAGCCTTGAGACATCGAGTAGGGAAGGAAGCGCGCCACCCGCTCCTCTACGACAAAACCAACCAGGGCCAGCACTTCGGCCATGGACAGGTCGCTCAATGGAAGATAGTGATCCCAGAAGTCCCAATAAGCGCCCGGAATACAGCGGATATTGGGCCCGACACAGATGATCTTTCCCCCGCGCCGGCATACGCGATGGGCTTCCTGCAAGGTTCGCTTGAGAGCGGCCTTGTCCTGGAGATGCTCAAAGAAGTTGCTGCTGAACACCACGTCCACCGATTCGTCTTGCAGTGGCCAGGGCAGAGAGCAATCTTGCGACAAGAAATGAACTCCCGGCGCCAGTCGAGCGGGGGCGTCCGGGTTTGCATCTATTGCGTACTTTTGCCCTGCCTGGACATTGTTGATGAATTCGCCCCATCCGCAGCCAACATCCAGCACCGTGGCATGCTCGGGAACGTAGCGCTGGAAGAACTCGCGCGTCAGGCGTTGCCACACGGCCTTGCGGTACTCCGCCATTCCTTCGAAGCGGAGACGGTACTCCTCTTTGAGATCTGCAGGTTCGTCGGCCATGGACGTTGTTCTAATGGATGGATTGACGGGTGAGGTTCGCAGCAGCCATGCCGAAGTTACTCAAGGTCCTGGCTCAGCGGATTGGCGCCGGCAAAGCTGAAATGCTTATGCGCAAGATAGCTTGTAAAGACAGGAAAAATCACGCCAATCACGTGCCCGGCCAATTCGGCGCCTTGGGTAACGCCCATTGCGGGGAGTGCCCATTCCGCAAGCAGGACGGAGATGATCCAGGTCTGTGGAAGCGCAACAAGATTCACCGTCAGGAATCTTCCGAATTCAGTGGCCCAATGTCTCTGTGAAGGACCGAATACCCACAGACGGGACAATATCCAGGCCGACGAAACCCCGAAGCAAAAGGCGGCGAGAACCGCCGCGCGGAAGCCAATCAGCCCGGACAATTCATAGCGGCTGCCGATATTGATGGTGGCGGCCAATCCGCCGCTCAGCAGAAACCGGAAAAAACGATACCGATTGGCCCGGTCGGTCATTGGACGCGCCCGGCGATTTCCCTGGCCAGCCTGACTCCTTCGGAAATGCCCCGATCCTCGGGGTAATAGGAGGAAGTATCGGCAATCTGCAGGCCGCGGATACGCGTTGCGACCGGCGGAATGCGTTCGAGGTAGCGCGGAGGGCAGATCGGCTGTGCGAAACGCAGCCTGCTGATCTGGGTCGCGACCCGATCTTGATCCAGAAGTTCCGGATTCAACAGCTTGAGGTATCCAAACGATTCGCGGATCAGCGAATCGTCGGACTGCGAAAACCTCGGATGCGTTATCGGCAGGTAGTAGGGGACGAAAACGATGTGGTTGGAGCCAAAGTGGCGCAGGTTGGAGAATTCGATGATGCCCGGTATCTCGATGCGGTCGTCGTTGATGTTCAGCCAGAAATGCCGCGAAACCGGCTTTTTCAGCTTGTGTACGACGCAGACCACGCCGACGTTTTTCAAAGCTGCGTATTGCGCCCTCATATCCTCGGGGAGCGCGGGGATCATTTTCGGGATGTGAGGCAGAGGCACGGTGGTGATGACGGAGTCGAATGATAGGCGGGTTCCGGACACAGTGACACCGGATACGGCTTCGTTCTCAAGATGAATTTCACTCACGGGAGATGCCAGGTGGATGGTTCCGCCCATGCCCAGGACGCGCTCCACCAGGCGCTTGATCAATACCTCAGAGCCGCCCTCGATATAGCCCATTTCCTCCTGCATCAGGCTGCGCCGCGAGGTCCCGACGCGTTTGAAGCGCGTCCAGATCCAAGCGGCCGAAATGTCGTCCGCAAACTCGAAAAATTTCAGGGCGAAGAGTTTCTCCCAAAGGACTTTCCAGCCGCGTTCCCCGCACCAGGCCTTGATCCACTGGTCGGCGCGAAGCCGGTCGAGCTTGGACCAGTCGCTGCGCTTGGTGGACGTGAACATCATCAGCCCGTAGCGGATCTTTGAGATGATATCCAGATGCGGAAAGCGCAGCAGGGCAATCGGGTCACCCCAGGCGTAGTGCCGTCCCTGGTAGAAATATCCCATGGAGGTCCGGCGCCAGCGCAGCGCTCCTTCAAGTCCCAATTCCTGTAGGAGGCTGAATGTGGCTTGATCCGCCTTGCACACAAAGTGGTAATAACGCTCCAGCGATACGCCGCCGAAATCGAAGTGCGCCGCCATTCCGCCGGGAACTGCGTCGGCCTCGAAAACCTCGACCTTGTGGCCGGCCTTCAACAGATGGTAGGCCGCCGCCAGCCCCATCGCGCCGGCTCCAATCACCGCAACCTTAGGCATTGGGGTCGTTCCGCATCTTTAGAAGTCCAGCACGACCTTGGAATACGTCGGGTCATGAAACGTTTCCTGCAGTGCCTGTTGGAAGGGGGTGGGCGTGACGCCGAAGATATCCCACCAGGGAATGACCGCAAATTCATCGGATGTGACCAGCGCCGCGAGTTGCCTGGTGGTGAACGGCGGATTGGGATTGAACAGCGCGACGATCCTGAGCAGGAGCCAGAACAGGGCATAGGGAACATTGAGAATGACCGCGCGGGCGCCGATGACCTGCTTGATCTCGCGGATGATATCGACGTAATCGATTTTCTCGCAGCCGGTGATGTTGTAAACCGCACCGTCTGGCCGCGCCTTCAGGCACTGCAGGAGGATGCGGCAGAAATCCTTCGCGTACAGCGGCTGACGCATATAACGGCCGCTGCCGGGGATGGGAAATACCGGGACTTTCTGCATGAAACGCGAAAGCCATCCCAGGTGCTTGCGGTCGAACCAGCCGAACATCAGCGTCGGACGCAGGATGCAATGAGGAATTCCCGACTCGGCGACGATGCGCTCTTGCGCCTTCTTGGATTCGGTATACCAGTCCCGCGCCTTGGATTGAACAACGGAGGAGCTGATATGGACGATATAGGGAACACCCGAATTGCGGCAGGCCTCGACCGCATATTGCGTCGCATCGACGTTGTTCCGCTGGAACTCGCGCTCGACTTCTCCGCCAATTTGCGCCTGCAGCATGACTGCAGCCGCCGCACCCTGCGTGGCGTTCTGCCATGCGCCCGGTTCGGCAATGTCCGCTTCGATCGCGCTTACATCCGGGTGAAGGCGGTGCAGGATTGCGATATTTGACGAATGCTTGTCGACGACCACGATTTGCCGGTGCCCCTGCTGCTTGAGCAAGACCACAAGATTTTGCCCGACCAGGCCGGCGCCGCCGAACAGAACGATTTTGTCTTGTGCCTGTTGATCGCCTTGCATCGTGCGCAAAATGCCTATGCTGCTTGCCGCCGGCCTTCGGCGCTTGGCGGGCCTGGATGTCTTGCAGACGGCATGGCTTGCGGCGTATACGCAGCCAATCCTTGCGGCCGTATGCCTGCGCCGGACCAAAGCGGGCCGCTGCTCATGTGTATTGCGGTCATAGCCGTGTCGATGAACTCTAATTCTTATAACTGCAAAAAACTTTACCAAGGACGACCGGAAACTGTTTCATCCGGTTCCGGCGGTGTTGGAGGATAGCGAGAAAACACTCCCGGCAACGATGACACGCAGAAGCGGCGAAAGCCGCTCCTTGAGCGCGAATGCAGTACGGCTCCCGGCAAGGCGCAAGCACACTATCATGCACGCAAATGAGCCGCATGCAAGTACGTGCGCGGAAACTTCAGAGTGCAGCGCCGGCCCCCCTCGATAAGGCGCAACGCACCTGCTCGGGACATTCGGGACAGCAAGGCCCGCTCCGCGGCCACTCGGGACGAGCGGGCTTCAAGGTAACTCTCATCGATCAAATGCCCCTGCCTCCTACCCCTTGCACCCGGCAGCCCGCCGGGGAACCAGGGACGCGCCGCAAGCGGGGGAAGGGGAAACCTTGCATCCATTCAGAGCAAAACTCCTCAATCACCCACTTTCTGCGCCAACTCAACACTCCGCGGTGCCGCCAGGCCGCCAAACCGCGCATCGATCTCACGCAGCAGTTTCTGCGCCTCATCGCGCTTGCCGCCGGCAATCAGCGATTCGACGCGCTGCAATTTTTCCGTCAGCTCCTTTTCGATGGCCGCCCTGCACGCCGCCAGCTTGTCGGCATCCGGCGTCACCGGTTTGAGCAAGGAGTCCAGCGCGCGGGGCAGGGCCGCGGGATCGGCCGACTCATGACCTGCCGTCTGCTTGCCCGCCCGGTAGATGGTCTGCGTTTCGAAATCGTACACGCACCACTGCCGCATGGAATCCGCGCTGTCCGCATCCATCGACAGATGTGACACATCCTCTTCACCGCTGACATACACCAGGCGCGTGGTGTTTTGAAACTGCAGGAACAGGTCCCTGGGCGGCAGCGGAGCCTGGGCATCGCCGATGGGATCGCTGCCGGCGTTGAGCACGGCGCCGTGAAACACGTCCGGGAAGCTGAGCGCCAGGCGCAGCGCCGCGCGCGCGCCGCCGGAGAAGCCGCCGATGTAGACGCGCTGCGGGTTGACGGTGTAGCGCCGCATGACGTTCTGCACGGCAATCAAGGCCAGCGGGGCGCGGCGGCCGAGCAGGCTGGCCTCGTTGCCGGTCCGCGCGGCGCTGACGAAGATCATGCCGTATTGATCGAGCACCTCGGCCCAGCCTTGCGGCAGCCTGGCCTCCGGCCATGGCGGCAGGTAGACCAGCAGCGCGTAGCCTTGCGGCGGGGCGTGGGCGGGCACGTAGAGGACGAAGCGCTCTTCGGGCAATTTGATTTCCTGCCCGGCCAGCGCCTTGCCGGAGCGCGCCAGGCTGCGCTGGATCTGTGCCACCGTCAGCGGGCTGAGCAGGCGCCGCAGCAGTTCGGCGTTGGCGGACAGCGGTGAGTAATCCGCGAATACGAGGTCCTGCTGCAGGCTGCCGAGGTCTTTGGGGGCGTCCTGGGCGGCTGCCAGGGGCGCAAGGAAACACAGGACGAGTACCAGCAGGCCGGACGCCATCAGGCGGGTGCGGGGTTCGGGCTTCATTGCGGCAAGTCTGGCATTTGCCGGAGATCGCCACTTCGCCGGCGGTAAAACTATGGGTGATGCCGGTCGGAAGGCGCTAGTTGCGCTTCATCGAATCGAAGAACTCGCCATTGGTCTTGGTGCCGCGCATGCGGTCGAACAGCAGTTCCATCGCGGCCAGTTCGTCCATCTGGTGCAGCAGCTTGCGCAGGATCCACACTTTCTGCAGTTCGGCGGGCTCGACCATCAGCTCTTCCTTGCGGGTGCCGGAGCGGTTGATGTTGATGGCGGGGAACACGCGCTTTTCGGCGATGCGGCGTTCCAGGTGCAGCTCCATGTTGCCGGTGCCCTTGAACTCTTCGTAGATCACTTCGTCCATCTTCGAGCCGGTGTCGATCAGGGCGGTGGCGATGATGGTCAGCGAGCCGCCTTCCTCGATGTTGCGGGCGGCGCCGAAGAAACGCTTGGGCTTTTGCAGGGCGTTGGCGTCCACGCCGCCGGTGAGCACCTTGCCGGAGGACGGGGCCACGGTGTTGTAGGCGCGCGCCAGGCGGGTGATGGAGTCGAGCAGGATCACCACGTCGCGCTTGTGCTCGACCAGGCGCTTGGCCTTTTCGATGACCATTTCGGCGACCTGCACGTGGCGGGTGGCCGGCTCGTCGAAGGTGCTGCTGATCACTTCGCCGCGCACGGTGCGCTGCATGTCGGTGACTTCTTCCGGGCGCTCGTCGATGAGCAGCACGATGAGATACACGTCCGGATAATTGGCGGCGATGGACTGCGCGATGTTCTGCATCAGCATGGTCTTGCCGGCCTTGGGCGGCGAGACGATCAGGCCGCGCTGGCCCTTGCCGAACGGCGTGACGATGTCGATGACGCGTGCGGTGATGTCCTCGGTGGTGCCGTTGCCGCGCTCCATCACGAAGCGCTCGTCGGCGAACAGCGGCGTCAGGTTTTCGAAGTTGACCTTCTTCTTGCTGACTTCCGGCGCCTCGTAGTTGATCGTATCGACTTTGAGCAGGGCGAAGTAGCGCTCGTTGTCCTTGGGCGGACGGATGCGGCCGGCGACGGTGTCGCCGGTGCGCAGGGCGAAGCGCCGGATCTGGCTGGGCGAGATGTAGACGTCGTCCGGGCCGGCCAGGTAGGAACTGTCCGGCCCGCGCAGGAAGCCGTAACCGTCGGACATGATTTCCAGCACGCCCTCGGCGTAGACATGGTCGCCGCGGCGCGCGGCGGCGCGCAGCAGCTGGAACACCACATCCTGCTTGCGCGCCCGGGCGATGTTTTCCAGGCCCATCGATTCGGCCGTCTCGAGCAGCTCGGCGGCGGTCTTGCGCTTGAGTTCGGCGATCTGCAGGACCCGCGGCGGCTCCAGCGGGCGCTGCTCTGCGGGCGCGCCGGTGCCCTCCTCCTCCTCGATGATCACCCCGTCTTCGCCGACCTGCGCCTCACGGCGCCGCGGCGGAGCCGCTACCGCGGTGCCGCCGCCGTCGCCCTCGGCGAACTCGTCGTCCATCACATCGACCGGGGGTCGCCCGTTGCCGTTGTAATTGCCGTTGAAGTTGCCGTTGCTGGCGTTATTGTTGCCGTTGTTGTTCCCGTTGTTTCCATTGTTTCCATTGTTCCCGTTGTCACGGTTGTTATTGGAATACTGCGGGCGGCGGCGGTGCTTGATCATGAAGGGTGGGACTTGGGTGAGGCTGGGATTTAGATGGCGGATGCCGGTTTCGCGTGTTGCGCCAGGTGCGGCTGCACGAACGCGGCCAGCTGCGCCTTGTGCACGGCGCCAACCTGGGTGGCAGCCACCTGGCCGTCCTTGAACAGGATCAGCGTGGGGATGCCGCGAATGGAGAATTTGGGCGGAGTTTGCGGATTTTCGTCGACGTTCAGCTTGACGATCTTCAGTTTGCCGACCGATTCGGCGGCGATCTGCTCCAGCACGGGAGCGACCATGCGGCACGGCCCGCACCATTCGGCCCAGAAGTCCACCAGCACGGGGACGGCAGACTTCAGCACGTCCTGCTCGAAGGAAGCGTCGGTGACGGGCGAGATGTGTTCACTCATTTCTTGACTCCGGTTTTGACCCGATTGGGATATCCAAACAGGGGCGGCGGCATGCCGCATGCCGTCGAGAGTGGGGCGGACGCGCAGCAATTCAATGCGCGCTCCGAAATGATCTGATTTAAGATACTGGAAGAATTTCCGCGAATCTGTTGTTCGCAGGCGTCATTCTTGGCCTGGAACACGCGGTAGCCGCTTTGATTAAGCCTATTTCAATCCAACTGAAGAGCAAATGCAAGCCTCTGACGGCATCGACCCTCCACAAAGCATAAGACCACAGCACCTGAGCGAAGTTTCGTTCGACAGTCTGCCGCTCCATCCCGCGCTCAAATCCGGACTCGCCGCGCTCGGTTTCAGCCATTGCACGCCGATCCAGGCCGCGACCCTGCCGCTGGCCCTGCAGGGCCAGGATCTGGCCGGCCAGGCGCAGACCGGCACCGGCAAGACCGCCGCCTTCCTGCTGGCCACCATGCACCTGCTGCTGACCCAGCCTCGGGTCGGCGAGGACGGCCAGCCGCGCGCCTACATGGTGGCGCCCACCCGCGAGCTGGCGCTGCAGATCTACAACGATGCGGTGCAGCTGGGGGTACACACCGGCCTGCGGCTGGCGGTGGTCTACGGCGGCACCGGGTACGAAACCCAGAAGCAGACCCTGGCCGCGGGCGTGGACATCCTGATCGGCACGCCCGGGCGCCTGATCGACTACTTCAAGCAGGGCCTGTACGTGCTCAAGGGCGTCGAGGTGCTGGTGCTGGACGAGGCCGACCGCATGTTCGACCTGGGCTTCATCGACGACATCCGCTACCTGATGCGGCGCATGCCCAAGCCCGGTGCGCGCCAGAACTACCTGTTCTCCGCCACGCTGTCGCACCGCGTGCTGGAACTGGCCTACGAGCACATGAACAACCCGGCGCGCATCCAGATCGAGCCGGAGCAGGTCACCGCCGAGCGCGTGCGCCAGACCCTGATCCATGTCGCCAACGAGGACAAGATGCCCTTGCTGGTAGGCCTGTTGCGCCAGAAAGCGATGACCCGCACCCTGGTGTTCATCAACACCAAGCGCGGCGCCGAGGAAGTGGAGGCGGCGCTCAAGGCCAACGGCCTGGAGTCCGGCGTGCTGTCCGGCGATGTGCCGCAGAACAAGCGCGAGCGCCTGCTGGGCGAGTTCAAGCTGGGCCAGCTGCCGGTGCTGATCGCCACAGATGTCGCCGCGCGCGGCCTGCATATCCCGGACGTGACCCACGTCATCAATTACGACCTGCCGCAGGACGCCGAGGACTACGTACACCGCATCGGCCGCACCGCCCGCGCCGGCGCCTCCGGCGATGCCATCTCGCTGTGCTGCGAAACCTATGTCTACTCGCTGCCGGACATCGAGAAGATGATCGGCATGCGCATCCCGCAGACGCCGTTGAGTCCGGAGATGATGCCGCCGGACTACGTGGTGCCGCCGCGGGTGCACCGCGACCGTTCCGGGCGGCCGCCGCGGCGCG
>CAJCJI010000368.1 GCA_903970595.1 Verrucomicrobiota bacterium
AGCCGCCCACGACTCTCGCCACCGGCGTCACCTATCTCAAGGGCGCCGGCCCTGCCGTGGCGGCGAAGCTGCGCGCGCTCGGCATCGAGCGGGTGCAGGACCTGCTGTTTCACCTGCCGAGCCGCTACGAGGACCGGCGGCGCATCGTGCCGCTGATCGAACTGAAGGCGGGCGAGGAGGCGCTGGTGCGCGGCAAGGTGGCGGCCGCGGATGTGCGCTTCGGCCCGCGCCGCAGCCTGCGGGTGGCGATCGACGACGGCGGCAGCGGGCTGCTGCTGCGCTTTTTCCATTTCAACGAACTGCAGAAACAGGGTTTTACCGAGGGACGCTGGGTCCGCGCCTACGGCACGGTGCGCGCCGGCGCCAGCGGCTTGGAGATGGTGCATCCGGAGTACCGGGTCGCCGACGATGCGGCGCTGCTGCCGGCCGAGCCGCGGCTGACCCCGATCTATCCGCTCGTCACCGGCCTGACGCAGCAGCGCCTGCGCGGCCTGATCCAGCAGGCGCTGGAGGCCGCGGCGCGCGATACCGAATTCAACGCCGAGCTGCCGGGGCTGGCGGGTCCGGACACCATGACCGCGCTGCGCGTGCTGCACGAGCCCGGCGGCACCGACCTGGGCGACCTGCTGCTGGAGCGGCATCCGGCGCAGCTGCGTCTGCTGCGCGAGGAACTGCTGGCGCACCAGCTGTGCATGCGCCTGCTGCGCAAGCGCACCCTGTCCCAACCCGGCGCGCGCATCGAGCAGGTGCCCACGGCATCGGCGAAGTTGCAGGAAACGCTGCCCTTCGCCCTGACCGGAGCGCAGCGGCGCGTGATCGGCGAGATCGCCCACGACCTGGCTTCCGGCAAGCCGATGCTGCGTCTGCTGCAGGGCGATGTCGGCTGCGGCAAGACCGTGGTCGCCGCCGCCGCCATGCTCGGCTGCGCCCAGGCCGGCCTGCAGGCGGTGCTGATGGCGCCGACCGAACTGCTGGCGGAACAGCATGCGCACAACCTGGCCGCCATGCTCGGCGCGCTCGGCGTCGAGGTCGGCGTGCTGTCCGGCCGCATGAAGAAGGCGGAAAAGGAAGAAGCGATGTCGCGCGCCGCGCGCGGCGAGGTCAAGGTTTGGGTCGGTACCCACGCCCTGTTCCAGTCGGAAGTGCGCTTCGCCCGCCTGGGTCTGGTGGTGGTGGACGAGCAGCACCGCTTCGGCGTCGGCCAGCGCCTGGCCCTGCGCGACAAGGGTCCGCGCGGCGTCACCCCGCACCAGCTGATCATGTCGGCCACGCCGATCCCCCGAACCCTGGCGCAGACGCTGTATGCCGACCTGGACGTCTCGGTCATCGACGAACTGCCGCCTGGCCGCACCCCGGTGCTGACCGTGGCCCTGTCCAACGAACGGCGCGGCGAAGTGCTGGAACGCATCGGCGAGGTGTGCCTGGCCGGCCGCCAGGCCTACTGGGTCTGCACCCTGATCGAGGAATCCGACCAGCTGCAGGCGCAGGCCGCGGAAGAGACCTATCGCCAGCTGCGCACCGAGCTGCCGCAGCTGCGCGTCGGCCTGGTGCACGGCCGTCTCAAGGGGCCGGAGAAAGACGCGCAGATGCGCGCCTTCCAGAACGGGGCGACGCAGCTGCTGGTGGCGACCACCGTGATCGAGGTCGGGGTGGACGTGCCCAATGCCAGTATCATGATCATCGACAATGCCGAGCGCCTCGGCCTGGCCCAGCTGCACCAGCTGCGCGGCCGCGTCGGCCGCGGTGCCACCGCCAGCCAGTGCGTGCTGATGTACCAGCCGCCGCTGGGCGAGGGCGGCAAGGCGCGCCTGGAGGTGATGCGCACCACCCACGACGGCTTCAAGATCGCCCAGCATGACCTGGAGCTGCGCGGTCCCGGCGAACTGCTCGGCCGCCGCCAGACCGGCCTGATCGGCCTCAAGATCGCCGACCCGGTGCGGGACGCGGCGCAGATTCCGCCGCTGCAGAAGCTGGCGGACCAGTGGCTGGGGAAATTTCCGCTGGCGGCGCAGAGGGTGATTGCGCGGTGGGTGGGGGATGCGGAGAAGTATGCGCAGGTGTGAGTGGTATCGCGCCGCTGGCTGTTCTCCCTCTCCCCACGGATGTGGGGAGAGGGTTGGGGTGAGGGGCGCGCCGTTCGTTCTGCGAGCTTCGCTCTCGACCTGGTGTTCCTCTGCATCTGTTGAATCTTCGGCGTGCGCGCCAGCGCGCACGCCGAAGATTCCACGTGGAGGCGCACTGCCAGAAAGACCGAGCAGCGAGCAATAAATGATCTCCCGCCGCCTCCGCGACTACGCCTTATTGCTGCGTCTCGACAAACCCATCGGCATCTGGCTCCTGCTCTGGCCCACCCTCTGGGCCTTATGGTTCGCCTCCCGAGGCACGCCGCCACCCGACCTGCTCGCGGTATTCGTACTGGGGACCATCCTGATGCGCTCCGCCGGCTGCGTCATCAACGATTACGCCGACCGCAACTTCGACCCCCATGTCGAGCGCACCAAGAACCGCCCGATCGCGGCGGGACGGGTCTCCCCCCGCGAGGCGCTGGTGCTGTTCGCGCTGTTGTGCCTGCTGGCGCTGCTGGTCGCCCTACGGCTGGACGCGGCGGCGCTGTGGCTGTCGCTGCCGGCGGTGCTGCTGGCGGCCAGCTATCCGCTCGCCAAACGCTTCCACAGCCTGCCGCAGGCGCACCTGGGCATCGCGTTTTCCTGGGGCATCCCGATGGCGTATGCGGCGGTGCGCGGTTCGGTGCCGTGGCTGGAGGCGGGTCAGTTGATGGCGGCGAACCTCTGCTGGGTGATCGCCTACGACACCTGGTATGCGATGAGCGACCGCGAGGACGACCTGAAGGTCGGGGTGAAGTCCAGCGCCATCCTGTTCGGGCGCTACGACCGGCTGATCATCGGCTTGCTGCAGGCGCTGGCCCTGGCCTTGCTCTGGAGCATCGGCAGACTGGCGGCGCGCGGACCGGTCTATGACCTGGGCCTGGCCGCCGCGGCGGGTTTTGCGCTGTACCAGCAGTACCTGGGGCGCAAGCGCGAGCGCGGCGCCTGCTTCGCGGCGTTTCTCAACAACAATGGCTTCGGCGCGGCGATCCTGATCGGACTGGTCTGCGATTGCCTGCTGTGGTCAGGCCATGCCGCCGCTGCCGGAGCCGCCGCCGGTTGACAGGCATCAGACCCGAGCATGATCCAGCGCGCCCGCGATTACTGGCTGTTGCTGCGCCTGCACCGGCCCACCGGCTTGTGGCTGATGCTGTGGCCGATGCTGTGGGCCTTGTGGCTGGCCGCGGCGAGCACTCCGCCGCCGGGCGTGGTGGCGGGGTTCGTGCTGGGCGCATTTGTGCTGCGCTCGGCCGCCTGCATCGTCGACGACCTGGCCGATCATTGGCTGCATCCCGGCGCCGAGCGCAGCCCAGACCGGCCGATTGCCCAGGGGCGTGTGTCGCCGCGCCACGCGCTGCTGCTGTTGTGCGCGATGGGTCTGGTGCTGGCGATCCTGGCCGCGCAACTCGACCGCCTGGCGTTGCTCCTGTGCCTGCCGGGCATCGCGTTGGCGGCGACTTACCCGTTCGCCAGGCGGCTGCACCGCGTGCCGCATGCGCACCTGGGGTTCGCGTTCTCCTGGAGCATCCCGATGGCCTGCGCCGCCTTGCGGCAAAGCATGCCGTGGATCGAGGCCGCAATGCTGATGGCAGCGGACCTGTGCTGGGTGGTGGCGTACGACGCGTTCTATGCCCTGAGCAGCCGTGAATTTGCGCCGGCACACGAGGCGGCTTCGGTCAAGACCTTGTTCGGGCGGCACGATCGCGCCGTCATTGCCTTGCTGCAGGTCTGCGCCCTGGCCTTGCTGGCCGAGGTGGGCATCCGCACCGCGCGCGGACCTGCCTATTACGGAGGATTGACGGCGGCTGCGGGATTCGCGCTGTGGCAGCTATGGCTGACCCGCAACAGCGGGCGCGACGCCCGCTTTCTGGCCTTCCGCTACAGCAACGGCTTCGGAGCCGCGGTCTTTGCCGGCCTGACCTGGGACATTGCCTTTGAAGCCTATGCCGCCACCCAGACCATGGCCCTGGCCTCGGCCGGCGCCGCCGGGGCGCTGACCGCCAACGGCTGCTTCGATCCGCTGCCGGCCACGGCCGTATCGCAAGCCGCGGATTATGGCTATTGCGTGCAGCGCGACCTGACCTACACGCCGGATGACTGGCCGCGGCGGCTGCAGCTCGGCCTGTTCACTCCGCGCCGCGACACGGTCTCGCCGGTGGTGATCCTGGTCTACGGCGGCGACTGGAGTTACGGCAGCCGGCACAGCATGGATCCGGTGGCCCGCGCGCTGGCGCGGCGTGGCTACGTGGTATTGAACGTCTCGCATCGGGTCATTCCGGCATACCGCTTCCCGGCTCCCTTGCAGGACCTGCAGCAGGCAGTCCGCTGGATCGGCGGCAAGGCCGCCGAGCTGCACGCCGATCCGGGCCGTCTGGGCGCCTGGGGTTTTTCTTCCGGCGCCCACCTTGCCGCGATGCTGGCGCTGGTCGGGCCGCATGACCCCTGGGGCGCACCCGACATCCGGGTGCGCGCCCTGGTCGGTGACGGCCTGCCGTCCGATCTGACGCGGCTCAACGATCACTCCGTGCCGGTACTGCTGGGTGCCACTTTAAAGGACAATCCGAAGTTATACCGGCGCGCCTCGCCCTTGTACCAGGTCACGCGGATGGCTCCGCCCACCTTCCTGTATGCCGGCAGGGAGGACGAGGAAGTGCCGCTGGAGCAGGCCCTGCTGATGCGCGATGCCCTGCTCAAGGCCGGTGTGCCGGTGCAGCTCGACGAACTGCCCGGCGCCGGGCATAGCCGCATGGACGGGGCGGAACTGGAGGCCGCGATGCGGTTCTTGGACCAACAGCTGAAGCCGTGAGGCCGCCCGCTGTGAGGGGTGAGGAGACCAGCGCATCTCCTCACAGGCGGCGCAGCCGCCGGCCTCACTCCTCACCCTCACACCGCCCGCGCCGCCGTCCATACCTCGATGTACACGGCGCCGGCCTTGCGGCAGGCGCGGGCCAGTTCGGCCAGCGTGCTGCCGGTGGTCATCACGTCGTCCACCAGGGCGATATGCCGGCCGTCGAGGCGGGCGGCTTCCACCGCGAAGGCGTCCTTGACGTTGCGGCGGCGTTCCGCCGCGCTCTTGCCGATCTGGTCCTGCGTCGGGCGCGTGCGCCTGGCGCCGCGCGCTTCCACCGCGATGCCCAGCGTCCGCCCCAGGGTGCGGGACAGCTCCAGCGCCTGGTTGTAGCCGCGCCGCCGCAGGCGCGACGCATGCAAGGGCACCGGCAGCAGCAGCTGCGGCAGGGGCTGCGGCCGCTG
>CAJCJI010000369.1 GCA_903970595.1 Verrucomicrobiota bacterium
CAGCTCTCCGCCGCCGCGGCGCCCGCCAGCCCCGTCTGGCCGCGCTGGCGCGCGCTGCTGCTGGCCCTGCTGTGGGTGCTGCTGGTGCTGGCGGCCATGCGCCCGCAGTGGCTGGGTGAGCCGCAGCCGGTTCCGACCACCGGCCGCCGCCTGCTGCTGGCGGTGGACGTGTCCGGCTCCATGGCGACCGAGGACATGGCCGGCGGCTATACCCGGCTGCAGGTGGTGCAGAAAGTGGCCGGCGATTTCATCCGCCGCCGCCACGGCGACCAGGTCGGCCTGATCCTGTTTGGTACTCAGCCGTACGTGCAGGCGCCGCTCACGGCGGATCTCGACACCGTGCACCAGTTCCTGCAGGAAGCGGCGATCGGCGTAGCGGGCCAGCAGACCGCCATCGGCGATGCCATCGGCCTGGCGCTGAAGCGCTTGCGCGACGACAAGGGCGCAGCGGGCGCGGAGCAGCAGGCGGGCAGCAGGCAGGGCGACACCGCCCCCGCGCAAATCGCGGGCTCTACTCGGGGCGGGGGCACGGTGCTGGTACTGCTCACCGACGGCGGCAACAATGCCGGCGCGATGCCGCCGGAGCAGGCGGCCAAGCTGGCGGCCGACGCCGGCTTGCGCATCTACACTATCGGCGTGGGCGCGGCGGCGCAGCGCGGCTTCTTCGGCCTGGGCGGGGGCAACGAGGACCTGGACGAGGACACCCTCAAGGCCATCGCCCAGACCACCGGCGGCGCCTATTTCCGCGCCACCGATGCCGATGCCCTGCAGGAGGTTTACGCCAGGATCGACCAGCTCGAACCGAGCGCCGGGCGCGAACAGTGGTATCGCCCCAGCAGCGAATGGTTTCCCTGGCCGCTGGGGCTGGCCTTGCTGTTGAGCCTGCCGGCCGTGCTGCTGCGGGAGCGCGCATGGACCTGAGCGCCGCCATGCACGCCTTCCACTTCCTACGCCCGGCCTGGCTGCTGGCGCTGCCGCCGCTGTGGGGCCTGGCGGTCTGGCTGGCGCGGCGCCGCGCGCGCGACGGCAACTGGGCCGGGCTGATCGATCCCGAGCTGCTGGCCGGCCTGCGCCTGAGCGGCGGCGAAGCCGTCGCGTCTGCTTCGCCCTGGCCCTGGCTGGCTCTGGCCTGGACCCTGGCGCCGCTGGCCCTGGCCGGACCCAGCTGGCAGAAGGATGTCACGCCCGGATACCGCGGCACCGCCGCCTGGGTGCTGGTGCTCGACCTGTCGCCTTCGATGTCGGCGACGGATCTGCAGCCGAACCGCGTCACCCGCGCGCGCTATGCCATCGACGACCTGCTCGGCGCGGCGCGCGACGCGCGGGTCGGACTGGTGGCGTTCAGCGACGAGGCCTACACCGTGACGCCCCTGACCGACGACGTCGCCACCGTGCGCGCGCTGCTGCCGCCGCTGGCTCCGGACATCATGCCCAGCCCCGGCGACCGGCTCGGCCCGGCCTTGCAACAGGCCGGCAAGCTGTTGCAGCAGGCGGGCGGAAAGGACCAGCGGGTGATCGTGCTGACGGACGGCTTCGCCGATCCCGCGGCGGCTTTCACCGCCGCCGCGCAGCTCCGCTCCGCCGGCGTTACGCTCGACGTGGTCGGCATCGGCACCACCGGCGGCGCGCCCTTGAGCGGCGCCGGCGGCTTCAGCCAGGATGCGCAGGGACATACCCTCATGACGCGCCTCGATCCAGACCGCCTGCGGCAGCTTGCCGCGGCCGGAGGCGGCGACTATGCCGACCTCGACGGACTGCCCGGTCTCATCGGCACGCTGCAAGCGCGGCGTGAGACACCCGGCGGCGCGGTGGCCGGACCGGACATCCAGGTGGAGCACTGGCGCGAAGCCGGCATCTGGCTGCTGCCCGGAATCCTGCTGCTGTCGGCGGCGCTGTCGCGCAGGGGCTGGCTGTGAGGCACGGGCTGCCGCTGCTGCTCGCCGGCCTATTGTGGACGGGTGCCGCCCAGGCCGATACCGGCTGGTCCAGCCTGTGGCGCACCGACGACCAGCGCGGCCAGCAGTTGCTCAACCAGGGCAAGCCGGCGGATGCCGCCAAGGCCTACGCCGATCCGCGCCGCAAGGCCTACGCCGAACTCCAGGCGGGGGACTACGCCGCCGCGGCGCAGGCTTTCGGCAGGTTCGACGACAGCGATGCGCACTACAACCGCGGCAATGCCCTGGCGCACAGCGGCGACTTGCAGGCGGCGCTCAAGGCCTACGACAGCGCCCTGGCCCGCAACCCGGACAACCAGGACGCGCGGCATAACCGCGACCTGGTGGCGCAGGCGCTCAAGCAACAGCAGCAACAAAACCCGCAGCAAAGCGGTCAGAAAAACCAGCAGCAGGACCAACAGCAGAACCAGCAACAGAGCCAGCAGCAGCAAGCTCAACGGCAGCAAGGCCAGCAGCAACAGGGTCAGCAGCAGCAAGGCCAGCAACAGCAGGGGCAACAACAAGCCTCTTCAGGCCAGCAGCAGGCGCAGGATGCCGCAGGCGCCAGCCAGGATGCATCGCGGCAAAATTCGGCGGACAAATCATCCGGCAAGCCGGACGAGTCGCAGTCCCGGCAAACGGCGCAATCTCAGGCCACGCAGCCCCCCCAGAGCGCGGCCCAGGATCAGGCGCAGCGCCAGGCCAATGACCAGGTGCAAAACACCGACGACGCCGCGCAGGCGCGCCGCGACGTCGCCGCCGGACTACGCCAGGCGGGACAGGACCAGCAGCCTGCGTCCCCGGGCCAGGCAGTGCAGGCCGGCCAGGTTGGAGATGATGCGAAGCGCGTCCTGGCCAAGCCGCCCAGCGAGCAACAGCTTGCCCAGGACCAATGGCTGCGCCGCATCCCGGACGACCCGGGCGGCCTGTTGCGCCGCAAGTTCATGATCGAGCACGAGATGAGACAGCAGGATCAGCAGCCATGAAAGCCTTGTTCCGCATCGCCGCCGCCCTGTTGCTGGGCGGTTTGAGCCTGTCCGCCGCAGCGGAAGTCACCGCATCCCTGGACCGCGACCAAGTCGCGCCAGGTGACACCGTGCAGCTGATCATGCGACGCGACCGGAGCGGCGGCGGCGACCCCGATCTAGCCCCACTGCAAAAGGACTTTGAAATTGTTAGCAGAAGCACGGGCACCAGGCACTACCTAGACAACGGTGGTCTGTCGGTCGAGCGCATATTGGTTATCACGCTGTCTCCAAAACATGGTGGCCACATAAAGGTCCCGTCGCTTAGGTGGGACGACGAGCAATCGCAAGCTCTGGATTTCACCGTAGCCGACTGCGGAGTGACGAACCAAGGAGGATCTGCCAACACGCAAGCGGCCACTGGGGGCAACTCGCACTATTTCATTGCCAGTTCGCTGGACCAGGAGCACCCATACGTTCAGGGTGCGGTTTTGCTATCGCTCAAGATCTACCACGACAACCCATTTTCGGGGATTGGCCTGGATTTTCCCGGTAACAACGATGTCTCGGTGCAGCTGATCGGCAAGGACAATCAGGGCACTGAAACGCGAAACTGTCATCGCTATGATGTGATCGAGTGGAACTACCTGCTGCAACCACAGCGCAGTGGCGAGCTTCGACTGGATGGTCCTAAGGTCGAGGCGCAGGCGGTAGAGGTCAACGGCCGGAGTCCCTTCGGCGTCGACCCATTCGGTAATGTTTTTGGGGGCGTGCCCTTCGGCGGCATGCTGCAAACCACACGCCGATTGCGCCTCCAAGGCGAGGCCATCCAGTTGAATGTCCGGCCCCGGCCCGCGAACGCAGCCGGGCCCGACTGGCTGCCGGCAAAGAATGTGTCGCTGGAGGAATCCTGGAAACCGGACGGCGACAGCGTCCATGCCGGCGAACCGCTCACCCTGCACCTGCGGCTGGTCGCCACCGGCCTGAGCGGGGCGCAGCTGCCGGACCTGAGCACCGAGCTGTCCCTGCCCGACGGGATCAAGGCCTATCCCGACCAGGCCAAGCTGGACACCGCCCTGCAGTCCGGCGAAATCGTCGGCAGCCGCGAGCAGGACATTGCCCTGATCCCCGGCCGTCCGGGCCATTACCGGATTCCCCCCTTGCGCCTGGCCTGGTGGGACATCCGCCAGGACGTTCAGCGCGAAGTGCTGCTGCCGGAGCGCACGCTGGAGGTGCTGCCGGCGGCGGGTTCCAGCGGCGAAGCCGCTGCTTCCGCGCCACCTGCCGCCCCGTTGGCGGCGACGCCGGCTGCGCCGTCAGGGCCGGGTGCAGCTTCCGCTGCGGCGCCGGCCGCTACGAAGCAATTCCCTTGGCCGTGGCTGAGCCTGTTTCTGGGCTTGCTGTGGCTGGGCACCCTGGTCGTATGGTGGCGCGACCGTGCCGCCTTGACGCGAGGCGCTCCGGCCGATCGCGTGGCGCCGCCCATCGTGCCGGCGGCCGACGCCGGCAAGCTGCGCTCGGCCTTCCGCCAGGCCTGCCGCGACGGCGATCCCCAGGCCGCGCGCCGCAGCCTGCTGGCCTGGGCGCGAGCCCATTGGCCTCAGCATCCCCCGGCCGGACTCAATGCCCTGGGGGAACGCCTGTACGATGCCTCGCTGGCGGAACTGCTGCGCCGGCTCGATCATGCCTGCTATTCCGGCGGCGCCTGGCAGGGAGAGGAGCTGGCCCAGGCCCTGACTGCGCTGCCGGCTCCGGCAAAGCCCGGTGGCAAGCGGGATTTGCTGGCGGATCTGTATTCCTAAAGAAACTCTGAAGGACTTCGCCATCGTCATTCCGGCGAAAGCCGGAATCCAGGGGATTCCGTGCAGCACTTTGGGGCCCTGGACCCCGGCTTTCGCCGGGGTGACGATTTGCACAGACTTGGCCTAGCCAAGGCCGCGCTCCAGTTCCGCAAACATCTCCGCCTGGCTCCGCGCATCGACGGGCACCCACGCAACCGGTGTCGCCGCGAAGGAATTCGACAGGATCACGTCGAAGCTGATCCCCGCCAGCATGCGGACCGTGTCGCGCATCTGCCCGCGGTTGGGGCTCGACACCCAGTAGCGCCAGGTGCCATCGACCGGCACGAGCGTATCGCCGATGAACAGGAATCTGCGGCCGGCGTGGGTCCACAGGTAGGAGAACGCGCCCTTCGTGTGGCCGGGCGTCGGGATGATCTCCAGGTCCGGGGCCAGCCGGATCCTTTGCAAGGGCAGCGGCTGATCGACGTGAACGCCGGACTTCTTCAGCACCGCGGCCTCGACCGCGCTGCAGCACAGCGGCGCTCCCATCTGCCGGGCCAGCGCCTCGGTATGGGGCAGCGCATGATGGCGGTCGCCGAGCAGGATCCGCGACAGGCCGCCGATCCCGGCGAATGCGGGCGCCAGGTGCCCGACATCGGCCTTGGTGGCGAACAGCAGGTTGCCCGCCGCGCGCCGCAGCAGATAGGTGAACGGGGTTTTCGGTTCCGGGCGCTCGGGCCGGATCAGGTACAGCGAGGGAAAGATTTCCTTCAAGACCAATCGCCGGAGCAGCCGAAAGCAGTCAAGTTCCGGATTGAAAACGGTGCGCGGATCCTTCCGTCCATCGGTTCAGTGATAGTCCTCTTCGAGCTGATGCCGGATGGCAAGAATCGTAACCGTCTGCCGGTCTTCGATCTCGAACAGCGCAACGTAACCCGAGGCGCCGAAAGGTATGACCAGTTCTCGCAGAAAGGGGTCTTCCGCTGCGACCTTGCGGCAGGTAAAAGGAAATTCGCGCAATA
Organism: Verrucomicrobiota bacterium; assembly: GCA_903970595.1. GTDB lineage: Bacteria > Pseudomonadota > Gammaproteobacteria > Nevskiales > Nevskiaceae > Nevskia. The sequence goes on from CAJCJI010000369.1 coordinate 5,703, forward strand.
GCTCGATGCTCTTGCCAATGGCCTGCCTGGCGCGCTCTGCCACATCGACGTTGCGCTCGAGCTGGAACTCGTAAAGACGCAGCAAGTCCTCACGCGCCGCTTGCGTGAAGCGTACGCGATAGCTCATTCCCCGGCTTTGCGCCCACGTTTGGCGGCCTGCAGCATCGAATCGAGTTCTTCGAGCACCGTTTCGGCGCCGATGTACTCGCCGGAGCGGCGTGCTTCTTCTCTCGACGCCAGGCCTTTGTCGATAAATGCCTTCTGCACCCGGCGGCGGAGAATGTTGGCCTTGAGGGATTGCTCGACGAAGCTGGACAGGGTTTCGCCTTCCCGCAACACGCTTTCCGCCGCTTCACGCAGTTCGGATTCCACACGCAGGGAAGGGATCGTCGCGGTCTTCATGCGAAAAGCTCCATGCATCGCAATTGCGATGCAATATCCCAGATTATGCAAACCAGCGCAACAATTACGGCGGTGATACTGATCTGCAAAAAAAAGCCCCGCATCGCGGGGCCTGGATCATTTGCCGCCTACCGGTCCGTCGATATCCGGCACATAGTCCTTGGCCGGCTGCTGCGAGAACCATGCGGCGAGCTGCTGGATGTCCACATCGCTCAGGGTGCCGACCTGGGCGCCCATGATGGGATTTTTGCGCTCGCCGCTCTTGTAGGCGTGCAGGGCGTGTTCGATATAGCTGTCCTGCTGGCCGGCGAGGTTGGGGTAGATCGGCTGCAGGGCGACGCCGTTCTCGCCGTGGCAGGCGGCGCAGACCACCAGCTTGTCGGGCTTGGCCGGGGTGTCCGCGTGGGCCGAGGCAAACGCGGCAAGGCTCAGGACCGCCGGAACAATGATTTTCATGCTCATGCTCAGTCCTTCTTCTCAGGCGCGGTCGCGAGGTAAGCGGCGATGTCGGCGATGTCCTGATCGGACAGCGAGCTGGCCTGCGCGTGCATGGTCGGATGGCTGCGCTCGCCGCTCTTGTACTCGTTCAATGCGGCGGCGATGTAGGCGGCGTTCTGCCCGCCGAGCTTGGGCACGCGGTAGGTGGGATACACATTGTTGTAGTTCGGGATGCCGTGGCAGCCGACGCAGGTATAAAACTTGTGGCGCCCCGCAGCGGCATCACCATCCGCCTGCGCAACCGTAGCGCACATCAAGGTAGCGGTGAGGGCAAGCACGCCCCATCGCGCTGCTTTCATCGTGGATTCTCCAATGGCAAAGCTTCGCAGTCAGGCCGCAAAGTCGGCAATATGCTCGTAGAAACGGGGCTTCCAGTCAATCCGCGCCAGCACCGGGGCCGGTCCCGGCGCCGCCGCGCGGCCCTTGCG
>CAJCJI010000370.1 GCA_903970595.1 Verrucomicrobiota bacterium
CCCGACGCCCAGTCCTCCGCGCCGCCGCCGCCGCCCGCCCCGCCCGCGGCACCGCCGCCGAACTATCAATACACGGCACCGCAGCCGCCGCCGGCCCCGCAGAGCTATGCGCCGCCGCCTGGGCCGCCGTCCGCACCGCAGCCTTATCCGCCGGCGCCTTATCCTGCCGCGCCGAGCCAGTCGATGCCGGAAGGTCCGCCGCCGGCGCCGTAAACCGGTCATTCGAGGGGACACCTATATGTATCAGCTTGCCAGGCCAGCAATCCAGCGCGCCGCGATGCGGTCTTTTGCCGCGGTGTTGGGCGCAGTCCTGCTCGGCGGTTGCGTGGAGTTGCCGACGGCCCCGACCGTAGCGGCGATGCCCTCGCCCTACAAACCGCTGGAAGTGTTCCAGGCGGACGATATGGCATGCCGCGGCTACGCCCACGAACAGGTCAAGGGCCAGCCGGCGGACGAGGGCTATTACTACAACTCGCCCTACGGGCTGCAATACCGCTACAACGTCGCCTACGAACAGTGCATGTATTCCAAGGGCAACCAGTTGCCCGGTTACATGCCGCCGGTGGCAACCGCGCCGGCTCCGCCCTCCGCGGCGCCGCCAGCGCCGCCGGCTCACTGATCAGAGGTTCCCTAGGGCGCGTACAGGAACAGGCCGTCGTGCAGCGGGCGGGCACCGCAGGCGATGGGCGGCGCGCCGAAGCCGCTGCAGTTAGAGACGATGCCCGGGTGGCCGTTCTGCACAAACAGGGCCTGGAAGAACGCGTGGTTCGGGCTGCCGGCATCACTCAAGACGGCCTGCACGGCTGGTGCGGCCGGATTGATCCACAGCGTGGCGTCGCCGCCGTTGCCAAATGCCACGGCGCTGCTTGAGTGCGCGTAGGGGCTCAGGAAGTACAGGCCCATCAGCCAGTCGTGCATGCCTACGGTATAGTCCTCGCCGTCGATGTTGACCAGATGCAGCGTCAGCACCCCATTGGCATCGCGTTCGTAGCCCACCCCGGTCTGCCCGCCGACCTCGTAGTTGTCGATCGGCCGGCCTTCTTCGGATTGCGCTTCGTCGTAGACGAAATGTCCTCCGCTGACCAGCACAGGTCCGGCGCCGATGGCCGACACTGCCGGCTTGCCCGGCAGGGACAGCTCCGCCACATCGTATTTGCTGGCGGAAGTGCGGCGCACATCGACGTCGTCCGCATACAGGATCAGCGCCCCGCGCCGCAGCTCTTCGCCGGCGCTGCCGCAGTTGTAGGACTGGAACGGCGTGCTGCGCCAGGACTTGGCCCGCTGATCTGGAGTCAGGTACACCAGAGAATCGCCCAGGTCATCGGCGATCGGCAGCGTGGTGCCGCTGGCGCAGACGGGCAGGCTGTCCGCATCCATCGGGCATTGGGCCGGCGGCGGATGCTGTGTATAAAAGCTCTGACGGTCTTCGGGCAAGGCATAGCGCGGCGGACAGGGGAAGTCTTCCGGCACGTAGTTTTCCCAGGCGTCGACCCGGTAGTCGAAGCCGGCGTTGACCCCGGCGATCGCTCCGGCCGGAACGCCGCCGCCGGACTCGCGCAGCATCAGGTTCAGCGGCTGCACATAGCGGCCAAGCCAGGCATAGTCCGGAGCGCCGGAGCCGCCCAGGTTGTAGTTCTGCATGGCTACCGCCGGCTCCAGGGTGACCGTGCCGTAGCGGATGTCGAGCTGGTTCACCGTGTATACCGGGCTCGAGAAACTGCGGCGCGCACCCAGCACATCCTGGTAATCGATGCTGAAGCTACAGGCATAGCGGTGCCAGACCAGCGCGCCCGCCGGCTGGGCCTGCAATTGCACCGGGAATGCCAGGGCATGGCCGGCGGCGACCGGGTCGGCCAGGTTTTCGCTGCAATGGAAGGCCATGCGCTGCAACACGGCATCGCGCTCCTTCGGATCCAGCGCGGCGAAATAAGGATGCAGCACATGCTGGAACACCTGGCTGGCGGCCGCCATGTAGGACGAGCCGGGGTACACCAGGCTTTCCAGCGCCACCACGTCGACATTCTTCGACACCAGGTCCAGGCCCAGCCCGGCAATCTGGTCAATGGCCAGGTCCGCCACGGTTTGATTCGGAGCCGGAAGCGGACCGGGTGGCGGCGCGGGAACGGCCGCGATGCCGTCCGCAAAGGCCGCGCAGGCGCCCAGAAAGCCGACGCAGAACAGTCCCCAAGCGCGGTACCGCCGCGGTGCCTGATGCATTGTTATCACCCTGATGCCATCCGGTGCCGATATCCGGCCCCGGTCGTTGGCACATACACTAACAAGCGCATGTGAACGGACTGTTTCCCCGCGCTTGCCCCGGCATTCCGGCACTTTTGCCCTACACCTCACGCGCCGCGGCGGGCAGCCACAAAACCATTAAAAAGGTTTATAATTGAGATTGATTCTCACTTCTAAACGCAATTGGCCGCCGTGTATCCGCTGACCGACCTGCCCCGAAACAGCTCTGCGACCATTCGCGAAGTGGTCGCGCACGGCTCGAACGATGCGATCGCGGTGCGGCTGGCGGAACTGGGTTTT
>CAJCJI010000371.1 GCA_903970595.1 Verrucomicrobiota bacterium
CACCTGGACCAGAACCGCGGCTTCCTCACCGCCGGCGGGGTCTTCACCGACGATCTGATCGACGCCTACATCGAACTGAAGATGCAGGAGGTCACGCGCTTCCGCATGACCACCCATCCGATCGAGTTCGATATGTACTATTCGCTGTAAGCGGCTTGCCGTAATCAGAAAAGGCCCCGTGCAGGGGCCTTTTTTGTGGGTGGGGCTTGCCCGATCCTGCCGGGGGCTGCCTGCAAAGGGGACGGCCCAGAGACGCAAGCCGGCACAATAAGCTGCGCAAATCGCCATTCGCATCCGACATTCAGCCTTACGGCACAAGGCGATTTCAGGTGTCGCCCGCGCGCGGCGCGGCGATTGTTTAGGTTTTATGGCACGTTCCGTGCGTTGAGCATGGCCGCTGCATCGTTCAGCGAATAACTAACGCAAGGAGTGTCATGAAAAAGAAGTCCGTAGGGCTGTGGGTGGCTGTGGGCGTTGCTTTTATACCGGCACTGGCATGGGCTGACGAACCGGCGGCCGCTGCGGCCCCGGCGGGGCCGACGCTCAGCCAGATTCTGGTGAATTCGGGGATCACCGCGGCGGGCTATGTCGATGGTTCGTACGAAGCCACATTCAATCAGACCGGCGGTGCCACCAGCGGCACCATCGTCGGCCACGCGTTCGATACCAACGGCAACAGCTTCCTGCTGAATCAGGCGGCGCTGACCCTGTCTTATCTGCCCACCTCAGGGTTCGGGGCGCTGGTCAATGTCATCGCCGGCGAAGACGCGAAGGTCATCAATGCCTCGTACAGCGGTTCGTCCGGCAGCGACTTCGCCTTGACCCAGGCCTACGTGCAGTATGCCGCGGGCAACCTCACCGTGATCGGCGGACGCTACGTCACCCTGGCCGGCGCCGAAGTCATCGACGACACCAAGAACGCGAACATCTCGCGCTCGCTGCTGTTCACCAACCTGGAGCCGCTGGTCCATACCGGTGTCCGCGCAGCCTACAAGTTCAGCGATCAGTTTTCCGTTTTCGCGGGCGTGAACAACACGGCCTTCGCCTTCCCCACCAGTTTCCTCCCCGTGGCGGCCCTGACCGTGCCCACCGGCGCCGACAACGACAAGCACAAGACCTTCGAGGCATCGGCGGCTTATACGCCGAGCACCGCTGTGTCGGTCATCCTCACCGACTACTACGGCGTCGACGGCAATGGCTCCGCGGGCGATCCTTCGACCAAGAACAATGTCCTGGACCTGGTCGCAACCTGGCAGGCGACGACGGCAATCTCCGTCGGCGCCAACTTCGACTTTGACCGCGCCGTCAACAACCTGATCAACGGCGATGCGGCGGGCGTGGCCCTGTATGTCTCCGATCAGCTCGCGGATTCCTGGAAGGCTTCGTTGCGCGCGGAAAGCCTGCGCGCCGCGGGCAGCGCAAGCGGCGGCAGCGCGCAGGCGCACGTGTCGGAACTGACCGCGACGATCGACTATGCAGCGGCCAAGAGCTTCGATGTACTGGGCGAAGTGCGTGACGACTACGGCAGCGTTGGCGTGACCGGCAGTCCCTCCAACTTCGGCCCGTATCCCGATGGCAGCGGCACGCGCAAGTCGCAGCCCGAAGTGCTGATCAAGGCCATTTACAAGTTCGGCACGCCCACCGGGTCTTAAATTCAGTTCACTGTTTTTTTCGGGGCCGCCATGCGCGGCCCCTTTTTTTGCGCGCGCCCCCCGCAGCGCGGAACGCCGAAGTCCATGGCCCCGGCACGCCCGGAAACGGACAGCCCGCTATTTTCAAGCACCTCGGTCCATGCTCTAATGGCTCAGCTGCATCGTTCAGCGCATACAAAACTGCAAGGAGCGCAATGAACAACGAGCCTGTGGGGCTGTCCGCTCCCGTGTGGGCTATTGTCATTCCGACTGTGATACAGGCCGACGAAGTTTCGGCCATGCCCTTGCTTGCGAGCCGCGGAACCGTGGTCCGCTCCTGGACGAAGCACTCCGAACCGCCACGCCGGCCTCAGCCAAGCGCTGATCGGGCCGCCGCTTCCGCTTTGCGCCAACTGCCCCGCCGTGCCGCCCACCGGCCAGGCGCCTGGTTCATCAATGGTTCTGCCGCTGCATTCGCGAGGAAAGACACCCATGAAAATGATCACAGCCATAATCAAGCCGCTTAAATTCGACAATATTCATGCGGCGCTGGAGGAGATCGGCGTGACGGGATTCACCGTCACCGAGGTACAGACGGTAGGCCGTCAGGGCGGACGCACCGAGCTTTATCGCGGCAAGGAATACACCACGCGCCTGCAGATGAAAATCAAACTCGAAATTGCCGTAGCCGATCAGCAGCTCGACGAGGTGATCCGGGTCATCACCCATGCGGCAAGCGGCGGCAGGAGCGAGGACTGCAAGCTGTTCGTGACCTCGCTGGAAGAAACCATGCGGGTGCGGGCCGGCGAAGCCTACGCCATAGCATCTTAAGCATTTCCCGACGCGCTCCCGCGGCACTCCCCGGAGCGCCCGCGCCGGCTTTCGCCGGAACAATCGATCTCCCCGCCACGCGGTGGCGCCCCGGCGCCAGGCGTCGGCTCGCCGATGGCAGGATGCCTGAGCTGTTCGTCGGCAATTCCAGTTCCTTGCAAATGGCACGATCCGTGCGTTTAACCGGGCAAGCTGAGTCGTTCAGCTATTAAAAAACTGCAAGGGCTGTCATGAAGATGAAGGACATGGGGCTTTCAACTCCCCCGGGAGTTGTTGCTGTGTTGTCGTGGGCAACAGTCGCGCGGCCGTGGTCTGTTTGCCTGCTCGCAAACGGCTCTCCCGCAATCGGCAATTGCCCTGGCGTAAACCAGAGCGGATCCCTGCGCTTCGCCCGCCTCCGCTCCGGGAGCGCGAGCGGCCAGGCTGCCGACCCCATCCCGTCCAGACTCTTCCCCGGCTATCGCAATGGCGCGACCGGACCCTGGAACCCGTTTGGCTACAACTCTCGACGTTGCACCATCCGCCCGGCAAGGATTTCCGGAATATCGGGCGGCGGGCTTCAAGGCAGTTCCACCGTTGCAGGACAGAGGAGTCTTACCCATGAAGTTGATCACAGCCATCATCAAGCCTTTCAAGCTTGATGATGTAAGGGAGGCACTATCGGCGCTCGGCATCGCGGGCATCACGGTCGCCGAAGTCAAGGGATTTGGCCGCCAGAATGGCCATACCGAGTTGTACCGCGGGGCCGAATACAAGGTTGACCTGTTACCGAAGATCAAGCTGGAAATCGCCGTCACCGACGAAAATGTCGATCCGGTGGTCGAGGCCATCTGCAAGGCGGCAAACACCGGCAAGATCGGCGACGGCAAGGTGTTCGTTTCGGCGCTGGAACAGGCATACCGCATCCGCACCGGCGAAACCGGCAAAGACGCACTGTAAATTCATAAGGAGTTTAAAAAAGTGACTTCCCTCACCAAGCTCACCCGTGTGATGCTGTTGGCTGCCTGCGCCGCGTTGGGCGGCACCGCCCTGGCCGACACGACCCCCGCTCCGGCCGCGAGCGCGGC
>CAJCJI010000372.1 GCA_903970595.1 Verrucomicrobiota bacterium
CCGCCGGCGGCGCAGACGCGCCGCATCTCCTTCAAGGTCGCCGCCGGATCGGCCGCGTGGTGGAACATCGCCTGGCTCAGAACGAGCGTGAACTCGCCGTCGGCGAACGGCAGATCGACGGCGTCGCCCTGCACCCAGCCGAGGTTGGCGATACCCGCCTCCGCCTGAAGGCCCCGGGCCTGCTCGAGCATTGCCGGCGTAAGATCAAAGCCGGTGACCCAGGCGACACGATGCGCCAGGGTGATGGCGCGGTGGCCGGTGCCGCAGCCCACGTCGAGCACCCGGTCGCCTGGTTCGGGCCGCGCGATCTCAAGCAAAGCATTCAGCCTGGACGCGCGCTCGCCCATGGTGCCGACGAGGCGGCCATAGGCTTCGGCTTGCTGACCGAATTGATCGAGCACGCGGGCGTTTTGGTCGGCGGTGTTGGTCATGGGCGGTTCCTCCACGCCCAGCATGCGCGAGCCGGCTTTGACCGTCGCGCCGCCAACGGCCAAACTTGGTCTCATAACGGCCAAGGTCACCGCCGATGCCTGAGGCATTTTCAAGTCCGATCGTCGATCCCGCCCGCCGCCAGGCCGCGGGGGCAATCGTCCAGGACCAATTCGATCTCGACTGCCCCTGGCATAGCCACGACATGCACCAACTGCAGTATGCCTTCGAGGGCGCGATCGAAGTTGAGGATGCGGCAGCCCGCCACCTGCTGCCGCGTCAACTCGCCGCCTGGATTCCGGCCGGCGTTGCGCATCGTACGAGCCTGCACCGGGTTCGTTCCGGCTCCATCCTGTTCTCCCCCGGAATGGTAAAACCGGCCGGCGACCGCGTGCGGATCATCGAGGTCTCGCCCCTGATGCGGGAGATGATCCTGGGCGCCATGCGCTGGCCGCTCGACGCACCGCAGAACGAGACGGCACGTGCCTACTTCTCCGCGCTCGGCCTGCTTTGCGCCGAATGGATCCAGCGCGAGACGCAGCTGTCGCTGCCGACCAGCGCGGAGCGGCGGCTGCAGGCCGCCATGGCGTACACCCGGACCCATCTTGCGCAAGCCAGCATGGGCGATGTCTGCAAGGCGGCCGGCCTGTCCGAACGCAGCCTGAGGCGCCGCTTCCAGGCAGAGATCGGAATGACCTGGGAGACCTACCGGCGCAGGGCGCGCCTGCTCGCCGCCGTGCCCCTGCTCAGCGAAACCAGCCGGCCGATCGGGGCCATCGCCGCCGAGGTCGGGTTCGAGAGCCAGAGCGCATTCGCCAAGGCCTTTCGAGCCTTTACGGGAAAAAGTCCGCTGGCCTTTCGCAGGCGCTGAGGCAGGCGGCGGCGTGCCCGCTGCTCGGCGGACGCGGATCTGCCTGAAAGGAAGCGGAAGGCGGATCAGGGATCGGGGACGAAGTAGCCGGGAAAGGGATCGGGCTCGCGCTGGGCCAGGCGGGGTTCCTGCGGAATGATGCCCCGCGCGATCAGCCTGCTGCGGGAGTCGTAAAAGATCGAAATGATCTCGTCCGGCGTCGCGGACATCCGGTCGAAGCGGGTTTCATAGACTTGCGAGTACTCACTGCGCCCGTGCCCGGTGCCCAGCCTGTCGGCTGCTTCGGCCCGCGTCTTGGCCGCGGGCTGTTGCAGCGGCGCGGCGGTGGCGCCGTCCGACTGCGCCGGGGCGGGAGATGCCATAGGTGCCGGCGGCATGGGGACCAACGGCCGCTGCGGCTGCGCGCAACAGCCGCCGCGTTCGCGGAACAGCGCCACGCCGATCACGCCGACTTCGTCGGGCCTGCCGGTGCGCGCGGCATAGCTGTCCGGCAGCGCGGTGAAATAGAACGCGGCGATCCGCTGCAGGCTCTTGCGCCAACCGGCGATCGACAGCGAGCCAAAGCCGTCCAGGACATAGCCGTCCTGATCGGGCGCGGCGGTTTCACCGCTGAGGACGTTGACGCCGTCGACGCTGCCCACCGCCAGCAGCCGGCCGCCGCTTTTGTTGCGGATGCGCAACTCGTATTCATGGCGCGGTTCGCCGGGCACGTAGTAGCGGCCGTCGTGCCAATACAGGGGAAGAGGGCAGCCGGAAGTCCGGTCGTACACCTCGACGTCGGCGAAAGTCCCGGCGCATACTGGCAGCGCGCAGGTAACCAGGACGGCGAACAGCAATTGCGACAGGCGGCGCATGGACGGCTCCAGGGATGGCGGGGCACTGTCCTTAATAAACGCGGCCGGCGTGGAAACGGGGTTATCCCATTTCTATTTCGGAAATAAAAGGAAGCTGGCGGCCTTTTGTCTGGCCAGACCATCGTCGCCCAGGTCCAGTTGCCCTTCGCTGCCGTACCTCCCCACGATTCGTCGCCGTCTCAATCCCTCTGGCGGCCGCCCAATATCTCTACACATGGACAGGTCAAAATGCTCCACTCCAATGGCCCCAGGGTGCCAACTACGGACCTTCAAGCCAACGGTCTCAAGGGAGAAAACCGGACGTTCAAAACCCTCTAACAAGTGAAAGACCCTGACTGAGTCGCATCCGCTGGATATCCCGCTGCGGTGGCTCGCCGAACAAGCGCGCGTATTCGCGGCTGAATTGCGAGGGGCTCTCGTAGCCCACGCGACCGCCTGCGTTTCCAGCATCAAGGCTCTGATTGAGCATCAGTTGCCGAGCCTCCTGCAAGCGCAATTGCTTCTGGTACTGCAACGGGCTCACACCAGTAATGGCACGAAAATGCTGCCGAAAAGTCGAGGGGCTCATGTGCGCACTCACGGCTAGTTCGTCAATGTCCATCGCTTCAGTGAAATGTTGTTTTAACCGAGCCACCGCTCTGGCGATCTGCTGGCCCGGCGACCCCGCGGAGACCAAATGGCGCAGATGCGGCCCGTGCGGACCGGCCAACAGCCGCACCGTAATCTCCTGTTGGATCAGCGGCGCCAGCCGAGAGACCAGCGCCGGCTCGTCGAGTAGCCGCACCAGTCGGGTCAGCGCTTCGAGCAGCGAGGCGTCGAGCGGTTCGATCGAGAGCGGGCGAAACGACTCACTCTTTTTAGCTGACGGCACCTCCATCTCGGAAGCGAGTTGGAGGATCACGCGTGTGTCCAGGGTCAGCAGCATGCCCAGGAACGGCCTCTGGACACTAGCCGAAGTGACATGAGAGACGACCGGAAGATCGACGGTGGTCAGCATGGAGCGCCCAGGAGAGAACGCGATTATCTCGTCGCCAAGCAACACCTGCTTGTCGCCCTGAGCGACCACCCCCAGGCCCAGACCGTAAATGCAATGCAGCGGTTCCGTAACTGCATGGCGACGATGGAGCGTCAGAGCAGGGATAGAAGTACCGTGATCGCCATCGATTTGGGCAAACGTCCTGATAGCATCTGCCAAACCGGCCAGTGTGGTTTGCTCGAACGTAGCTCGCTCACTTTTCCTTTGCATATAAAAATCCGTCTTCCCTCTCGAAGTCAGACGAGTCTAGCACCACCGCCTAGCCTGGATTCTCTCTTCCAACGGATCTTCATCGTTTTAGGCAACAAATTCGACGGAATCGGCAGGCACCTTCCTTGCTCTCCTGCGACACTGACTGCCTAGACCGCTCTCATAACGACTCCGAAAGGATGGAACATCACATGACAGACAAGAAGGTTTGGTTCATCACCGGCGCCAGCCGAGGACTTGGCGTCGACATTGCCAAGGCCGCCTTGGCAGCGGGTCATGCCGTGGTCGCGACCGGCCGCGACCCTGCGAAGGTCGCTGCCGCGGTGGGCAATCAAGGCGAGCTATTGAGCATCAAGCTTGATGTCACCCGCCCGGAGGACGCCGATGTGGCTGCCGAGACCTCTATTGCTAAGTTTGGCAGAATCGATGTCCTCGTCAACAACGCCGGAAATTTCCACGCCGGCTTCTTCGAGGAACTGAGCCCCGCTCAGATCCGCAACCAGATCGAGACGCTTCTGTTTGGTCCAATGAATGTCACTCGCGCTATCCTTCCGGTGATGCGCAAGCAGCGGTCCGGACTATTGATGACCATCTCATCGACCGCAGGCATCGCGGGCGGCATGTTTTGCACGGCCTATGCGGCAGCCAAGTTCGGGCTGGAAGGCTGGACAGAATCGCTCAGCCCAGAGATTGCCCCGTTCGGTATTCGAACCATGCTGGTCGAGCCCGGATTCTTTCGCACGGAATTACTCAGCGCTGAGTCCACCACCTATGCCGCGCCTTTGATCGATGACTACGCCGAACGTACCAGGGAAACAGTCGCGGCCTGGAAGAGCATGAATGGCAAGCAAGGCGGTGATCCCGCCAAGCTGGCGCATGCGCTCGTTCAACTCGCCGGACACAAGGAGCCGCCGGTGCGCTTCGCGGCGGGCGCTGACGCTGTCCAGACGTTTGAGGTCAAAGCCAATGCCCTGCTTGCACAAGCCGGGGCTTACCGTGACCTCTCGGGTTCTTTCTCTCATGAGGAAGCATAACCACGCAATACGATTCTGCACGTTCGGCAGGCGCCCCAGCCGGAGGTCGTGCAAGAAATAAGCACCCCGAGAACTGGCGCTCGCCAGAGCCCGCTTCGGGCTGACCTGCGGCGTATTGTGCGGCGCAGGTCAGCCGAAACGGCGAACTAACAGCTGCCATTGCCGCGGGTGGGGTAGCTTGGTATGGCCGCCAGGGGTCAATCCTCCGCCCGGTCTTCGCGAGGCTCTTCCCGCTGCAATGCATCCAGCCGCCGCCGCGCCTCTTCGGTCAACGCCGCATCGCGCTGCCTCTGCTCCTTGCTGCGCCCGAAGCGCACGCGATTCTCGGCGGCCTGCGTGGCCGCGTCCTGGCGCGCCTTGCGTTTGCGCGCCTTGTTCAGGTTGATCACTTCGGCCATGCGCTGCCTCCGGGTTGCCGGTCCGCCAGGGCACATTTTTACGGCATTCGCGGCCGTTGCGCCACGCCGGCGCATCGGGCCGCGCAGTACACTTCAATCCCATGGAAGAAGCTCAGCCAGCGGGCAGCGGCGAAGCGCTGCCACCCCGGCCGCAGCCGCCGCGCGACTCGGATTGCTGCCGCAGCGACTGCCCGATGTGCGTGTTCAATCTCTACGAGCGCGAACTGGAGCGCTGGCAGGAGCGGGTGGCCGAAATCGAGCGTCGCCGTGCCGGCGCGAAAAGCAGTGCTGCGCCGGATGCGACAGGCGCAGGCGCCGCTCAACCCGGCTGCAGCCAGCCGGCGATCCGCTCATAAACCGCGGTGCTGTCGAGCAGATCCCAATGGTTGGTTTCGTAGTGCAGGGACTGGCGCGCCGCATCGAAATCCAGGCAATGCCGCGGATCGGCATGCCGCCCCAGGGCGCTGACCACGGGCACCAGGCCGTCACCGATCCATGTATCGGTCAGGTCGCCGGCACGCCGGCCATTGGTCGCCGCCACGGCATGGCAGGCCACGCCCTGCGGCAACGGCAGGGGCTGCCGCGCGTCGTGGTGTTGGCCGAAGCGATCCAGTTCCTGCCAATCCTGATCCTGCACGTTGCCGTGGCGCAGGTCGGTGATGCCGGCGCTGCGGATCATGCCCAGCCGCGCCAGCGGCGCGGTGTAGGGGCTGATGCCGACCAGGCGCTGCAGGCCGTGGCCGTGGCGTTCCAGCGGCGCGCCGTGATGCGGTGTCCCGAGGAATGCGATCCGGCGCAGGCGGCTGCGCCATTGCAGTTGCGCCAGTTCCGCGTGCCGGCAGGCGCTGCGCGCCAGCAGCCCGCCCATGCTGTGCCCCAGGATCGCCAGTTCCTGCACCGGTACCGGCCAGTGTTCGAGCAGGGTTTCCAGCAGGGCGGAGAACTCCTCTCCGTTGGTCGAAACGTGGCGGCCGCTGTTGTAATGCAGGTACAAGGGCTGGTAGCCGGCGTCACGCGCCAGCGCGGCGCCGTGATCGTGGCCTTTGCGCCGCCATTGCAGGTCGTTCATGCACAGGCCGTGCACCAGCACCAGCAGCCGGCCAGAAGCTTGGGGAAACGCATGGCCCAGCGATTCGCGCTCCAGCGCCAGCGCCCGGCCGCGATGCCGCAGGCGCATCGGTATGGCCAGCGGATTGCCGCTGTCCGCCAGATGGTCGCCCAGCACGCCGTTGACCGCGGCCAGCACCGCCTCGCGCCCGGGGTGGGAGGTGCCGCTTTCCAGCTGGGCCTCGAGCAGCTGCAGCGCGGGCCCCAGCACCGCGTCCAGCGTGCTGCCGACCCCGGCGGTGATGGTGCGTATGCTGCCGTAGACCAGGCCGGTGATGCCGCGGGTGCGGCCCAGCGCCGTCTCGCCGAAGATCCAGGGCGCGCGCGCGATGTTCAAATGCATCGCCTCCACCAGGTCGGTCACGCGCAGGGTGGCGTCGATCGCCAGGCGCTGCGCGCCGTGAAGGTCCGCCGGGCGTATCGGGGTCTGCGCGGGCATATTTGATGGAACCAGACTGGGATGGAACTTCAGTGAACACATGTTCACTTAATGCCCGCCTTCTGTCAATAAGCTCTAAAATGCGCCGCTCCAACATCAGAACCCGAAATCAAATGTCAGCCGATCTGGAAAACACCCTCTATCTCGAAGTGCCCGCAGGCCGTGTGGTGATCGAGATGCGCCCGGACCTGGCGCCTAAGCATTGCGCGCAGATCAAAGAGCTGGTGCGCCGGGGCTTCTACGACGGCATCCCGTTCCACCGCGTGATCGAAGGCTTCATGGTGCAGACCGGCTGCCCGCGCGGCAACGGTACCGGCGGCTCCGGCAAGAACCTGAAGTCGGAGTTCTCCAGGGAGAAGCACCTGCGCGGCGTGTGCTCGATGGCGCGCGCGCAGGACCCGCACTCGGCGGACAGCCAGTTTTTCATCATGCTCGACGACACGCCCAGCCTGGACGGCCAGTACAGCATCTGGGGCAAGGTGACGTCCGGCATGGAATTCGTCGACGCCATCAAGAAGGGCAGCCCTTCGCGCAATGGCAGCGTGACTGATCCGGACAAGATCGTCAGCTTCAAGGTTGCCGCGGACGTAGCCGCCGCCTGAGCCGGAGGCTGTAAAAAGCTCCTACATGCCCTGGCGGTCGGCATTGTCCGGCGGCATCAGCACGCCGTCGGTCATCCAGCAGCCGGCATAAGGCGGCTCGATCTGGCGGCTCAGGATGAAGACATAGCGTGCCGTGTATCCTTTCTGGTCCACCAGTTCCACGCCCTGCATGGCGAAGTCGCCTTTGACCACGATCGGATTGAAATGCGCCGAGCGGTAGTTCAGCAGCGCGGCGTAGCTGGTGTGAACCATGGCGCTGAATCGCTGCAGCGAGCCGGTGCGCAGGCGGTTTGCCGGGGAGGCAAATTCGTAGGCCGTGGCCAGGCCCGAGTCCGGAGCCGGCTGATCGTTTTGTGCCAGCGCTTGCAGCTGGATTCTGACCACGGACGCCGGATCGAGCGTCGTGTCCGGATGCGGGCGGGTTTGCGGCGCCGGATCGGCGAAAGCGGCTGAAGCCAGCGAAAGGAGAACCGCGCCGATCAGGATCTGCCGGCAAGATGCGGAAATCATGGCGCCAACCTCGCTGTGCCGTGGCCTATGAATTCTTTGATACGGTGCGCCGCCTTATCTGGATTCAGCACTTCCTGCCGCTTCCCTGGTCGGCGCCGCGCGTTCGCTGCTGCCCAGCTCGGAGGCGTAGCGCAGATCCAGCACGCCGGGCAGGGGATGGGTCAACAGCGCCTCCGCCGGGGCGCCCTTCACATAGTGGTTGAGGAAGGCCAGGCTGTACGCCAGTATGGCCTTGCGGTCGGTGCTGTCCGCATCGGTCCAGGCCAGGTGCCCGGCGCCGGCGAACTCGACGAAGTACTTCGGCTGCGGCGTCCGCGCATAGCTGCCTTGCGGCGGCGCCACCATCGGCGTGATGGCAAAGTCGTTTTCGCCGCATTGATACATCACCGGTACGCTCAACTGCCCCAGGGTTTGCCGCACCGTGTAGGGCATGCTGTAGGGCGCCAGCGCCAGCACGGCCTTGACCCCCGGCAATTTCCAGCCCGGCCAGGCCCCCGCCAGTCCCAGCATGGTATAGCCGCCCAGGGAGTGGCCGACCAGGCCCAGCCGCGACCAGTCGGCGCGGTCGGCGAAGCGCTCGTCGTCATAGAGGCCGGCGATCAGGCGGCGCACATCGTCGGCGCGGTTGCGGAAGCTGGCCTCGGTCCAGCGCTCCGGCTGCAGGAAGATCAGCTCGGTGCCCTCGAACCAGGGCGTGGTGCCGCCGTGGCAGGAGGCGTCGCGATGGTTCGGCGCGAACACCACGTAGCCCGACGCCGCCAGGGCCGCGGTGAGGGAGCGCGACTGCACATCGCAGCCGTGCAGTCCGTGGGAAAAAATCAGCACCGGCTGTTTGCCGGCAGCCGGCCCGTCCTGGGTCCAGGCCGTGACCTGCATGCCCGCTACCGCAAAGGTCTGCTCATGCGCCTGCGCGGTGGCAGCACAGTACAGCCATAGCAGCAGGAGTAGCTTGCGCATGGGCGCTCAGCGCCTCGGACTGCGCATCAGCATGAACTCCTCGGCCGCGGTGGGATGCAGCGCCATGGTGGCATCGAAGGCGCGCTTGGTCGCGCCCATGGTCACCGCGACGGCAAGGCTCTGCACGATTTCGGGAGCGTCGGTGCCGATCATGTGCAGGCCCAGCACCACATCGCTTTGCGCATCCACCACCAGTTTCATATAGCTGCGTTCGCCGCGCCCGGAAATGCTGTTCTTCATCGGCCGGAAATCCGCCTCGTACACCTGCACGCCATGTCCGCGCGCCAGCGCCTGCTCCTCGCCCAGGCCGATGTGCGCCAGCGGCGGCTGCGAGAACACCGCGCTGGCGACCAGGCTGTGGTCGATGGCGCGCGGCGTGCCGCCGAACTCGGTATCGACAAAGGCGCGCCCTTCGGCGATGGCCACCGGCGTGAGGTTGAGCCGGTCGGTGACGTCGCCCACGGCGAAGATCGAAGGCACGCTGCTGCGCGAGTAGCCGTCCACCCGCACCGCTCCGGTTTGCGGGTGCAGGGCCACCCCGGCCTGTTCCAGCCCCAGCTGCGCGGTATTGGGCGTGCGGCCCAGGGCATTGAGCACGAGGTCGGCGCGCAACTGCCGTCCGTCCGCGCCGTGGCAGACGAACTCCTGTCCCTCGCGTTCCAGCCGCTGCGGCTGGAATCCGGATTCCAGCGCGATACCGCGCTCGCCCATCGCCGCCGCCAGCCGGCGCCGCAGGTCGGCGTCGAAGCCGCGCAGCGGCAGCTCGGCGCGATAGGCCAGTGTTACCGCACTGCCGAAGCCGCGGTAAATGCCGGCAAACTCCACCGCGATGTAGCCCGAGCCCAGCACCAGCAGCCGCCGCGGCAGCTGGTCCAGGTCCAGCATCTCGGTGGACGTCACCGCCAGTTCGATGCCGGGAATCGCCGGCCGGCTGGCGTGGCCGCCGGTGGCGATCAGCAGGCGCTGCGCCGAAAGCCGCTGACCGCCGATTCGTACCGTATGCGCGTCCAGCACCTGGGCGCGGCCCTCCAGCAGCTTCACGCCGGAATCCGCCAGCATCCTGCGATACGCCGCTTCCAGCCGCGCTGTCTCGGCGTTCTTGGCCGCGGTCAGCCGCGACAGCTCGAAACGCGGCGGCTGCAGCTGCCAGCCGTAGGCCGCTGCGTCGGCGAAGGCGTCCGCGAACTGCGCGCCGTAGAGGAAGATCTTCTTCGGCACGCAGCCGCGGATGACGCAGGTGCCGCCGACCCGGTCCGCCTCGCAGAGGGCTACCCGCGCGCCCTTGGAGGCCGCGTAACGGCTGGCGGC
>CAJCJI010000373.1 GCA_903970595.1 Verrucomicrobiota bacterium
CCCGAGATCATTGCAACGGGTCTGATGTGTCCGGCCCACAATCACTGCACCTGGGCGCATAAAGACTGCAACTGGGATCGCAATCGTCGGCGCCGTGCCCACGCTGATTGCACGGGACGGCGGGCCGGGATGGGCATTCAAACGACCGGTTCCGTTACACCGTCAGATGGGCAGGCCGGCGGCGAGCATCTGCTCTTTCAGCTCGCGTGAGCGCTCGGCCCCAAGGGTTTGCCTGAACAATGCCCTGACCTCGCCAGGCCTGGTGTCCAGCAGCTCGGCCAGCACCTTGGCGGTGTAGCCGTGCCGGGTCAGGGTGGGTTCCAGGTCATCGATCTGCTTGGACAGCACCGAGTCCACGATCGCCTCGCCGACGGGCTTCTCGCTCGCCTGATATCCCGTCTCCAGCGCGAGCGTCAGGTGCTGCTCGATCTGAAGCGGCGTGCGCAGCCGGGCGGCCAGCAGGTCCACCGCCGCCGGATCGAGGATGTCGTCCACCCGCACCCCGGCGGCCGCGCAGGTCGTCAGGGTCCACTCGATGTACTCGCGTTGGCTGCCGGTCACGCCCTCCAAGGAAAACACCGTGGTGCGATAACCGATCTCCTCCATTGTCGGGCTGCGCAGGTCCCGACGCAGCTTGGGGTGGCCGGCCAGCAGCACGGAAAGTTTGCCATCACCATCGGCGGCCGTCTCGATCAGGCGCTTGAGGCTGGTCAGCGTCTCCTGACGCAGGTCATGGGCCTCATCGACGATCAGCACGATCGGCTTGCGCCGCTTGCGCACCAGGTCGGCCAGGGCGCGGTCGCGCAGCTCGGTGTTCTTGGGGATCGCCAGCCTCTTGTCCGGCGACAGATCGCAGAACAGGGCCGTGACCAGCGTATTCAGCGTGATCCGGCTCTTCTCGATGGAAACCGCCTTGGACACGATCACCCGGTTCTCGCGCGCCAGCATCTCCTGCAGCCGGCGCAGCGTCACCGTCTTGCCCGCGCCCACCACGCCGCACAGCGCCACCAGGTCGCTGTCATAGGCGGCCTGCTTGATGTCCTGCAGCAGTTGCCGATGGTGGGCCGTCTCGTAATAGCCGACAGCGCGCGGCGAGCGGGTCAGGCCGTAGAACTCCATCACCTCAGCCCGCATGGCCGCTGTCCTCTTCCTGCCGCCGCCGTGCCTCGCGCTCGCGGAAGTAACCCCGCACGCAGGCGATCACCGTGCGCCGCTCCAGCGTCCGCTCGAGAAGCGCGTTGATGGTTCCGAGGTCCTCGGCCGCCAGCTTCGCCAGGGGACGGCCGAGATAGTCCGCAATCGCCAGCTTGGCCGCGAGCACGCTGGGGAAGTGCAGTTCGCGGAACGGATCAGGGTCGTTGAACGGCACGGTCACCGGGATGGCGGCGGGCGCGATCACGACCGGCGCCGGCCCGTCCAACGCCGCGCGCGGCAGGCCGAGCTTGCCGGCCAGCGCCTCGATGCGGTCGATGCGGCCGTCCGCGGCGGATTTACGGAAGCTGCGGTAGCGGTGCAGCGGGATCGGTCCGTCAATGGGACCGAACGGCCCGAACCGCTGATCGGCGTGCTCGACGAACAGCTCGTGGTCGAACAGCCCCCACCACAGCGTCACCGTCTCGCCAGCCAGGGCGGGCTCGACCTCGTAGCTGACGCCGTCCACCTGCACCCTGGCGTCAACGCCGACCCGGCGGCGCTCGGGCTCGCGCGCGAAGGCGCAGAACCGCTCCCAGGCGCACATGGCCCGAATGCCCGCCTGCGGCAGGTTGGCCGACCAATCCTCGGCCCGTGAATGATGGCCGGAGCGGTGCGGCTGCGCGTTGTAGCGCGCGAGATAGTGGCGCAGCCACAGATTGGCCTCCGCTTCGTCCTGCGGCGTGTGGAAGTGGTAGAGCGTCTCGTGTGCCTCCTTCACCGTGCGGAACGGCCGCTCCACCTTGCCCTTCGACCGCGCGGTGACACGCCGCCCGTCAGAGCCGCGCGGCATGTGGGTGCGCACTTCCACCCCGAGCTGCGCCATCACCCGCCGGAAAACGCCCGACTTCGCGACGGGGCCGTTGTCGAGGTAGATCATCGCCGGAATGCCCTGCAGCATCAGGCCGGGCTCGTCCTTGGGCGACATCGCGTTGAACAGGAAGCGCAGCGCGGCGGCGACGTCCTCGCCATAGACGCAACGGTATTCCTGGTAGGCGACGCCGCTACGGTCATCGACGGCGCTGAACAACATCAAGGTCGGCGCCCCGCGGCCAGCCTCGACCCAGAGCGGTGCCGGCACCTGCTTGAGGTCCGATGGCGACAAATCGAACTGCCAGCAGTCGTTGACGTGCTCGGCCTGGAACCGCTGTGCCGGAGGCGGCCGGCTCATGCGCTCGTCGTCCAGCCCCCAGGCGCGCAGGTAGCGGTTCACCGTGGTGCGGGTCAGCAGCCCCGCCGGCGCCCGGACCAGGCCGTCCGGAGTCTCGATCCCGTGCTCGACCAGCAACTCGATGACACGGCCGGTCGAGAGATGCCGCCCCTTCTGATTGGTGGTGCGCAGCTTCATGGCCGCGACCAACTCGCACAGTCGCTCCATCTCGCGTTCCGGCACCTTGCGCGGATGCCCCCGGTCGCGCCGGTGCAGCGACCGGGGGCGGAATTGCTCGCGCAGCGCCCGATAAACCGTCGCGACCGACACACCATGCAGGTCGGCGCATCCTTGCAACAGGTGCTGCCGCTCGGTCGACCGCGGGGCCAGCTCCTCCAGTTTTTCGCGCAGCGTCACCAGCGTCTCGTCGGAAGGACGCCGGCGACGCATGTCACGCGCCGGCTTCGGCGACGTAGTTGTAGAGCGTCGGTTTCGAGATCCCCATCAGCCGGCAAATCTCGACGATGGTGTGCTTCTTCTCGGCATAGAGCTGGACCGCGAGCCGCCGCTTCGCCGGCTCCAACACCTTCGGACGTCCCCCTTTGCGGCCCCGGGCACGGGCGGCGTTCAGCCCGGCCCGGGTACGCTCGCGCACGAGGTTGCGCTCGAACTCGGCGAGCGCCCCGAACATGTGGAACACCAGCCGGCCACCGCTGGAGCTGGTGTCGATCTTCTCCTGCACGCTCATCAGACCGACGCCCATCTCGTCGAGCCGGCGGCCGAGCAGGATGAGGTCATGCAGCGAACGGCCGAGCCGGTCGAGCCGCCACACCGTCAGCACGTCGCCGGCACGCGCCACCTCCAGCGCCATGGTCAATCCGGGGCGAGCCGCCTTGGCGCCGCTCATCCGGTCCTCGTACACCTTCTCGCAGCCAGCCAGGCGCAAGGCGTCGCGCTGCAGGTCCAGATTCTGGTCGTCGGTCGATACCCGCGCGTAGCCGATCAGCATGCTGCCCCTTGCCGGTAAAGGAACCCGTCCAGGGCCGACGATCTTGGCCGTAGATACCCTTACTGGGTTCTATGCCCGATATCCGGGCCTGCCAAGCCGTTTCGGATGCGTTCTGCCAGCAGGCAACAAACCGGTCGTTTGAATGCCCAACCCCGCCCGCCTCCCGTGCAATCAGCGTGGGCACGGCGCCGACGATTGCGATCCCAGTTGCAGTCTTTATGCGCCCAGGTGCAGTGATTGTGGGCCGGACACATCAGAACCGGTGCAATGATCTCGGGCACGACCCGCCGATGATTGCGATCCGAGGCGCCGATGATTGCGGTTCGCTACAGTTAAGTGACGGTGGCCGAGTGGCGCAGGGGGGTGTCGTGGTTATCGGGGGCCGATGACCACGACACTCCCTCTGCCCAGGCGGCGAGCTTCCGGCGCTAACGGACCTCCGACGGCGGGCTCTCCAAAACGGCAAGCACCTCATGGGCCTGGAAGCTGCGTCCCCATCGGCGGCCTGTCGCTTCACGCAGAATGCCCAGCTGTAGCAGTGCGGTGATCCCGGTGTTCGCAGCCTGGACCGATATGCCGAGCGCCTCGCGGGCGGATGCAACCGTCTGCACCGGCGATCCGAGCAGCACATCCAGAAGCCGGCGTGCCGCGGCATCGGCGCGCATATGTGCGGTTCGGTCCTGCCATTCCTGGCGGACGCGAAGGAGGGCCTGGGCGGTTGCCTCCTCGGTCCTCGCTGCAATCACGATCCCTTTCAGGAAGAACTCCAGCCAATCCGTCCAACGTCCTCGCAGCTGCACGCCGGCCAGGCAGTCGTAGTAATCGCGCTGATTCGCCTTGAGGTAGCCGGCGAGATAGAGCGGCGGCAGCCCCTCGGCCGCCATCATCAGCGGTGGGAGCAACCTGCCGACGCGGCCGTTG
>CAJCJI010000374.1 GCA_903970595.1 Verrucomicrobiota bacterium
GGAGGTAGCGGCGGCGGGGGCGGCGGAGGCGGCGGTGCCGGCTCTTCGCCGAAGGAGAAGCGCACTCCGGCCATCGCAGTCTGCGTACGATAGCGCGCATCTACGGTCCCGGCGGGGCCCTCATCGAGGGATCCCCGGTTGCTCTGCAGATAACGATAGTCAGCCGAGAGCGTGACGTGCGGCGTCAGGTCGAAGCCGATACCGGCGCCGCCCTGGTAACCAAATTCGGTGGCGAAGGAATCGGGTAAACCGAAGCCGCCGATGTCGGTATGGCGATTGGCAAAACGGACGCCGCCGACGCCGCCGCCCAGGTAGGGATGCACCACGCTGAACAGGCCGGTCGGTGCCTTGAAGTCGTACCACAGGTTGGCCATGGCGCTGTCGGCATTCTCGAAGCCGGACACGGTGTTGCCGAAGGAGTCGGACTTCAGATCGTTGCGGCGATGGTCCAGTTCCAGTTCCGGCCGGAAGCCATTGGGAAGGGCGTAGCCGCCGATCAGGCCTGCGGCCCAGCCAGTCTTGAAGTGCAGGGTATCGACGAGTTGGCCGTCACTGAAAAGGTTTTGCGGGCTCTCGAAGTTGGCGCCGCCTTCGACGCCGATATAAGGACCATCTCCTGCATGCGCCGCGAGCGGCGTGGAGGCGAGAAACGCCGCCGCGACCGCAAGACCCAGAGGATGACGCTTGAATTGCTTCATGACTTGCTCCTGTGTTTTGTTAAAAGAAGAATCTTCCGTCTGCCGGGGGCATCGGCGCGCGGTGTTTGTAACGCTTCAACGGTTTGCCGCAATGGCTTGCTTGATGCAAAAGGATGGGGATTTCAACACGGAACCCTTACAAAACGATTCCACCGCATGCAGCGCGATCCTGACATCGGGGAAATAAGGGAGGGTTCGGTATGTTGTTCGATGAACTGCCCGTTCACACGATGAGCCTGTACATCCGTGTTCCGATGGTCACGGACAGCCCGAATACTTATTCTTTTCATTTGCACTCCATTGCCATGGACACTACCGCCGCCGCCCTGGCCAGCCGGATGGCTGCTCAAGCGTCGACGTTCAGGCGTCCTGCCTACGGACCGCGCCTGCTCAGCCCGGTCCTTTGGTTCAATTCCCCAGCCGGGTTATTTTAACCTGTGGCAGGGCAACACACCCAAGACACTGTGCTTGCCGGTTTGGTTCCATCAGATTATGCACCGGCGTATGGCCCGGCATATGTGCGAAGGCATACATAGTATTAAGAACAGTACCGGGATCAGTAGCCCAGCTGCCGGGCCGCCAGGTCCTTCATGATCTCGGAAGCGCCGCCGCCGATGGACAACACCTTGGTCTCGCGAAAGATGCGCTCCACCTTGGCGCCGCGCAGATAGCCCGCGCCGCCGAAAATCTGCACCGCCTCCCCGGCAACGTCTTCCAGCGTGCTCGTCGCCAGGTTTTTCAGCATGCACACCTCGGCCACCAGCATCTGCTTGTGCGATACGCGCCAGCACAGGATGTCGAGTTGGGCCTTCACCGCATCGATGCGCATCTTCATGTCCACCAGTTTGTGGCGGATCACCTGGCGTGCGAGCAGCGGTTTGCCGAAGGTCTGGCGCTCCCGCGCGTAAGCCAGCGCCTCTTCGTAGCACACCACGGCGAAGGCCCAGGCCTGGGCGGCGAGCATGATGCGCTCGTTGTTGAAGTTGAGCATGATCGCCAGGAAGCCGGCGTTCTCCGCACCGATGCGGTTGGCTGCCGGTACCCGGCAGTCCTCGAAATACAGGCTGGCGGTGTCCGAGCACCACCAGCCCATCTTGTCCAACCGGCTGCGGCTGAACCCGGGCGTGTCCGACTCGATCACCAGCAACGATACACCTCCCAGGCCGGCATCGCCGGTGCGCACCGCTACCGTCAGCAGGTCGGCCCGCATACCGGAGGTGATGAAGGTCTTGCTGCCGTTGACGATGTAATGATCGCCGTCGCGGTGGGCCGAGGTGCGCAGGTTCGCCACGTCCGAGCCGCCGCCCGGTTCGGTGATGGCGAGGGCGGCGATTTTTTCGCCAGAGAGCACCGGTGCCAGGAAGCGCTCTTTCTGCTGCGGCGTGCCGGCGTGCATCAGCGGTGGGCTGGCGATGCCATGGCTCATCAGGCTGGCGATGAGGCCTCCCGATCCGGCGCGGGCCAGTTCCTCGGTCAGCACCACCCCGTAAAACGCATCCGGGACCTCGATGCCACCATAGCATTCCGGAAACCCCACGCCGAGGATGCCGGCCGCGGCCGCCTTGCGATGCAGGTCGCGCGGCAATTCTCCGGCGGCCTCCCATTGCTCGATATTCGGCGCCACTTCCCGCTCCACGAAGCGCCGCACCTGTGTACGGAAAGCCTCGTGCTCTTCGGTGTAAAACGGGGAAGCCGCGGGGCGCGCGGCGGATCGGCCGATGGTAATTGCAATATCCTGGCAAATTCGGGACGTAAAACTCTAAACACTCGCCGGAGAGTGCGCCACAACAATGTACATTACGCCGCACCTGGCACAGCTTGAGCAGCCACATACGCTAGTTGCGGTTATTTGCTCCGGTCCGGCGCCTGCATGGCTTTGCAACATATGTCACTCTGCGCATCTGGCGCCATCCGGGCGCTGCCAAGGTTTATTGTTGCGATGACTGTATCCAGGCGGGTTGTGCTGGCATTGGTTTGTGGTGCCGCCGTGGGCGCTGCGCTGCCGTTTGCGCGGAATGCCATCGGTGTGGAGCAGGCCGAGCCCTTGCCCCTGCAGGAATTGCACTCGTTCACCCAGGCGCTGGACATCATCGGTTCGCGCTTCGTCGATCCCGTCCCGACCGACAAATTGATCGAGCACGCCCTGCGCGGCATGGTGGATGGCCTGGAGCCGCATTCGCACTACCTGGACAAGACCGAATTTGCCGACTGGAACGTCAGTACCACCGGCAAATACGCGGGCGTCGGCATCGAAGTGGAGATGCGCGACGGGTTTTTGCGGGTGGTGTCGGCGATGGATCACACTCCCGCGTCCGCGGCTGGCATCCAGCCGGGGGACATCATTGCGTTCATCGACGGCAAGCCCACCAGTGGTCTTCAACTCAAGGATGCCATCGATCGCATGCGGGGCACCGCGGGAACCCGCATCAAGCTGGGGCTGGTGCGTGCGGGTACCTCCACCGCCGTGGAAGTCGAGCTGAAGCGCGAGATGGTCAAGGTCGCCAGCGTCCACTCGAAGATGCTTGAGCCGGGCATCGGCTACCTGCGCATCACCAATTTCGCCTCCGACACCGGCGATTCGGTCACCGAAGAGCTGGGCAAGCTGCAGCAGCAGGCCGGCGGCGAACTGCGCGGCTTGATTCTCGACCTGCGCAACAACCCGGGCGGCGTGGTCAATGCGGCGGTCAAGGTCAGCGACGACTTTCTCGAACACGGCAAGATCGTAGTGCAGAGCGGCCGCGCGCCCGGCGCCAGCCACGAGTACGATGCCACGCCCGGCGACCTGCTGAAGGGCCAGCCGCTGGTGGCCATGGTCAACGGCGGCACCGCCTCGGCGGCGGAAATCGTGGCCGGCGCCCTGCAGGATCAGAAACGCGCGGTGCTGGTCGGCAGCGGGACGTTCGGCAAGGGGCTGGTGCAGAGCGTATCGCCCCTGCCGGGCGGCGGCGCCCTGGTGCTGACCATCGCGCGCTACTACACCCCCAGCGGCCGCTCCATCCAGGCCGAGGGCATACAGCCGGATGTCCAGATCGTGCCGATGCAGGTCACCGCCGCGGAGACGCGGCCGGGAGCCGTGAGCGAAGCCGATCTGCACGGCAGCCTGAAGAACGAGACGCCGAAGCCGAAAGCCGCGCCGGGTCCGGCAGCCAAGCCAGCCGGGCCCGAGCCCAAGCCCGAGGATCCCGCCGCCCTGGCTGAATCGGACTACGTGCTTTACAACTCCATGCTGGTGCTGAAGGGCCTGATCGCGGCCGGAGGCACGCACACCGGTTGAGCGGTTTGAAGCCGCCGCTGCCGCGCCGCTTCAGGCCGGCTCGCGTCTTGCCGCGGCCTCCAGCGTGTTCTGCATCAGCATCGCCACCGTCATCGGCCCGACACCGCCCGGTACCGGCGTGATCCAGGCGGCGCGTTCGCGCGCCAGGTCGAAGCCGACATCGCCGGTCAGCTTGCCGTCCGCCAGGCGGTTGATGCCGATGTCGATGACGATGGCGCCGGACCGCACCCACTCGCCGTGCACGAAGCCCGGTTTGCCGACCGCCACTACCAGCACCTCGGCGCGCGCCACTTCCTGGTCGAGGTCGCGGGTGAAGCGATGGGCGATGGTGGTGGTGCAGCCGGCCAGCAGCAGCTCCAGGCCCATCGGCCGGCCAACGTGATTGCTGGCGCCGACCACCAGGGCGCGCTTGCCATAAAGGTCGGCTCCCGTGGACTTGAGCAGCTCGATCACACCATAGGGCGTGCAAGGGCGCAGCACCGGCAGCCGCTGCGCCAGGCGGCCGAGATTGTAGGGATGGAAGCCGTCCACATCCTTGTCCGGGCGGATGCGTTCGATCACCTGGGTGCTGTCGATATGCTTAGGCAGCGGCAGCTGCACCAGGATGCCGTCGATGCCCTCGTCGGCATTGAGCCGGTCGATTTCGGCCATCAATTCGGCCTGGCTCACGTCGGCTTCAAAATGTCGCGGCGCCGAGCGGATGCCCACCGCCTCGCAGCTGCGGCGCTTGTTGCGCACATAGATTTCCGAAGCCGGGTCGGCACCCACCAGCACCGTGGCCAGGGCCGGGGCGCGCTTGCCCGCGGCGAGGCGGCCTTCCACCCCCAGGCGCACGCGCTCCTGCACCTGCGCGGCGACGGCCTTGCCGTGAATCAGTTGGGCGCTCAATGGAAGGGCCTCTTCACAATTATTCGGATCCCGGCAAAACCACATTTTACCTGCGGCGCACCAACAATCACCTAAAATGCGCCCTCCCATGTCCAGTCCCGTCTTGAAAGTCCGCCAGCTCGCGGTCGCCCGCGGCGATCGCACCATCGTCGAGGCGCTCGACTTCGCGGTGGCCGCCGGCGAGATCCTGCACATCCAGGGCCGCAACGGCGCCGGCAAGACCTCCCTGCTGGAAGTGCTGTGCGGCCTGCGCCCGGCGGCGTCCGGCTTCATCGAAGGCCAGCCTGAAGCGGAGCAGCGGCATTGGCTGGGTCACAAGAACGGGCTCAATCCCGCGCTCAGCGCGGAAGAAAACCTGCTGTTCTGGTGTGCCCTCAACGGGCAGGCCGCGGCCGACCCGGCGCAGGCCCTGCAACGGGTCGGCCTCAAGGTCCAGCGCCACCGTCCCTGCGGCAAGCTTTCCACCGGCCAGCGCCGCCGCGCCGCCCTGGCGC
>CAJCJI010000375.1 GCA_903970595.1 Verrucomicrobiota bacterium
CCGACCGACCCGATCTACCTCGCGGTGCTGTTGCATCGGGGCGATCAATCACTGCTCGACTTCATCAACGTCTGGATCGATCAGATCACGCTAGACGGCACCATGGCGAGGCTTTGGCCAAATGGGTCGGCACCGGTGCAGCGAATTAAAATCCGATTATCTGTACCCATCCGGTGAAGGCCACCTTGCGCGAGTGAGAGCGCAGGGCAAGTCATAGGGCTAATCCTAGGATTAGTCCTATGACGAAGACGCAGGTTGAGGTGATCACGTCGGTGCAGCGCCGCCGTCGGTGGTCGCGGGCGGAGAAGGAACGGATTGTTGCGGCGGCGATTGCGCCAGGCGCGGTGGCATCGGAGGTGGCGCGGGAGGCTGGGATTCATGCCAGCCAGTTGTTCCGCTGGCGACAGGAGCTCTGCGGTCCGACGCAGGCTGCAGCGGTGTTCTCACCTGTGGTTGTTGCGGATGATCCGGCAGTAGCATCGGCGCCCGCACTGCCGGCGCTACCGGGAGCGATCGAGGTCGAGTTTGCTACCGGGGCGCGGATGCGGATCGCCGGCCCGGTCGATGGTGCGACCGTCAAGACGATGATCGCGGCGTTGGCCAAGAGCGAGCGGCGGCGATGATCCCGGTGCCGAGCGGTGCGCGGGTTTGGCTGGCGGCGGGTCACACCGATATGCGCAAGGGTTTTGACGGCTTGGCGCTGTTGGTGCAGCAGGCGCTCGCGCGCGATCCGCATGGCGGACATCTGTTCGTGTTCCGCGGCCGGCGTGGCGGACTGATCAAGGTCCTGTGGCACGACGGCCAGGGCCTGTGCCTGTACGCGAAGCGGCTGGAACGCGGACGCTTCATCTGGCCGTCGCCGACGGACGGCGTGGTGACGATCACGCCGGCGCAACTCGGCTACCTGCTTGAAGGGATCGACTGGCGGATGCCGCAACAGACCTGGCGTCCGCAAGCGGCCGGTTGAGCGCGGCATGATGACTCGCCGTTGCGGTGACGGGATCACAACAGGAGCGTTTTGTGATTCCATAGCGGCATGACGCCGATGCCTGATTCGCTGCCCGACGACGTTGCGAGTTTGAAGGCGATGCTGATTGCGGAGCACGCGGCACGCCTTGCGGCAGAGGTGAAGGCGCGCAATGCCGAGGCCGAAGCCCGCGCCCGGGCGCTGCTGATCGAGCAGATGAAGTTCACGATTGCTAAGTTGCGCCACGAGCGGTTCGGCCAATCCTCGGAACGGGGCGTAGCGCTGGAGCAGCTTGAGCTTGCGCTCGCCGGCCTGGAAGAGGATGCCTCCGAGGCCGAGACGGTGGCACAGATGGCGGCCGCCGCCGCGGCGACCGAAAAGGTCGAGGTGCAAGGCTTTGAACGCAAGAAGCCGGCGCGCCGTCCGCTTCCCGATCATTTGCCGCGCGAGCGGATTGTCTATCCGGCACCGGCGGCCTGCCCATGTTGCGGCGGCAAGCTGCACAAGCTCGGCGAGGATGTGACCGAGACGCTGGAGGTGGTGCCGCGGCAGTGGAAGGTGATCCAGCATGTGCGCGAGAAGTTCTCCTGTCGCAGCTGCGAAGCCATCACCCAGCCGCCGGCGCCCTCGCATCCGATCGCGCGGGGACGCGCCGGGCCGGCGCTGCTGGCCCATGTATTGTTCTCCAAATACGGCCTGCATCTGCCGCTCAACCGGCAGAGCGCGGCCTATGCGCGTGAGGGCATCGATCTCGACGTGTCAACGCTGGCCGATTGGGTGGGCGCGGCGGCGGCAACTCTGATGCCGCTGATCGAAGCAATCCACGGCCACGTCTTCGCGGCCGAGCGCATCCACGCCGACGACACCACCGTGCCGGTGCTGGCCAAGGGCAAGACGCGGACCGGACGGCTGTGGGCCTATGTGCGGGACGATCGGCCCTTCGGCGGGCATGATCCGCCAGCAGCAGCATTGTTCTACTCGCGTGATCGCGGTGGCGAGCATCCGCAGCTTCACTTGGCGCGCTATGCCGGCCTGATGCAGGCGGACGCCTATGCGGGCTTCAACCGGCTCTATGACGCCGGTCGCAAGGCGGGGCCGATCATCGAGGCGGCGTGCTGGGCGCACGCCAGACGCAAGTTCTTCGACCTGGCGCGGCTCAAGAAGGCGCCGATCGCCATCGAGGCCGTCAAACGTATCGATGCGCTGTTCGCGATCGAGCGCGAGATCAACGGCGCCTCGACTGACGAGCGCCTCGCTGTGCGCCATGAGCGCGCTCGACCGTTGGTCGCCGCGTTGAAGACTTGGCTGCATGCACAGCGCGCAAAGCTCTCCGCGAAGAACGAGACCGCCAAGGCGATCGACTACAGTCTCAAGCGCTGGACCGCGCTCACGCGCTTCCTCGACGATGGCCGCCTGTGCATCTCCAACAACGCCGCCGAGCGGGCGCTGCGCGGTATCGCCATCGGCCGCCATAACTGGACCTTCGCCGGATCCGACGAAGGTGGCCGCCGCGCCGCCGCGGTCTACACACTCATCGAAACCGCAAAACTCAACGACATCGACCCGCAGGCTTGGCTCGCCGATGTCCTCGCCCGGCTGCCGGATCATCCCGCTAAACGGATCTCCGACTTCCTGCCGTGGAACTGGCGCCCGCAAAATCCCGCAGCGCAGGCCGCCTGATCGCGTCGGCCGCTGCTCAGCACCCCGTGGTCTTCACCGGATGCGTACGCTGTTCAGCCAAATCGTAATCCGGAAACCGCCGCCGCCTCGCTCG
>CAJCJI010000376.1 GCA_903970595.1 Verrucomicrobiota bacterium
CAGGGCGCCGCCGCCGACAAGCCGGTGGCGACGCGCAAATCCTCCGAGGCGGTGCTCAACCTCATCGCGCCGGTGCTACCCGAGTTCCTCGGTGGTTCGGCCGACCTGACCGAGTCCAACAACACCTTCTGGCACGGCGCCAAGCTGGTCGTCCCGGGCGTGGTCAAGGGCAATTACCTGTCCTACGGCGTGCGCGAATTCGGCATGTGCGCCGCCATGAACGGCGTGGTGCTGCATGGCGGCTTCATCCCCTTCGGCGGCACCTTCCTGGTGTTTTCCGACTATGCGCGCAACGCTGTGCGCATGGCCTCGCTGATGCGCCAGCGCGTGATCTATGTCTTCACCCACGATTCCATCGGCGTGGGCGAGGACGGCCCCACCCACCAGCCGGTCGAGCATGTGTCCTCGCTGCGCCTGATTCCGCACCTGCACGTGTGGCGTCCCGGCGACGCTTTCGAGACCGCCATTGCCTGGAAGGTCGCGGTGGAACGCGCCGACGGTCCCTCGGTGCTGGCCCTGTCGCGGCAAAACCTGGCGCCGCAGAAACATGCCGATGCGCATGCGGCGCTGGCCGCCCGCGGCGGCTACATCCTGTCGGAGCCGGAGCGCGCGCCGGAGGCCGTGGTGATCGCCACCGGCTCGGAGCTGGACCTGGCGGTGCAGGCGGCACGCACCCTGGCGGCGGAAGGCCGAGCGGTGCGCGTGGTGTCGATGCCCTGCCTGGATTTGTTCCAGGAGCAGGATGCGGCCTATCGCCAGCAGGTTTTGCCTGCTGCACTGCAGCGCAGGCTGGTAGTGGAAGCCGGCGTCACCGCCTTGTGGCGCGAGTTGGCCGGCCCGCAGGGCGTGGTGCTGGGGGTCGACGACTTCGGCGCGTCGGCGCCCGCCGGCAAGGTTTTCGCGCTGTTCGGCCTGACGGTGGACGGGGTCGCGCAGGGCCTGCGCGGGCTTTTCGCTTGAAGCACAAACACCGATTCCGGGTCTGCCCCGCAAAACATAAGGTAAATATCGGCTTGCCTCGCGCCAGCCAGCTAGATACTATTCGACCCTTTCACAGCGGGACAAATGGGGCAATACGGCACAAATATTGAAAGCCTCCCAGGCGTTCCCCCTCGGCTTGTGCCCAACTTTTGGAGTCCAAACTCGTGTCAGTGTCCTTGATCAACATTGCGGCAGACGCCGCGGATTCCGTCTCGGCCATCAACCCGGCCGACCTGTCCATCTACCATCTGGTGGCCAAGGCCGATCCGGTGGTGCAGGCGATCCTGGTGATTCTGGTGATCTTCTCGGTCTGGTGCTGGACCGTGATGTTCGAAAAGCTGTTCACCTTCCTGGCAGCGTTCAGCGCGGTCAACCGCCTCGAAACCACCCTGGAGGACGGCACGCTGGAGGACATGATCAACTACAGCGACAAGCACCAGATCTCCAATATCATCGCCGCCGGCAACCAGGAATGGCGAGAAGGCTCGGGTGAGCACGAACACGAAGCCCTGCACGAAGTGCGCGACCGCATCGAGCGCGCCATGCGGCTGGAGCTGTCCAACGAAACGCGGCGCATCAACAAGCGCCTGCCGTTCCTGGCCACAGTGGGTTCCTCGGCCCCCTTCATCGGCCTGTTCGGCACGGTGTGGGGCATCATGAACACCTTCACCGGCATCGCCGCGGCGCACGACACCAGCCTGGCCACGGTGGCTCCCGGCATCGCCGAGGCGCTGATCGCCACCGGCATCGGCCTGGCGGCGGCCATTCCCTCGATCATGGCGTACAACAGCTTCGCCACCAACCTGGGCCGTTACGTCGGCCGCCTGAATACCGTCATCGGCATTTACTCCGGCCGCCTGGCCAAGCGCTTCGCTCCCGCCGCGAGGGCCTAAGCCATGGGCATGAGCGTCAAATCCTCTTCGGGCGGAGACGAAGGGGAGCTGGGGCCCGTGGCGGAAATCAACGTCACGCCGCTGGTCGACGTCATGCTGGTACTGCTGATCATTTTCATGGTCACCATGCCGCTGATGATGAACCAGCTGCCCATCACCCTGCCTAAGCCCAGCCTGTCCCAGCCGGACAAGCCGCCGGAGAAATTGGGCGTCAGCTTCGACCTGCAGGGCAACTACTTCCTGCAGCACAACGACGATCCCAAGGAAGGCGTGGCCTATACCGACCTGCCGGCGCGGCTGCGCGCCATCGCGGACAAGACCCCGGACGAACTGGTCACCGTGTGCGCGGATCCGCAATCCATTTATGACCGGGTAGTTGACCTGATGGCCATCGTCGGCAGCTCCGGATTCGGCAAGGTGACGCTATGTCCATGAGTGCTGCCCCGAGTTCCTCCTCGAGCGAGGACGGCGAAGACCTGGGCGAAGCCATTGCCTCGATCAACGTCACGCCCCTGGTGGACGTCATGCTGGTGCTGCTCATCATCTTCATGGTGACGGCGCCCTTGATGCTGTCCCAGGTGCCGGTGACCCTGCCCAAGGCCGCGCTGCAGGAAATGGGCAAGCCGCGCGATCCGCTGATCGTGTCGTTCGACCTGAACGGCAACTATTACATCGACACCGGCGGCGGCCACGTCGACCAGATGACCCTGGAGCAGCTGCCGGGCCAGCTGCATGCGCTGGCCCTGGGCAATCCGGACAACCTGGTGTACATCCGCGCCGACAAGGGCGCGGTTTTCGACAAAGTGAGGGATCTGCTGAAGATGGCGGCCAACGCCGGCTTCTACAAGGTTTCGCTCATGTCCCAGGCCCAGCCGTAAGGGGCCGGAGTGAGTACCGTGAACGCCATCGTCAAGAAAAAGCGCAAAAAAACCTTCACGCTCGGTCCGGGCGCGATCATCTCCATCATTTTCCACGTGGCGGTGATCATCTACCTGCTGCACTACGTGCGGCCGTCGCTATTCCAGTCGCCGCCGAAGAAAATGATCGCGGTGATCGAGATGTTGCCGCCGCCGCCCCCACC
>CAJCJI010000377.1 GCA_903970595.1 Verrucomicrobiota bacterium
AGCTGTGCCGCTGGCTGCTGCTCGGCCTGGACCGGCTGCCGGATAACAAATTGATGATGACGCAGGGTTTGATCGCCAATATGCTGGGGGTACGCCGCGAGGGCGTCACGGACGCCGCCGGCACGCTGCAGGCGGATGGGCTGATCACCTACCATCACGGCACCTTCACGGTGCTCGACCGGCCGCGGCTGGAGCTGCGGGCTTGTGAGTGCTATTCGGTGGTCAAGCGGGAGTTTGACCGGCTGCTGCCGCAGGTGAAGGCGGGGTAGCGGGCTGCGCGACGCGCATTGGCTCCATCGGCGCTTTGCCCCGGATGGCGCATGGCGCCCGCTGCTTGTCCGTTCGCCAGCGCACGTCATCCGGCGGCGCTGCGGTCCTATGATCCCGCGACCACAAACCCCGTGGGCAAGGTGCATGCTTGATGGCTGCAACATTCAGTAGCGACCTGGTTGGCCCAGCCGCCGCCCTGCCGCATTTCTGGGAACACACCGTCGGCAGCGGCCACGCGCCCTTGGCCTTGCGGGCGGACTGGCAGGCGCAGATGCGGCGCGCGCGGAGCGAACTCGGCTTTGGCCATGTGCGCTTTCACGGCCTGTTGTGCGACGACATGGGCACATTCATCGTGGAAGGCGACACCGAGTTTTATTCGTTCTTCAATGCGGACCGGATTTTCGATTTCCTGCTGTCGATCGGCATGAAGCCGTTGGTGGAGCTGAGCTTCATGCCCACGGCGCTCGCCTCGGGCGACAAGACGGTGTTCCACTATCGCGCCAACGTCACCCCGCCCAAGGACTATGCCCGGTGGGCGACGCTGATCCGCAAGCTGGTCGAGCACTGGATCGCGCGCTATGGCCTGGCCGAGGTCCGGCTATGGCTGTTCGAAGTGTGGAACGAGCCGAACCTGGATGCTTTCGGCAGCGGCAAGCAAGAGGAGTATTTCGAGCTTTATCGTTACACCGCGGAGGCGATCAAGTCGGTGGACGGCGCGCTGCAGGTGGGAGGCCCGGCGACCGCGGACAACGCCTGGATCGAGGACTTTATCGGCTTTTGCGGCAAGAGCCGATTGCCGGTGGACTTCATCAGCACGCATCACTATCCAACCGACTCCTTCGGCATGCCCGGAGACGACACCGAGGCGCAGCTTGCCGCGAGCCGCCGCAGCGTGCTGCGCGAGGAAACACGCGAAGTGCGCCGGCAGGCGGGCGCGCTGCCGGTGTATTACACCGAGTGGTCCACCTCTTCCAACCCGCGCGACCCCATGCATGACGAGCCCTATGCCGCGGCCTTCATCGTCAAGACCATCATGGAAGCCATTGGCCTGGTGCAGGGCTACAGCTATTGGACGATCTCCGACATCTTCGAGGAAAACTACTTCCCCTCGGTGCCGTTTCACGGCGGCTTTGGCCTGCTGAACCTGTATGGCATCGCCAAGCCCGCTTATCGCGGCTTCGAGTTGCTGCACGCGCTCGGCAGCGAACTCCTTGCGGTGGAAGGCGCGCATGCCACTGTCGATGCCTGGGTGGTGCGCGGGGCGGACGCCGTGACCGTGCTGCTCACCAACTTCGCCTTGCCGCGCCATCCCGTCGCCGCGGAGACGGTGCGCATCAGCCTGGCCCGGGCACGGCATCCGGCCGAGGCCAGCATACGGCGGATCGATGCGGACCATGCCAACGCCAAGCGCCGCTGGCTGGAGAGGGGATCTCCGGAGTACCTGAGCGCGGCGGACCTCGCCGAGCTCGATGCCGCTTCGCAGTGCACGCCGGAGCCGCAGCCGTTTGACTTCGACGGCGGCATGCTCAGCTTCGATGTGAATATGCCGCCGCTCTCCGTGGCGGCCATTACCTTGCGCTTTGCCGTGCACCCAGGTGGCTGAGCCCTTTACCGAATCCGACGACGCCCTGCTGGACCGTTTCCAGCGCGCGGCCTTCGGCTACTTTCTGCAGTACGTCAACCCCGCGAACGGCCTGGTGGCCGATACCAGCCGGGCAGGCTCGCCGGCCAGCATTGCGGTGGTGGGCTTCGCGCTTTCCTGTTACCCGGTGGCGGTGGAGCGCGGCTGGATGACGCGGGAGGAGGCGGCGGAGCGGACGCTCGTCACCTTGCGCTTCTTTTGCGGCAGCGCGCAAAGCGACCGGCCGGACGTCACCGGGCACATGGGCTTCTATTACCACTTCCTCGATATGCGGAGCGGGACGCGGGTCTGGCAATCGGAATTGTCTTTGATCGATACCACGCTGCTGCTGGCCGGCGTGCTCACCGCCGGTGTTTATTTCGACGGGGCCGCGCCCGGTGAAAGCGAGATCCGCGAGCGTGCCGATGCGTTCTACCAGCGCATCGACTGGCAATGGGCGCGCGGCGGCGAAGCGACCGTGCGCCAGGGCTGGCGGCCGGAGAGCGGATTTTTGCACTACGGCTGGGAAGGCTATAGCGAGGCCACCATCCTCTACATACTGGGCCTGGCCTCGCCGCAGCATCCGCTGCCGCCGGATTGCTATACGGCATGGACCGCGACCTACCAGTGGGAAAACATCTACGACTACGAGCTGCTCTATGCCGGGCCGCTGTTCATCCACCACTACTCGCAGGCCTGGATCGACTTCGAAGGCATCCGCGACGGCTTCATGCGCGACAAGCGCAGCGACTACTTTGAAAACAGCCGGCGCGCCACCCAGGTGCAGCGCGAATACGCGCGGCGCAACCCGCGCGGATACAAGGCCTACGGCAAGAACTGCTGGGGCATCACGGCCTGCGACGGGCCGGGCTTCAAGGTATTGGGCATCGACGGCCGCAAGCGCAGCCTCTTCGGTTATGCCGCGCGCGGCGTGCCGTATGGGCCGGACGACGGCACCATCAGCCCCTGCGCCGCGCTGGCCAGCGTGCCCTTCGCGCCGGACCTGGCCTTGTCCGCCTTGCGCCATTTCTGCGCGGACTATGCGCCGATGATCCAGGACTCAAGGCTGCCGAGCAGCTTCAACCCCATGCTCTCCGGCGAAGGCGCCTGCGGCTGGGTTTCGGAAGGGCTCTACGGGCTGGACCAAGGGATCATGGTCATGATGATCGAGAACCATCGCTCGCGGCTGATCTGGAAGCTGATGCGGCGCTGCCCTCATATCGTTACGGGCTTGCGCGGAGCCGGGTTTACCGGCGGCTGGCTGTCATGACCGATCCCGCGGTACCGGACGATACGGCACACACGGCGGCGCTCAACGACGACCGCTTCCGGCGCGCGCTGGTGGACAGCGTGCGCCCGGCCGACTGGCGCAACCCCACGCCGGCAGGCCGCTATGACCTGGTGGTGATCGGCGCCGGCCCCGGCGGCTTGTATGCGGTGCGCCAGGCGGCGGCGCTGGGCGCCAAGGTGGCGCTGATCGAGCGCAATCTCATCGGCGGCAGCAGCCTGAACGTGGGCTGCGTGCCCTCCAAGGCGATCATCCGCACCGCGCGGCTCTACGCCGAAATGCGCGACGCGGAGCATTTCGGCGGGCAGGTGCCGGGAAGCATCGGCATCGGCTTTACGGCCATGATGCAGCGCATGCGGCGCCTCAAGGCCCGCCTGGGCCGGGCCGACTCCGCGCGCCGCCTGGAAGAAGCAGGGGTAGACGTGTATTTCGGCGAGGCGCGTTTCACCGGCCGCGACGGGCTCAGCGTGGCCGGCGCGGCGCTGCGCTTCAGGAGGGCGCTGATCGCCACCGGCTCGCGGCCGCTGACCCCGGCGATCCCCGGGCTGGCCGAGGCCGGCTACCTGACCAACGAGAATGTGTTCGACCTGGGCCGGTGCCCGCGCCGCGTGCTGGTGATCGGCGGCGGCCCGCTGGGCTGCGAGCTGGCGCAGGCTTTTTGCCGCCTGGGGGCGCAGGTCATCGTCGCCCAGAACGACCCGACCTTCCTGCCCATGGAAGAGCGCGACGCCGCGCAGATCCTTTCCGATGCGCTGGCCCGGGACGGGGTGCAGATCCACCTCAATACCACCGTGGCCGAAGTGCGCACGGAAGCCGGGGAGAAGGTGGCGCTGCTGACCAACGACGGCAACCTGGACACCGTTCGCGTGGACGAAATCGTGGTGGGCATCGGCCGGTCTCCCAACGTCGAAGGCCTGGACCTGGAAGCCGCCGGGGTCTGCTATAACCTGGAGGGGGGCATTTTGGTCGATGACTTCCTGCGCACCAGCAATGCGCGGATCTATGCGGCCGGCGATGTCTGCCTGCGCCACAAGTTCACCCACACCGCCGAAGCCTCGGCGCACATCGCGGTGAAGAACGCGCTGTTCCTGGGCCGCGCCCGGCTGAGCGCGCTGACCATTCCCTGGTGCACCTACACCGACCCGGAGATCGCCCACGTGGGGCTCTACGTGCGGGAGGCGCAGCAGCAGGGCATCTCCGTGAATACCTTCACCATCCTGATGCACGACGTCTTCCGCGCCGTGACGGATGGCGACGAGAACGGATTCCTGAAGATCCACGTCAAGCAGGGCACCGACCGCATTCTCGGCGCCACGGTGGTCGCCCGCCACGCCGGCGAGATGATCAATGGACTTTCTCTGGCGATCACCTCCGGGATCGGCCTGCGCGAGCTGGGCCGGGTGATCCATGCTTATCCCACGCAGGTGGAGGCCATCAAGATGGCGGCGGATGCTTATCGGCGTACGCTGCTGACGCCGAGGCTGAAGTGGTTGAGCAGGCATTGGCTGAGGTGGTTGCAGCGGCTGCACTTGTAGCTGTCCCCTTAGCTGTTCCCCTCTCCCGCTTGCGGGAGAGGGGGAGGGG
>CAJCJI010000378.1 GCA_903970595.1 Verrucomicrobiota bacterium
ACACCTGAGCCAAAGTAGTAGGGCGGCCCATGGCCGCCATGGCGCAGAGCGCAACAGTCTCGGCGGCCACGGGCCGCCTTACGCACCACTGAATCGTCCTCCGCAATGAGCACCAAATCCACCGAAGCCCAAATCGCCATCTCCCTCGCCAAATACACCCCGGCCATCGAGGCGCAGCTGCGCCAAGCCCGCGCCCGGCTGCGCGCCAAATTTCCGCGCGGGTACGAACTGGTCTTCGACAACTACAACGCCCTGGTCTTCGGCATCAGCCCCACCGACCGTACCCGCGATTCCTTCATTTCCGTGGCCGGCTATCCCAAGTGGGTCACGCTGTTCTTCCTGCACGGCGCGGGCCTGGACGATCCACAGGGCTTGCTCGAAGGCGCGGGCAAGCAGGTCAGGAGCATCCGGCTCGGGCAGCCTTCGGACCTCGACAGCCCGGCGGTCGCCGCGCTGATCGCGCAGGCGGCGTTGCCGCGCGCGGCGGCGCTCGCCGCGGCTCCGGCGCTGAGCACCGTGGTCAAGATGGTATCGGCGAAGCAGCGGCCGCGGCGGCCGGCCGGAATGTAGCGCGGCAGACGCTGCAGCGCGCGGCCGGATTTCCCGCTACGCTCTTTCCAAGCCAAGGGATAGCCCGCCATGACCATCGCCATCATCCTGATCGCGCTGCTGATCGCACTCCTGATCTTCGCCGCCACCCGGCCGGACAGCATCACCATCCGCCGCGCCCTGGAGATCAAGGCGCCGCCGGAGCGCATCTACGCCGTGATCGAGGATTTCCACCACTGGCCGTCCTGGGCGCCGCAGGACCGGATGGACCCGACCATGCAGCGCAGCTACGGCGGCCCCGAAAAGGGTCCCGGCGCATTTTCGGAGTGGACCAGCAGCGGCCACGCCGGTAGCGGCCGCATGGCGATCACCGATGCGGCGGCGCCGTCCAGGATCACCGTGACGGTGGATTTCGTGAAGCCCTTCAAGGCACAGAACATCAACGAATTCATTCTCGAAGCCCGCACCGGCGCCACCCGGCTCACTTGGTCGATGCAGGGCAGCCAGCCGTTCATGGCCAAGGTCATGGGCATTTTCCTGGACATGGACCGCATGCTCGGCCGGCACTTCGAAGCGGGCTTGCAGGCGCTCCGCGCGCTGGCCGAATCCTGAGGTCTGGTTGCGGGCGCAATTCTTGCGGAATCCCGGTCATCAAGCCGCAATCTTGGAGGGCGGGGACTCCGCGGGACTTCCTCGCGTCGGCCCCACTGCGGCAATACGCCTCATCTCCACGCGAGCGTATGAATTCGAGGCGCCGCTTCGACATCGAGATGCGAGTCGCCGGTACCCGGCCATTCCGGGCTCGCTGCAAGGCAGGATTCTTCCTGCGTACTGGTTGCGGCGCGGGCCGGATCACCCGGTTCGGGCCCCGCTCGCAGCCATTTTCCGCACGGCTCCGCCGCCTTCACTTCAAGCTGGGCTGGATGATAGGGAAGCATTGAGTCGCTGGTCTCCGTTCGCTTCGGATCGCTTGCGGCCAGGGGTGTCCGAAGTGGATCAACCAAGGCCCAAGCAGGCATGTCACTATCATCAAGACGGAAACGCGCGCCGGATCGGCTCATGTACGCGGCTCCGCGCCGCGCAAAGGTGAACCGTACGAGCCTTGCAGGTATCCTGGCCGGGCACCCCGCAAGCAGGAGCCGCCATGGGCCGCTTCGTCATCGTTGCCTACACCCCCAAGCCTGGCCAGGACGCGCAGCTGCTGGCCGCGGTGAAAAAACACCTGCAGGTGCTCGGGGCCGAAGGCTTGATCACCGACCGCCCCGGCTACGCCATGCGCGCCGGCGACGGCAGCATCGTGGAAGTATTTGAGTGGCGCTCGGCCGAGGCCATCGCCAGGGCGCACGCCAATCCGGCGGTGCAGGCGCTGTGGGAGGAGTTCGGCGCGGCCTGCGATTACACCCCGCTGGCCCGCTTGAAGGAATGCAGCCAGATGTTCGCGGAATTCGACGCGGTGGCGCTTTGATTGGCGAGTGCCACCCTTGGTGCTACGATCAAAGCCATTACGACTGTTCAAAATGACAGTAGGGAGTAAACCATGATTCGCTTCCCGAACGTATGCATGATCCTCCCGGTGCTCGCGCTCGGCGCCTGCGCGACCAATGCGGGAGACCCTGCAGCAAGCCCGCCAGCCGCCGCCGCCGATTCTGCCCCCGTCGCGGGGCCCGATCCTCATGCATTGAAAGATCCCGAGTACGGCGGCTCGGAAGTGTTCGCGATCGTGGGAGCGGCACCGCTTCCGGTGGACAAGCGCTTCGAAGAATTGAGCGAGGAGCAGAAGAGCGTCTACCGGTCCTGGTATCAGAACCTGGGGAGCAATGACGATCCGCCGTTTCCCGAGAACGGCCTGCTGAATCTGTACCAGCAAACCATCGGCCTCCATAATAAGTTTGCGCAAAGCCATGGCGGCCGGCGCGGCACCGTGGGGCGCTACTTCATCGTGGTGCCCGTGGATGAGCATGGCGTGGCGCACTCGATCGCCATCAGAAAAGTCGGCGCCAACGGCATACACGGCAACTTCGAACCCGATGAGGGGATCGCAAACTATCTGGCGGCGGTGTTCATGCGAGAAAAATACCGGCCAGCCCAGTGCGGCGGGGCGCCCTGCGCGATGGACTTCGCGGTTTCGCTGAACCTGGTGCCCGATTCCGGGTACTAGTTGCGCTGAATCAACTCTGCGGCCCCAGCCCCGGCAGCAGGGCCTTCAGGCCGTTGACGATGAACTCCACCGCCAGCGCCGACAGGATCAGGCCCATCAGCCGGGTGGTGATGTTGATGCCGGTGCGGCCGATCCAGTTGGCGATGGGGTCGGCCAGGCTCAGGGCGACCAGGGTGACGCAGCCCAGCGCCGCGCCGATGCCGATCAGGGCGCCCATCTCCAGCCAGCCGCTGACCTTGCCGGCGTAGATGATCATGGCGCTGATGGTGCCGGGGCCGGCCATCAGCGGGATCGCCAGGGGCACCACGGCGATGTTGTCCTTCTGCTCGGCCTCGTCCCGCTCCTCCGTGGTGGAACGCGTGTTGCCGGCCTGGGCGTTGACCATGGCAATGGCCATCAGCAGCATGACGATGCCGCCGCCCACCTGCAGCGAACCGACGCTGATGCCGAAGAAGTGGATGATCCGCTCGCCCGCGGTGGCCGCCACCGCCAGCACCACGGCGACCGAGAAGGAGGCGATGCGGATGGTGTGGCGCTTCTCCGGCCGGCTCTGCGACGCCGTCAGGCCCAGAAAGAAGGGAATCGCGCCGATCGGGTTGAGCAAGGCCAGCAGCGACACGAATTCCTTGAGCAGGTCCACCGGCGGGCACCATCGATTGCGAAGGTGCCTAGTTTATCCAGGCCGGGAGGGGTGCGCGCCGGTCGCCCGGCTTTTTGGGGCACGATGCCCCAAACGCACTTGAAAACGCCGGGATTGCGTAAATCCTGGGACCTGGAGTGGCAATCCGCCCGCAAAATCCACCTTTTTTCACCTTTTCGTAAGGCATCCAAACGTGTCCGTTCGGATTCAAGGCAGGCAAAGTCTGCGCCCGCCGCCAAGGCCGGGACACAGGCACCCCTGATCGTATTGGGACGGCATGCGGCCCAGCTGTAGCCGGCATCGCGCGAAGCATCGGAGGAAACCGGAGCGGGCACACCTCATTTGGGGGGTGAGCGCAGGGCCGGAATTGCCTGTGGGGGGCGGATTTCAGGCTTAACTCCGCCAAATGCCTGAGCTATGCTGCAAGCAGCTCAGGGGAGTCAAGCGACGTGCCACAGGATACCGGGGCGGCCTGCTGGAGGTTCGCCAATGCGCAATTCGACGAGCGTACGCTCGAGTTGAGCGTCGCCGGCGAGGTGGTTGCACTCGAGCGCAAGCCTCTGGAAGTATTGCGCCTGCTGCTGTTGC
Organism: Verrucomicrobiota bacterium; assembly: GCA_903970595.1. Lineage (GTDB taxonomy): Bacteria > Pseudomonadota > Gammaproteobacteria > Nevskiales > Nevskiaceae > Nevskia. The sequence continues at coordinate 3,936 of CAJCJI010000378.1, forward strand.
GCGCCGGCGAAGTGGTCGGCCACGACGAATTGCTCGAGGCGGTCTGGCCGGGCCGCATCGTCAGCGAGAGTGTGTTGAAGAAGTGCGTGAGCCGCGTGCGCGAAGTCCTGCGCGACGGCGAACACGACGTCATCCGGACCGTCCACGGTTACGGCTATCGCCTAGTGTCCCCGGTGGAGATCGTGCAGGCCAAGTCGACCGTGCTGCTTTCGCCTCAATTCGGCATGGCGCCCGGCGTGGGCAACCGCCAGGGCACGGCGCTGATCGTGGACATCGCTGGAACGGTGAGCCTGCGCAACAAGCTCGGCGATGCCGCGGCCGGACGCCGCATCCGCCACCTGCTGGACGGGATCATCGCCTGCGCGCGCCAGCACGGCGGCGATTTCATCAAATCCTATGGCGACGACGTGCTCGCGGTTTTTGAACGGGACGCGGTCAATGCCGCGGCGCGCGTTGCCATCGCGGCCCAGCAGCAGGCGGCGGCGGCCGGCCTGCAGTTGTACGCCGGCTTTCACCCGGGCGAAGTGGAATTCCGCGAAACCCAGGGACACCCGGATGCGCAGGGCCAGACCGTGAACTTCGCCGCGCGCCTGCACAAGCTGACGGAAGGGGCTCCGGGACGGATTTTCCTGGCCGAAAAGGCGGTGAATGAACTGTGCCCAGAGCTGCGCCTGCTGAGCTCGCGCTACGGCATGCGCGAACTCAAGGGTATCGGCGCGGTGAGCGTCTGGACCCTGGACTGGCAAGAGGCAGCCACCACCACCGAAACCGTGCTGGTCACCCAGCAGCAGGCCGGCGCAGGCCATGCCGCCGCACTGCTGCTGCGGCATGGAGGCAGCACCGTGCGGGTAGCCTCGGAACAGGCTTCCTGCTTCGTCGGCCGCGGCCGCGACTGCGTCCTGCGGCTGGACGACCCGGAGTCGCGGATTTCCTCGACGCATCTGTTATTCGAGCACGCCGCCGGGCGCTGGTTCGTCCAGGACATCAGCCGCAACGGCACCTGGCTGCGCGACGGCAAGACCGGCGAGGAGTCGCTGCTGCCTTACTGCACCAAGGCGATGCTGCCGCAGGCAGGGGTGTTGTGCCTGGGCAGGGCTTTTGCCGAAGATGGAGAGGGGAGGTTTGCGGTGAGTTTTGAGTTTTCTGGCGATTGAGGCACAGAGCCTCAGACTGGAACCAAGTCCGTGAAGCCTGGGTGCGCGTCGCTTTCGGGGGCTTGAAGGTGCGGGCTATTCAGGGCTGTCCTACGAGCGAATACCAAGCTCCGTTCGTCCCGAGTAGGCGCGTAGCGCCGTATCGAGGGACCATCGCCTCGCTTTGAAACTTCTGCACGCGCGCTTGCGCGCGGCCTGTATCCTCCCTTGCGACGCACCTCCCTATTTCGCCTTCGGCGAGTTACTTTTCTTGGCGCAAGAAAAGTAACCCAAAG